>CAYLJB010000018.1:0-37256 GCA_964383785.1 uncultured Fluviicola sp.
AATAATCTTCTGAATAAGTTTTTAATGAAAAGCTTAGTGAGTTAATGCTTACTAAGTTTTTCTGTTTTAGTCACTTTCTAATTTAACATCGTGAGTTTAGAACTAGTTGTTGATACTCGTCAAGGGGGTGTCTGGCTTGCTCTTTTGCGTGATGGTAAATTGGTTGAATTGCATGAAGAGCAAGGAAACACTGACTTTGCAGTTGGTGATATCTATCTTGGAAGGGTCCGAAAGGTCGTTCCAAGTCTGAATGCAGCCTTTGTTGATGTGGGTTATGAAAAAGATGCATTTTTGCATTATTTGGATTTAGGCCCACAATTCAAGTCGTTGGATAAATTCACCCGAGATACCCTTCACGGGAAACAAAATGTGGCAGATTTGCTGTATTTTAAGCCGGAAAAGGACATTCCAAAAGACGGTAAGATTGCAGACATCGTTTCGTCATCTTCTCCGATTTTAGTACAAGTTGCAAAAGAACCAATCTCAAGTAAAGGTCCAAGGCTTTGTGCTGAGTTGACTTTGGCTGGACGTTATTTGGTGCTTGTACCATTTTCCGATAAAGTTTCGATCTCTCAAAAGATCAAGAGTCCAGAAGAGCGAGATCGTCTGCGCAATCTAATGGACGATATCAAACCAAAGAATTTTGGGGCGATCATCCGTACAGTTGCGGAAAACAAAAAAGTGGAAGCGTTAGATCAGGATTTGCGCAATTTGCTGGAGAAATGGAAATCTATGCATGCAAACCTGAGACAAGCTACTCCGCCTCGTCGTGTTTTAGGCGAAATAGATAAAACCTCGTCAATCCTACGCGATCTCTTGAATGCCGATTTCACGAATATTCATGTGAGCGATGAAAAGCTCATGGCAGAGCTGAAAGACTACATCAGTGGAATTGCTCCAGGTCGTGAAAAGATCTTGAAGTTGTATGACGGAAAGCTCAATATTTTTGAGCGTTTCGGGATTCAGAAACAGATCAAAACTTTGTTTGGTAAAAAAGTGCCACTTCCTTCTGGAGGCTACCTGATCGTTGAACATACCGAGGCAATGCACGTTATCGATGTGAACAGCGGAAATCGAAAAGGTGCGGATGGACAAGAGTCGAACGCTTTAGCTACCAATATAGAAGCGGCGGAGGAAATCGCACGTATTCTGCAATTGCGAGATATGGGTGGTATTGTGTGCATCGATTTTATCGATATGCATGATAAGGAGAACAACAAAGAACTCTATGAGAAATTGAAAGAGTTCATGCGCTCCGATCGTGCAAAACACAATATTTTACCTCCATCGAAATTCGGAGTTGTTGAGATCACACGTCAACGTGTGCGTCCGGAAACGGATATCAATACTTCAGAAACATGTCCAACATGTAATGGTACTGGTGAAGTTCAAGCATCCATTTTGTTTGCAGAGGAGATCGAGAATAATTTGAATTATTTGCTCTCTGATCGCAAAGAAAAGAAGGTCGTGCTTTTGGTACACCCATATTTAGAAGCGTATTTCAAACAAGGATTCATTTCGAAACAATGGAAATGGTTCTTTAAGTATAAAAAATGGGTGGAAGTACGTGGTGTAACTGCCCACCATTTGCTTGAATATAGCTTCATAGACGGAAATAAAAACGAAATTGCTCTCTAATGGGGAGCATTTCGTTTTTAGAGGCAAAGGCAAAGATTGAAGCCTTTTGTGCTTATCAGGAACGTTGTCATTTTGATGTGCAAAATAAATTGCTGCAATGGGGATTGGATGAAGAGCAATCTGGCCGTTTGATGGCTCATTTGATCGAATGGAACTTTTTGAATGAAGAACGATTCGCGTTGGCATATGTTTCCGGTAAATTGCGTATCAAACATTGGGGACGAAATAAGATCCGACAAGGTTTAAAAATGAAGCGCATTCCCGAACTGATCATTCGAAATGCTATCCTAAGTATTGATCCTGATGAATATTGGGATGCATTAAAAAAGGAAGCGCTAAAGAAACAAAAAGACCTGATAAAAGAAAAAGATATTTGGAAACGAAAAGCAAAATGGAGTCGCTACTTGTTATCCAAAGGCTTTGAAATGGACTTGGTTCTTGAGGTGATCAAAGAAATTGGAGGGGCCGAAGACTGATTTTTTCATGATTTCGATAATTATCAAATTACCGAATTCCAGAATTCCAGAATTCCGGAATTGTATTATTAACTAATTCTATAATTCGCAATATTGCGAAGATGCAAAGTTCAAACTTTACAATCCAAAAAATCAAATTGCCCAGCACTAATCAACCGTCAAATATTTATTTTGCGAAATTAGATTCCTTAAATGCCTGAGTCATTTTGTCGTGATCCTTTTTATTGTTACTTGTGATCACCACTGAGAAGTAATAGTCTTCCACTACACGTGTGTACAAATGTTGCTTTGTATATTCCTTGCCTTGTTTGTCGAATAAGCGGATCTCAAAACAATCAAACTTCTTTCCATCAATTGGCACTATTGACGAACTTGTGTCGACGCTGATATACTGATCAAAATAGTTTTGGTACATCATTTTGCGCATGCCACCAATCAATTTGTAATAATCGTTATCGCCGATCAATTCCATCGTCGACTGAAAATTATTATCGAAGTTCTTTTGAAACGCTAGTAGTCGCTTGATCCCTGAAGTGTTTACAGAGTCACCGTCATAAACTACTTTGCTGCGTTTATCAGCGGCGATCAAACTGCTTTTTTTCGTTATAGTCCATGTGTCAGGAAAGGTCATTGACCAACCAAGCTCTTCACAATTGTAGGTGTTCCCTTTGAAGTTACCGGCATCTACTTCTTTCGAATAGTCTTTCGTTTCAGAACCTGATCCTCCACAGTTCACCAATACAACTGCACTTAAACTCAAAACAACAATAGCTAGGGACTTTTTCATCGGGATTTTATTTTCGATTTACATTACAAATATAATCGAATCGGAATGCGAGCAACCAATTTTCTTCCCGGATCTTCTTAAGGTTTACATTGATTGAGCGTAATGCGCCATTCAGGGATTTATCACGACAAAAGTCAGATTCTCCAGGCGTCTTGTACCGAAATTATCTGTGAATGCGATTTGGGCAATGTAGTATCCAACAGCGATTTCCAGTTCGGTTGAATACAGACTGGCATTTGCCAAATATGAACGTAACACCAATTGATCATTCAGATCTCGAATCTCGATTTCAATATCTGTGGCATCGAAAGGAAATTGAACATGAAATGGTTCTTCTGTTTTTACCGGATTAGGATAAATTAGTGCATCATCCTGGATCAATGTTTTACGAAAAGAATCTGCATCGAATTTTAAAAGAAACAACCCATTTTGTCTGTCTGAAGCCAAAATACGACCGGAAGGAAAAAGTGAATATACTCCCCAATTGCCATTCATTTGAAAGAAATTCTCTTCAGGATACGTGTCGAAAAAGGCAATTCTTTTTGGTACAGGGTAGCGTAGGTCGAAAATTTGTAGACCTTCATTGTAATAAGCCACATACGCAAAATCGTTATCTGCCATGATATTATGCGGTACACTGCCGTTTTCGTAGTTTTCTCCGAAATAGCGATTGATTTGCAAACTGTTGTCATTCCAGGTGCATTTCTTGATGCGTTTTCCATTGGTTTCGTCAGCGAACAAGTACGTTTTACCATCCGGACAAAGCCATCCCTGATGATTGTATCCTTGTTCCTGATAAAAAGTCATGGACTCTAGATACAAGGGACTAGACAAGTTTGAAAAATCATAAACTCTCAGGCCGTCATAACCGCAATTCAAAAATGCCATGCCGTTGCGAACGTAAGCATCATGGACTTCATTGACATCACTCGGTCCACTCCAAACTTCTTGTAAGTTAAGCGGATCATTCAGTGAAAATATCTTCATAGGTTGTTCGATGGTCTGCGTATTCACAGTTGATCGATGGGTCAGGGAATAGAGTAAGGACTGATTGGTGTCAATAAAAATATTGTGTACTCTTCCGAATTGTAAAGAGTCCTCGTGGATCAAATGAATCGAATCCGGAAGGTGCGAGAAATCGATGATCTGCAAGCTACTGACGCCTTCGTCGCAAACGGCGTATAAGTAATGCTGGTATGTAGCGTAATCTCGGTGACTTACTGTAGTGCTGATGTACCTTCCGGGTACAAATCCTTTAGGAATGAACTCGTTATTTTTAGAAAGTAAGAATACGTGAGTACCTTCGGTGCTTCCAACAACTGCGTATTCCTGATCTTTCCATACAAAACCGTAGCAGTCGCTGTATCTTACTTTAGAAGTATTGGTGATTAGTGAGTCTTGTTTCCAGTGCGCAAATAGTTCAATGTTCAATCGATCTTGCGATAAAAGCTGCGAATGAACCAAAGGTAATATGAGGATTGCTATCAACCTGCGCATTCTCCAAAGTTACCTGATTGTAGAGTATATTTACAAACCGAAAAATTAAAAAAATACAAAACAGATTTAGCCACTGGTGTGCTAGAGTATTAATTACTATTTTCGCACAAATCGAAACTGCGTGTCAAAAACCATAGTGATCATCCCTACATACAATGAGCGAGAAAATATTGCTCGTATGTCACGTGCAGTGATGTCACTTCCAGTGGAGATATCAATCTTGTTCGTAGACGATGCTTCACCGGATGGAACAGCAGACCTGATCCGTGAAGAAATAGCCAAGTATCCAGGAAAGATCTTCTTAGAGGAACGAGCAGGTAAATTGGGCCTTGGAACGGCTTATATCCATGGCTTCAAATGGGCCTTGGAACACGGATACGAATACATTTTTGAAATGGATTGTGATTTTTCCCACGATCCAAATGATATCCCACGTTTGTTGGAGCCTTGTGTTTCGAGTAATGCCGACCTAACTATAGGTTCACGATATGTGCGTGGAGGAAAAGTTAAAAATTGGCCGATCGGTCGAATCTTAATGTCTTATTTTGCCTCGGTATATGTGCGCTTGATTTTGTTCATCGGAATTAAGGACACTACTGCAGGATTCATGTGTTATTCGCATAGAGTATTGGAAGCGCTGGACCTTGACAATATTCAATTCAAAGGCTATGCATTTCAGATTGAAATGAAATATGCAGCCATTCGAAAAGGATTTCGCGTAATTGAACTGCCGATCACTTTTATCGACAGACAGTATGGTGAATCTAAAATGTCAAGTGGAATTTTTAAAGAAGCATTCTTCGGAGTGTGGAAAATGCGCAAACTAAAAGTCTAATGGAAAAATTACTTTTTAAAGGGGCTACGATTATCAATGAAGGAAAAGAGATCGTTGCAGATTTACTCGTAGAAAACAAACGAATTGTTAAGATTGCTTCCACTATTGAAGCTGATGGTGTGGTTAGTGAGATCAATTGCGATGGCCTTTGGTTAGTTCCAGGGGTGATCGATGATCAAGTACACTTCCGTGAACCTGGGCTTACTCACAAAGGAACTATCGGAACAGAATCCTTTGCGGCAATTGCAGGAGGAACTACAACGTTCATGGAAATGCCAAATACGGTTCCGAATGCCCTGACTCAGGAATTGCTTCAAGATAAATACGACATTGCTAAAGCGACCTCATACGCTAATTATTCATTTTTCATGGGTGCTTCCAATGATAATTTGGAAGAAGTGCTGAAAACAGATCCCAAAAATGTGTGCGGTGTGAAGATCTTTATGGGGTCTTCAACCGGAAACATGTTGGTGGATCATACCCAAACTTTAGAAGGATTGTTTTCACAAGTTCCTATGCTCATTGCTACCCACTGTGAAGATGAAGCAACAGTGCGCGCGAATATGGAGCGCTACAAAGAGATGTACGGTGATGAGATTCCTGTAACAGCACACCCATTGATCCGCTCTGAGGAAGCGTGTTATTTGTCAAGCTCAAAAGCAGTAGAATTGGCGAAGAAATACAACACGCGTTTGCATATTCTGCATATCTCTACAGGTAAGGAAACGCACTTGTTTGACAATAAATTGCCATTGGCTGAGAAACGAATTACTGCTGAAGCGTGTATTCACCATTTGTGGTTCTCTGATACAGACTATGAAACAAAAGGGAACTTCATCAAGTGGAATCCTGCGGTGAAAACAGCTGCAGATCGCGATGAAATTTGGAAGGCTTTATTGGAAGATCGCATTGACGTGATCGCAACAGATCATGCTCCGCATACGCTGGAAGAAAAATCTCAAAAATACATGCAGGCTCCATCGGGCGGACCTTTGATTCAGCATAGCTTATTGGCCATGTTGGAGGCTGCAAAAGAAGGAAAGATTTCCAGAACAAAAGTGGTTGAGAAAATGGCGCACGCAGTAGCTACGTGTTTTCAGATCGCTGACAGAGGATTTATCCGCGAAGGCTATTTTGCTGACTTGGTCTTGGTTGATCCAAATGCCAAAACGGTGGTTGATCGCCCTTCCTTACGCTATAAATGCGGCTGGTCGCCATTTGAAGGAACTACTTTCAATCATGCAATTCATTCAACGTATGTAAACGGACAATTGGTTTACAGAAACGGGGTAGAAATTAAAAAATTAGGCGTGGGAGAACGCATTACTTTCAACCGATGAAATTAAAATTGCTTGTCATAACAGGTTTGATCTTAGGGGCTTGTTCAGGAGAAATAAAACTCCCGGACGCCCCGGATGATCTTATCCCGAAGGATAGCATGGCTGTGCTTTTAAAGGACATGACGATTCTAGAGTCAGCAGTGCAGAACAGGTACAAGAATGTTACCGTTTTCTACAAAGTGATGACCAGTTCCGGTAAAGCATATTTAAAAGAAAGAAAGATCACGCCTGAACGCTTTGAGCGTTCATACGACTATTATGTGGTACATGATGCAGAACTTCAGGAGATCTACACAGAGATTATGGATTCTCTTACGCGTGAAGGAGAAAAGCTGCAAAATCAATGACAGTTTTCGCGTACCTCCAGGAACAAACGCTTAAAGGCAATTTCAATTTCTGACTCTGAAATATTTCCCTGCTGCTTTTCTGATACACAGTTCCACCAACCATAGCGCATCACTTCGATTCGAGCCCAGAGCAATTTATCTTTGCTTTCCCATTTTTGATCGAAATCCTTTTGGATAGCAACCGGATCTACTGCACCGATCACTTCTTGTTCGTGTTGTTTCTTCCAATATGCTAATAAAGCATCGCCACCTAAAATGAGTGCTTTTTCTGCGTTCGAACAACCTGCCGTTTTTTGCTGTTTCAATAGTTTTGGATTGGTGTATGCCTTGATAGCCAAACTTCTCAATTCATAAGCATCTTTCAATTCCTTTAAACGAGCTTGACGCATCTGTTCCCAATAAATTCCCTTCGGTAATGCGCAACTAGTTAGTTCAGCTTTTTTCTGTTGATACTCCCGTTTTACAATTTCTAAATTGACAAGGGTAGAATCTGCTGGTTTGTTCCACAAAAACGGTCTTGAAAGTCCGCTAGGCTGCCAAATGATGTAAAGGGCATTGTTCAACTCAGCTTCATTGGCTTTAGCAGTATCGATTATGCCGTTCATTTGGCAAATACCTGTTTTCCATTCAAAAGATTCTTGTGCAATAGTCGCGTTTATCCCGAAGAATAATAGGATTTGAAAAATGCGTTTCATCGAATTTTACGATCTGGGTTTTTACTCAAAAAGGAATTCCAACTACTTCCTTTGGACTTATTGTTTTCTCCGATTCCTTTGGAAAAATGGTGACAAACTGCGGCAGCCAAACCATCCGTAGCGTCTAAATATTTTGGCATTTCTGGAAATGCAAGAAGCGTTTGAAGCATTGCTGCAACTTGTTCTTTGGATGCATTACCGTTTCCAGTAATTGCTTGTTTAATGCGTTTTGGTGTGTATTCTTCGTAAGGAATGTTTCTTCTTAAGGCACAACCGATAACTACTCCTTGGGCACGCCCAAGTTTCAACATGGATTGTACATTTTTCCCAAAGAATGGTGCTTCGATCGACATAAAATCAGGCTTGTATTCTTCCAGCAATCCTTCAACGCGATCAACAATGCGTTTCAGTTTGTCCGGTTGATTATCGAGTTTATGCAATTGTATGATACCAAAATTGAGCAGTTGAATCCGTGATCCCGAAATCTGGATCAATCCGTATCCAAGAACGGTAGTCCCCGGGTCTATGCCTAAAATAATTGTATCTTCGGTCATGCAAATGAATCAACAAGGTAAATCTACGAAAAATAGCGCTTATTGGCGGTTGCTAATAAAGATGGCGGTGTTTTTAGGAGTTGTTACTTTGCTCGTTCTGCAACTTAAAGATGTTCATTGGAGTGAATTGAAGGGATTAAAATTTACAGATCCTTGGGCTTTGATTGCATCCGTGCTATTGTTAATTGCAAACCAATATTTCGAATATGCCAAATGGCGTGTTGCTGCTGAAAGTATTGATGCGAATCGGACAATGATTCTCAGAGCGTATTGGAGCGGAGTAGGATCAGCCTTTTTAACACCCAATGGATGGGGAAGTTTTATAGGCAGAATGATCCATTTTAGGAAGCGAGATCGTCTTTTGATCATTGCTGCATCCATGCAAGCCAATTACAGTCAATTGATCCCAACACTTGTTTTTGGAGTGATCGGTTTATTCTTTTTAGAGATTTACCCCGTTAAAGTAGGTGTGTTCTCATTAGTAATAGCCGGATTTGTAATGGCATTTTATTTTTCCTGGCCACTTCTTTTACCCAAACATAAGAGTCGCAAGAAATGGTTGAGACGATTGCAGCGATTACGTCCTTTCTTGGTGCGTTTCCAATACAGTATGTTGGGCTATTCGTTATTGCGCTTTTTTATATTTTCTCTTCAGTTTGTGCTGCTGTTTGTGTCATTAGGGTATACACAGTTTGAAACCTTGCTTCTTGGTGTTTGGCTGGTGTACTTGTTGACTTCATTTGTACCTTCACTTTGGTCTGGAAAAGTGTTGATTCGAGAAACGGCAGCATTGTATGTGTTTACGAAGTTAGGCCTTGCCATTCCAGATATTTTGCTTGCTAGTTTATTGATCTGGTTGATCAATATCGTTCTTCCTGCAGCTTTCAGTACTTTTGTATGGATTCCGCGAAAAGAAAAGGAAAATGTGGTTCGTTAGTATTTGGTTCCTCTTATATGCTGTTTCAATTTTGGGTTTGATCTTTGGGATACAACGATTGCGTCTTGCCAATTCTCAAAAACCTCAAATGTCTTTGGATGAGGTAACAGTTGTGATTCCCTTTCGCAATGAGTCGACTAATTTGAAACGATTGATCGATTGCATCCGCTCGCAGAGTTATCAACCTGCCCAGTGGATCTTCGTGAATGATCATTCCGAAGATGATTTTCAACCTTTTTTCAACGATTTAGAGCATTTCCCGTTTCGTTTGCTACATCTTCCTCCTGAGCAACGCGGAAAGAAGCGCGCCATTCGTTTTGGAGTTGATCATGTACGAACAGAATATTGCCTTACAATGGATGCCGATGTATGGTTTGGTAAGAATTATATTAAATCGTTATTGATAATGCCTGAGTCTGACATGGTTATTTTGCCAGTTGAAATGAAGGGACAACGTTGGTGGCATTCCTTTTTCACATTGGAGTTTTTGTTTACCACCTTGATCAATCGCGGTGTCTCAGGTTGGTTGCGTCCGGTGAATTGTTCGGGAGCTAACTTGTTGTTCAAAGTAAGTAGTTACGATGAAGTAAATGATATTGAGGAACACGATCATATTTTGTCTGGTGACGACATGTATGCTCTTCGGGCATTTCGCGAAGCTGATAAGCGCGTTGAGATTGCAGAGATTTCCGAAGCCAAAGTTTTCACAGAAACACCTGAGACCTTTGCCGATACTATGGAGCAACGTGTGCGTTGGATGAACAAGACAGGGAATGTAGGCGATACTCTGAACAGCTTTTTGGGCGTTTGGGCTGTTGGTTTGCACCTGAGCTATTTTTTACTGTTGATACTAAGCTGGTTCGCAGGGGCGCAATGGTTTACCTTACTGACGATTTTGTTGAAAGGATCCTTAGATCTGGCGCTTATTCGAATGGATACCAAATCATTGGATGCAAAAACAATAACTGGATTGTTGTTGTTTGAATTCGGTTATCCCATCTACATTTTGGCCTTGATCGGTAATGCGATGTTCACACAACCGGAATGGAAAGGGCGTTAGACAAGATCTTGATCAGACAAAGCCAATTCTCGTTGCAATCGACCTTTATTGGGGATCAAACTCATGAAAGCCAAGAGACCCACTAAGCCCATTATAGCTATTGCCTGATTGCCACCCATGAGGTAAAAGACTATTGCAGTTAAATTAGCTCCCTCCAATAATGCCATTCGAATGATGGATGTACTTGTGTACAATCTAAGTTTTTCCTCCAATTCCTCCATCTTACGACTTTCGATAAAACGTTGCTTACTGAACAGACCACCGGTAGTCAGGGAAAAGACCATGATTATTGGGAGGATGTATAAGAAGATATCGTCTTGTTGATCCATTGGAGCACTTGGTTTCAATACGAAATGAACAACTCCAAAAAAGGCCACCTGTCCTAAAAGTAAGGCGACGAAAATCAAGGTTAACTTGGTTAATGTTGCTTTCATGAACGAGCTGTAGTAGCATAAAAAAGCCCGTGTTGAACGGGCTTTAAATTAAAATGGTAGATCATCATCGTCACTCGGTGCTGTTGACGCAGCAGGAGCAGATGGGATTGGATCTAAATTCATTGCACTTGGTCCGCCAGCTGGCATTCCTCCACCCATTGCATTGGCACCTACACGCTCAATGCGCCATGCCTCCAATGTGTTGAAATATTTTACTTCACCTTGTGGGCTCGTCCACTCACGTCCACGCAAATTGAAAGATACTTCCAATTGCTCATTCGGCTGGAATGCATCCAAAAGCGCACATTTATCTTGCGTCAATTGGAACAAGATATCTTGCGGATACATACTGGCATTATCGGTAAGGACAAACTCGCGTTTTGAGAATTTTTCCGATACCTGTACTGTATCGTTCTTAACTTTTAAAGTTCCGGAAATTTTAAACATCTTACTGGTTATTTATTTTTAGTCATTGAAGGCAAGGAGGGTCATCCAAGCTCCTTCAATATCGTTGTTTGCAATGAGTGATTTGGCGCGTTCATGCAAAGCTCTTTCAAGTTTCGCAGGCTCGTCTTCTAAAGTTACGAATATATCGCTTAATTCCAATAACTTATACTCGTTCACATCAGTTTCATTCGGTAGTTCAGTGATTCCAGCCAATTGAGCCAGTTCGTTCATGTTCAGTACCGGACTGTTTCGAATGTCTTCTGGTAGTTGATCGAATCCGATTCCTACTGTTGTGATTGGTTTGGTAATTTCGAACATGGAATGTTCATTAGCGTGACAGTACCAATTTCCACCCATACGAGCTACCAAGTTGATCTTCTTCTGATCGATCATGCCATCTGCACCGAGGATATCCTCGTGAATATGAATTTTGGTTACTTCACAGATCACCAAATTACCTGCGCCTCCTTGGTCACCCAATTCGATTACTTGATTCACCTTGCATTCGAATTGAACCGGAGCTTCTTTTACACGCATCGGTCGGATCGTTTCTGATGGTATGGGTGTTAAACCAGATTTCACGAACTCATCCACTTCTGGAGTGAAAGGAGAACTTGACAAACTCATTTGATGCAAGATGTCCATGTTCACAATATTGATCACAACTTCCGGTACCTTTTTAACATTGTTATAAGTATCCTTGGTTGTATTCGTACGGCCATTCCGGGCCGGTGAAAAGATCAAAATTGGAGGTGCTGCTGAAAACACGTTGAAAAAACTGAAAGGTGACAGGTTATTCACGCCGTTTTCGTCGACTGTTGATGCAAAAGCAATCGGTCTAGGACCTATCGCTCCCAATAAATAACCGTGCAATTTGGGAATGGGAAGTTCTTTTGGATCAAGTGTCAACATGGCAACAATTTTAATGCAAAATTACCAATTTAGCCGTCAGGAATTTGAAGCATTTCCGAAAAGAAATAAACAATTTTTATTACTTCTTCACGATGATGTACAGATTCGGATCGATCGTAAAATCTCCGGGTATTTTCAAAGATTTCTTGGTCCATTTGCTGCTGCATTTCCACAGTTTTCCATTGACAACAAGTGGCATGTTAAACCCTTTCACACAATTGACCCAACGGTATTTGACGCCGCCGCGAATAGTTTTCACTTCCAGTGTTGGCGGATATTGTTGCCTTAAGTACTGATCCAAGATTGGAGAAAGTTCCATTTTTAGCATCTTGGACATGAAGGCCTCAATGTGTTTCCCCGTTACGGTCTGGTGGTAGAACTGTTGATTCATGTTACGCAACATTTCACGAAACAGAGTGTCGTCCTGCACCAAACAACGTATTGTATGGAGCATGTTGGAACCCTTGTAGTACATATCACCTGATCCTTCATCCTGTACACCGTATTTTCCTATGATCGGTTTGTCGTTCTGAATGTTTTTTCGAAGTCCCTGACAATAAGTATCTGCCGCTTCTTTACCAAACCAATATTCGGTGAAAAGCACCTCTGAATAGTTCGTAAAGCTCTCGTGTACCCACATGTCGGCAATATCCATGGTGGTAATGTTATTTCCAAACCATTCATGTCCACTTTCATGTACAATGATGAAGTCCCAGCTCAAACCTTGACCAGTTCCACTGAGGTCGCGACCCATATATCCTTTTTTAAACTGGTTCCCATAAGCGATTGCACTTTGATGTTCCATACCCAAGTGTGGCGCTTGTACGATCTTATATCCATCGTTGTAAAAAGGGTAGGGACCAAACCAGTATTCAAAAGCTTTTAGGGTTTTATTGACATCCGCAAAATGCGGGATTGCTTTTTCAAGATCATCGCGAAGTACCCAATAGTCGACCTCCAATTGCCCATTCTCTCCCGCAAAATGGTCATGGTGGTTCACATAATCACCAAAATAGGGGATCATGCAATAATTATTGATCGGATTTGAGACTTTCCAGGTGTAGCTACTTGTTCCGTTCGGATTGTCTACCGATTTTTCCAAAATGCCGTTACTGATGCACTTAATGTTTGAGGTACAAGTGTAAGTCATACGCACACTGTCCGGCTCATCTGCCTGAGAATCTTTACATGGAAACCAAACGCTTGCTCCAAGACCTTGACAAGCAATTGAGATCCATGGTAGTCCGTTTTTATCTTTTCGCCAGATAACACCACCGTCCCAGGGAGGATTCACGGCTTTTCGAGGTTGTCCGTGGTAATGAACAACAAAATGATTGGACTTCGGCAAGATTGTTTCCCGAGTAAGATCCAAGATATGTGCATTTCCGATTGTTTTCAACTGAGATAACTCCAATTGCTTTCCGTTGAACTCAATACGGTCAATGATCAATGGTGCTTGAAGATCAAATTGTAACAGGTAATTTTCTCGGATCAACCCCAAGTCGAAAACCAGATCGTTCTTACCTGAGATCTCCTGTCGATCCGGAAAGAATTCAACGGCTAGATCATAATATTTAAGATCCCACCACTGGCGAGTGATTCCGTAACCACCACGAAGCGAATCGGCCGCTTTAAACTGTCCGAAACTTAATGTTTGCAAGAAAACAAGTTGAAGTATGAATAGCGCGCTTATCTTTAATAAAGATGATTGTAACATGACTTATTTTTTACGGAATAGGATGAGTTTGCGGATGTCGATCCAGATAGTTCCTAATATGGCAAACATCAATGCGGTTAAGAAAATTCTTATTGTTACCGCATTCATGCTCAAAAGCTGTTGTAAAGGTTCCAAAAACGCGATCAGAAGCAGGATCACACCCGTTATACCAATGATCCAATAAACCATGGTGTTTTGCGATAGCTTACCGGAAAAAATGGTGAATACATCCGATCTGTTGTAAAGGGTGAGGAATACATTTCCGAAGATCAGTGTAAAGAAAACAACGGTTCGCATATTTTCCTCTCCAAGTTGCCAAGACTGAGCCAAAAACGCTGTTAGCGTGCAAGCAATCGTCAATGTTATGCCTTGTAACAAAGTCATGAATAGCTGCTTCCCGGGAATCAATGCTTTGGAAATTGAGATTGGATCATGCATTTCTTTATGATCGGGTGTTTCATTCTCAAATACCAAAGAACAAGTTGGTCCCATGATCAATTCTAATAAAATGACGTGAATAGGAGAGAATAGTGTATCGGGCATCCAATTCAGAAATAGAGGAAGGATTACCAATAATATGATTGGAATATGAATGGCAACGATATAGCGAATTGCTCGTGATAAGTTCAAATTGATCCTTCTTCCTAAATAGATGGCATCCACCATTCGACCCATTTCATCATTACTTAGGATCAGTCCCGCCGCACTTTTTGCAACATCCGTTCCGCGTTTACCCATCGCAATTCCGATGTGGGCTGCTTTCAACGCAGGCCCGTCATTTACCCCGTCACCAGTCATTGCTACAATTTCTCCATTAGCCTGTAAGGCGGTGACAATCCGTAATTTTAACTCCGGCTTAATTCGTGCAAAAACGCTGACTTCGGAAACCTTGCTTTTTAAAACTTCATCTGACATGGAAAGCACCTCTTCACCTGAAATTACTTTTTCAGAAGGAATTCCACATGCTGCGGCAATGGCCGTTGCAGTTTCAGGATAATCACCGGTGATCATTTTTACTTGTACTCCAGCTTCCTGAAAATTTTGGATGACACGGGGAATATCTGGCGATATGGGATCTTGGAAAACAAGTAATCCACAAAAAGTAAACGTAATATCACTTAAATTTAATGGAACATTTTTGGAAGAAACACCTTTGGCAACTCCAAGAACTCGGTAGCCTTTTCGGGCGTAAACGGTTGCTCGTTCGCGCCACAGATTTCGGGTTGATTCATCAGCATCGCATTTATCAAGTACAGCTTCCAAAGCTCCTTTACAGGCAATGATTTGTTCGTTTTCGGCAGATCTGAAAATATGCGTCATAGACGGTGGTGAACCGGCCAATGGAAATTCTTGAATCATACGAGCATCTTTCCTTAAGTCTGTTCCACACAACTGACTGTACCAACGATGAATGGACTGCTCCATGGGGTCAAATGGTTCTACTTCACTGGCCCACATGCCATAAACGAGCGTGTCTGATGGAAGCGGATTATTTGCCAATTCTGAATCTCCAATTTGTGCGTCTAAGACATATTGTAAGGACATTAAATTTTGAGTCAAAGTGCCCGTTTTGTCCACGCAGATCACAGTTGCACTTCCAAGTGTCTCTACAGTTTTAGGGGAGCGGGCGATAATTCCTTTCTTCAACAATCGATACGCTCCCAGTGCCATGAAGGTAGAAAGGGCCACAGGTATTTCCTCCGGAATTACGGACATAGCAATCGTTAATCCATGTAATAATCCATGTAGCAGATCTTTGCTCAAATACCATTGATACCCCCAAACGAATAGAAAAGCTACCAAACCACCGAGAAACATGTTCCTGACAAATCGATTCACTTTCAATTGAAGAGGAGTCTTTTCCTTTCCGGTAGTCTCGATCAATGCACCGATCCCAGAAAGGGATGTTTCGTTGCCGATCGCAATAACTTTTGCATAAGAATAACCTCTCACCACTTGTGTGCCTTGATAAATGATCTCTCCAACAGTTTTTTCTACCGATACGGATTCGCCGGTGAGAATACTTTCGTTAATCGAAAAATCGTTAGAAAGGATCAACTCTGCATCGGCAGGAATTATACTTCCTTCTTCGCAAATGATTGTATCTCCAAGTACGAGGTCTTCACCAGGTAAAATGAGCGGAACCCCATTTCTGATCACTTTAGCACTTCCTTCGTGAATGCGATTCAGTGCAGAAATTGCTTTGTGACTTTTGAAATTTTGAAGCACGTCAATTCCCGCAACCAGCGTTAGGGCCACCAACATCGTTACTCCTTCTGTACTTTCCCCTAACATGAAATAAAGAACACTTGTACTGCACAAGAGAATGAACATGGGTTCTGTGACCGTCTCAAATAAATTTGAAAGCAGCAGATTCTTTCCTTTTGGCAAGGTATTCTTTCCGTGCAAGGTTCGCTGTTTGATCACCTCTTCATCGGATAGCCCAGTTATTTCTGCTGCTGTAGTTTGATTTAACGACAATACGTTCGGAAATTTGTTGCCGAAAGTTATCAATAATTATGATTCAAAAATGGACTACCAGGTTTGTAAAGATGATAACATGGTGCTCAAATAGAAAACACCTACCGCACTCAAAGATCCTGAAATAGCAAGTGTAAGCGATGCAATGACCAGTCTTTTCTTAAGTGATAACTCCAAATACAGTTTTTCCCGATATAACAAACGAGAAAGAAATGAGATCATCAGGGTTCCAAATGCAAGCGAAGCCAGAACGAAAAGTAAATAATAGAATATTCCGGGCTGGGCGGTTACAATTAAAAAATTCATCGGTACATTTTGCTCGAAACAAAGTTACGTTACGAAAGTTTACCGCTCGCATTTCAATTGAATAAATTATATTTGGTCATTTAAGCTATTTTGAATTATAATCTATGAAATTAACCGTTTTCTTAATCGCCTTAATGCCACTTGGTATCTTGGCACAGAAGAACATTCGTTTTGAGAGCTCTATTGAACTGATCCGGTCTGGAATTGAATTACATGACAAAGAAGAATTTGATCGTTCTATAGAATTGTTCCAAAAAGTACCTATTAATGATACGAATTATGCTTTGGCTCAGTATGAATTGGGCTTGAGTTTTATCGGAAAAGAGCAGTTCAAAAAAGCCCAAGATGTTCTTTCAAATTTGTTGGATTATCCGATTCGCTTCAATTTCAAGCAAAAAGTTTATATGATGCTTGGGAATGCGTATGACATGGATAAACAGCCTGAAAAAGCTTTGGAAGTATACAATAGTGGATTGGCGTTATATCCGCATCAGCACAATTTATTGTACAATCGCGGTGTTTGCTATGAAAGTTTGAAACAATGGGATAATGCCATGAAAGACTATCAAGCTGCTATTTTGGGTAATCCGTATCATGCTTTAAGTCATTGGCGACTAGGAATTTTAGCGGCTAATAATGAACGTTATGATCAAGCTCTACTTTCATTGATGACTTTCCTGTGGCTGGAACCTACCAGCAGCCATTCTTTGGAAGCGATTCGATTGATGGATGCCATTTCAGAAGGAAGCCATGAGAAAGAGGAAATGCCCGTGAAGTGGTTCCAGGATAATCCGGATAACTACGCCGATTACAACGAATTCTTTGTGAACAAGACCGCGTTGCAGAATAATTACAAAGTAAAATTCACACTGACAACGTATTATGCAAGACAGTTTCACCTTTTCTTGAAAAACAATAAGTACGAAGCCAATAATCCTGATTTTTGGAATCAACATTATATGCGTTTCTACGAGAAGATCTGGAAATCAAAGAAACTCGATAACTTGATCATGATTTCCTTGCTTAATTTGGAAAACGAGTCGGTACAACAAAAAATTGGACAGAATCAAGCCAAGTTGAAAGCATTTTACGATATGTCTAAGGAGTTTTATTCTGAGGCAAACGTAGCACATTACATGGATTTCGAAGGAGAATATAAATTGGTAAACACCGATTACTCTATAAATTCTGGGTTGACGGTTATGGGGATTTTAGGTGCTGATAAGAAAATGCATACCGGTAATTATTACTATTTCCACCCGAATGGATTACCTAAAATGATTGCACAATACGATTCGAAAGGAAACCCAACAGGGACTTGGAAAATTTCAAATGATTTCGATGGTAAGATCGAAAGAACAGTTGAATTCTTAGGAGGAAATAAGCGTAAAGTATCTGAATTCTATCATTCAGGTGAATTGTGGCAAGAGTACACTTTGGAAGGAGATAACGTGGTCGACACCATTCGTATCTATTATCAAAATGGTGTGATCCGCGAGAAATACATGCTTAAGAATGGACAAAAAGAAGGATTGTACCAAGAATTCTTTGCTGATGGTGCGCTTTCTTACAAAGTAAACTACATCAACGGTTTGGGAGAAGGGGAATACTTGTCTTATTTCTCTGACGGAACAATTGAAGATAAATTCACTTTGAAGGCCGGAAAAGTTCAAGGAGTGCGTATGCGTTACTACAATAACGGCCAATTGCGTCAGTCTTCTAATTACGTGGATGACTTGTTCGAAGGAGAGGTCTTGGAGTACTATATGAACGGTAAGTTGAAAAAGAAATCCAATTACAAAAAAGGTAAGTCTGTTGGTTTGATGGAAACATATTATGCCAATGGGAAGATTGAATCCTCAACCACTTTGGACGAAAACGGTAAAGAAAGTGGTAAAACAATCATGTATGACCTGGATGGTGTGAAGTACCATGAGTTCGAATACAACAAAGGAGATATGGTGAAGATCACCTTCTTCGACAAGTCCGGAGCTGCAAAAGAATTGGCTGAGAAGAAAGGAAAACGTATCGAATACATCTACTGCTTTCCAACTGGTAGTAAAAAAGTAGTTGGTGCTTATGTGGACGGCGAAAAAGATGGGAAATGGGATTACTTTGACTTCTACGGAAACTTGGAATCTACTGTTATTTACAAGAAAGGCATTCAAATAGATTCAGTAGTTGAATTCCATGAAAATGGACAATTATCCAAGAAATACTATGTGAAAGATGGTGAAACGAATGGTTTGTATTTGGAATACAACAAATTTGGAGATCTTACTTGGGAAGCTGTTTACACAGACGGCGAACAAGACGGACAATATTTCACTTACTACAACAATGGTCGTGTGGAAGAAGAAGGATTCTTTGTTAACGGACAGAAATTTGGATTGATTAAAGAATACGATGCAAACGGTATGTTGAGTACAGTTAGTGAGTACGATCGTGACCGCGAAATCTCCGTACTTTATTTGGATACACTTGGAGAGATCATGAACCAATTCAAAACGATCATGAATGGTCCGGTTGAGATCTTTAGCGCAGACAGAAAATTCATCAAATACAAAGGGAACTTTACCAATGGGTTGGCAAACGGTAAAACAACGTTTTATGGACCAAATAACTTGGTGATTTCTGAAGGGAATAAAGTACTGGGTGAGAATCACGGTGAGTGGAAATGGTACCACTACAATGGTAAATTGAAAGAACAATCAACTTACGTTTACGGTTCAAAGAATGGTTTGGAATTGAATTTTGACGAAGACGGAAATAAATACAGCGAATTCAACTGGGAATATGGCTACCTGAATGGTCCGTTCAAATTCTACCACGATAATGGTAAGGTTTCAATGGAAGGTGAATATTACCAAGGGAAACGCCATGGTAAAGTAATTCAATACGCGGCTAATGGAGAAGTAATGATGTTCCGTTACTATGACAAAGGAATCATGGTTGGGTATTCTTACTTGGGAACTGATGGTAAAGAAGTTGCCAAGATTTCACTTCAAGGTAACGAATTGAAAGTGACTTGTTATTACAAAAACGGTAAAAAATCGGTTCAAGGATACCGCAAAAATGGTTTGTTAGAAGGTGATTATATTGAGTATCACCCGAATGGTCAGGTGGCAGAAAAGAGTGTTTACAAATTCGGTGAAGAACAAGGGAAATTTGAAGTGTTCTCTGAAACTGGCGTTAAATTGGAAGAACGTGCATACGAAAAAGGATATCGTGAAGGTCCGGAGACGATTTATTATACTTCCGGAAAGGTGAAGAAAAAGGCAATCTACACGGAGGGTAACCTTTATGGAGATGTAATTTATTATGCTCCGGATGGTAAAGTGTTGAGAGTAGTAAATTACTATGACGGAGATCCACTGTCAATTCGTTAATATGAGATATGTAATTCTGTTTTCAATACTCCTTGCAACCCAAATTCAGGTTGCTTGGGGACAAACAAAAGAAGTGCTGGATGCTTATCGGTTGAAGTATCCGAAACATCACTTAGTCCAACTAAAGGACGAAATGAAGATAGTGGTGCGCATGGAAAAGAATGTCCCTGTGGTTGAACACCAATACAGCCTTGAATACTTGGTATTGGATAACAATGGGAGTTTGTCCTTGGCTGAACAACGTGTCGGTTATTCGTCATTTCAGCAAATGGGAGAAATTGAGGCTTATACCATGGTGCCAACGGAAAAAGGTTCCAAAAAATTACCTGTAAAGCGCATCGAAACCCGAGACGCAGAAACATCTGGTTCCGTATTTCATGACGATAACAAAGAGAAGGTGATCTTCTTTCCGGGCCTGGCTCCTGGTGCCTTGGTGCATTTGTCATATTCATTCATAATGACAGATAATACCTTCCCATTCAGTTACAATTTTTTTGCGTCTATCCCGGTAGAAAGTAACAAGGTGACCATTGAAGTAGATAGTTCAGTACACATCAATCACCGCTTGTTTCATGGTGACCGACTTGCGATCAAGTACTCGGAAAACCTCGTGAAAAACAAGCGCATTTATTCTTGGTTTTCGGATAAAGCAATGATCATTGATAACGAAGATGTTGCACCAGAACCTCGTTATTATGCGCCTCATTTGTTAGCACAGATCGGGTATTATACTACCAAGGCAGGAAATGTATCTTTAGGACAATCCATTGGAGATCTGCATGCGAATTATCAGCAAAATGTGGAGCAAGTGGAAAATGAGATTCCTGATCCGGAATTGCTTCGCATCGCCGACTCGATTGCCCGACCGTTTAGCGATGAGTTCGATAAGGTGAAAGCCATTTATTATTGGGTTCAGGATCATATCAAGTACATTGCGATAGAAGCAGGTATGGAAGGCTTTGTTCCAAGGCAACCTTCTGCAGTTTTGCACAAGCGTTATGGTGATTGTAAAGACATGGCTTCCTTGATCTACTCGATGACCAAAGCTATTGGTATTCCAACATATTTGACATGGATTGGAAGTCGCGAATTACCAACAAGGTATACGGAATTTCCTTCGTCTTTTTGTGATAATCACATGATTGCCTCTTACAAGAAGAATGGGAAAATATACTTCCTCGATGCAACAGATTCTTTCTTGTCCATCGAAATGCCTTCGTCTTTTATTCAAGGAAAAGAAGCTTTTGTGCACTTGGGTAAGGATAAGTTTGAAATCGCTAATGTTCCAGTGATCCCATCGGGTATTACACAGCGAATTGACAGTACATGGGCAAAATTGGATGGAAAGAACATGACCGGCTACATCCATAGTTGGCATTCCGGATATTACCATTCATTGATCACGGATGTGTTGCGTGATATGCCCAAGAACGAGCTTGATAAATTCAGCACTTCTATCTATCAGCGTTGCAACAATTCATTTTTGGCAACAAATTCAACCACGAAGGATGTCTTGGAGCGTGAGAAGCCAGCTTACATGACCTGCGATTGGAAAGCTTCTAATTATGCCACTACATACAATAATGAAGTCTATGTGAATTTATTGTTGGACAAGAACTACATTCAGTACTTCGATTTGAAGCCTGATCGTGTTGCGCCGATGGAGTTCCCATTTGCGTTTGATGATCAGAGTGTGACTATATTTGAAATTCCGGAAGGGTACGAGGTTAAATCTGTTCCGAAAAACGTGGAATTCAAAACAGAATTCTTTGAGTTTTCTGTTACCTACAAACAAGAGAAGACGACAGTTACTTCCGCACTTCACTTGAAAACAAACTTTATTTTATTGGATACGGCAAATGTGCAGCAATGGGCAAAACTATTGACTCTTAGCAAACAAGCATTTTCTGAAACCTTAGTATTACAAAAGAAATAACATGAAAAAACTAGCCATATTATTGTTGGGATTGAACTTCTTTACATCGTATGCTCAATCCCTTTATTATGCTTCGTATGATTGGAAAGAGACTCCAGAAAAGTACGTATTGACAGAGGCAGAACAAAAAGAAGACGAGGTAATCGTTTATGAAAAGCGAAGTGAAGAATATGCACGGATCAACGATCAATTCAATCAGTTTAGCTTATATCATGTGGTTCGGGTCTTGAATACAAACGTTGGAATTGAGCGCAACAATAAAGTTTACATCAGTAACGATGCGTTGGAGGTATTGGTTCAAAAAGCACGTGTGATCAAGCCAGATGGAACCATTTTGGAATTGAAAGAAGCTGATATTCGCGAGTTCAAGAACGAAGAGGGTGAAGTGGAGTATCGCTACTTCGCTTTAGAAGGACTTGAAAAAGGAAGTGTTGTTGAGTATTTACACTACTTCAAAAAAGAGGCTGATCTTTCGGGTAGATCCTTAACCATTCAAAGCGAAGTATTGAAACGTTCAGTGGATGTGGATATCATTAGTCCTGCTCATTTGGACTTTTTCGTTCACTCTGTAAATGGAATGCCGCAATTGGAGTTGGATACGAATTCAACAACAGATATTCGCAGAAAATTTGCGCATTGTGACAACGTGAAAGGGCAGAAAAGTGAATACGCTGCACCTGCTGGAGCCGTTGCTATGAAGTTCTTCTACAAGCTGCAAAAGAACTTCGATTCTGGAAAAGGGAACTTCTACACGTTTAATGAAGCTGGAAAGATCGTTTTCGAAAACAACTTTGGTGCACCTACCAAGAAGTCACTCAAGATCTACAATACCATGATTAAAGATGTGAATGCGAATGGTGGATCCAATCTGGAGTCAAAAGTACGATACCTTGAAAACAAGCTAAAGAAAGAGATTAACATCGTTGATTTCAACTCTCCTGAATTGAATAATACAGATTTGATCTTCAAGAATAAATTGGCTTCGGAGCAAGGGATGATCCTGGTAATGATGCAGATCTTGCGTGAAATGGGAGTTAAGTTTGAATTGGTTTTAACGACTGACCGCGATGAGTTGGCCTTTGTACCTGAGTTTGAGGGTTACAACTTCTTGAACGAATATCTGATCTATGTAAATGAGCTGGATATGTACTTGGATGCCGGTTTGTTCTCACGTTTGGGCTTCCCTCCGTACGAATTGACTCAGACGAAAGGTTTGTTTGTTTCTGAGAAGTCTTTGGGAGACATGAAAGTTCCGATTACGAAATTGAAAGATATCAAAGCGGTTGAATCCAAAAAATCAGTTGATGGTATCGAGGCTGTTGTAGATTTCACGGTTTCCTTGAGTGATCCGAAGATCGTGATCGAACGCAGTGTTTCTGGTTACAAGGCTATTTTCCCGCAATTCGTTCTAAATTTCATGGATGAAAAACAACGTGAAGAAGCCAAAAAGGACGTGATCCAATACATCGATGAAGATGCAGTGATCGAAGAGATCTCGTATACGAATGATAATAGCGATGTAGCAGGTGTTTTACCATTGAAAGCAAAAGGAACCTTTGTTTCTCATAGCTTTTTGGAGAAGGCAGGAGATAAAACTTTGTTGAAGATCGGTGCCTTGATCGGACCACAAGCGGAATTATATCACGAAGAAGAACGTACGATGCCGTTGATGACAGAGTTCAACAGAGAGTACCAACGTGTATTGAAAGTGAAGGTTCCTGAAAATGTTCGCTTGGAAAATTTGAGCGCTTTGGTGATGAATGAATACACAGACGATAAGAGTTCTGGATTTGAATCGAGCTATACATTCGAGAATGGTGAATTGGTGGTTACAATTCGCGAATTTTACACACGCGTGAGCTACACTGTTGAAGAGTACAAGCAATACGAGCGTGTGATGAATGCAGCTGCCGATTTCAATAAATTGGTCATCGTAGTAGAGCCGAAATAAAAATGATTTTAAAGGTTGTGAACGTTTATTGATCTTGATACCGGGGATCGTCGCAAAAAGGTATTTTACGTATCGTGCTGATCTCAATGGATAGAAAGTCGAATTCGTTCACAACCTTTCCACATATTTCGTAGATCCCCTTTCCACGAAAAGGAAACAATCCAGCCACCTGCGGAAAATGAACTGTATCCAATTGCTCACCTTCCGGATCGAGTAAAGTGCCAAACAACATCTGATCGCCATTCACCGTTTTTGTACGTTTTACCGTGACTAAATAACCGTAAGTGCGGATATGATGTTGCACAAAACGATGCATGTCTTTCGCGAGGACATGTGCTTCAAGTTGCTCATCTATGAGTTCAAAAGGATCGCACAATGGAAAATCCAGGAGCTCCATGTGCTCGAATGCTTCTTCACGTTTGCTTTCTGATAACGGAGGAAGCGCATAATCTTTACTCTCTTGTTCGAACAATTCCGGTTGTGTTGTTCGTTTGGGGGCTTTGTTATGGAATAAGTGTGCTTTCCAAAGCAGTTCTTTTTTTGGAATCCCCAAGGTACGCAAACCGCCTACACGGATGAGTAAAAGCAACTGTTCCAGGGGGATGTGTACCCGACGCAGCAATTGATCAAACGACTGGAACTCACCGCGCATTTTGCGGTCACGCATGATCTCGGCAATGAGTTTTCCTTCTATTCCGGCTACGTGCTGAAAACCCAAGTAAATCGTCTTTCCGGAGATAAGGGTTTGGTATGAGCCGCGATTGATACACGGCGCCTGAATGTCACCGCCCAATTTGCGTGCTTCGTGTACGTAAATCTCCGTGCGGTAGTAACCTCCGAAGTTATTGATCGTGGCCACCATGTACTCCAGCGGATAATAAGCTTTCAGGTATAAACTCTGATAACTTTCAACCGCATAGGAGGCGGAGTGTCCTTTGGCAAAAGCATAACCAGCGAAACTTTCGATCTGTCGCCAAATATCTGCTACATCGGAATCTGCATATCCTTTTCGCTTGCAGTTGAGGAAGAATTGTTCTTTTACCCGTTGGAACTCATCCCGCGATCGGAATTTTCCGGACATTCCCCGTCTCAAAACATCCGACTCTGCCAAACTCAATCCGCCAAAGTAATGTGCTACTTTGATCACATCTTCCTGATAGACCATCACACCGTAGGTTTCGGGCATGATCTCCAGCATCACCGGATGTGCTTCCGGTAAATGTTTTTCCGGTTCACGGTGCCTCAGAATGTACTGACGCATCATACCTGAACTGGAAACTCCCGGTCGAATAATGGAACTGGCAGCCACCAATTCGAGGTAGGAATTCGTATGCAGCTTGATCATCAACATGCGCATGGCCGGAGATTCTACATAGAAGCATCCCAGTGCTTTGGCTTCGCGCAACAAACGATTGATGTTGTCGTCGGTTTTGAATTGCTTTACATCGTGAATGTCGTGCGGCAGATTTTCCGGTTGATTGTAGTGAATGATCTCTATGGCTTCGACAATCTTTCCCAAACCCCGCTGCGAGAGAATGTCGAATTTGTACAACCCAACGTCCTCTGCTTCCAGCATCGAAAATTGAGTGGTTGGGTATCCTTTCGGAGGAAGGAACGTCCCGGAGAACCACGAGATCGGTTTCTCGGAAATGACAATACCGCCGGCATGTACGCTCAGGTGTGAAGGCAAGCCCGCTATCAACTGACTGTATTTGATTACCAATTGCTGAATTTGATCGGCATCGGCAGGTGGTTTTCTCCCTTCACAAAGCGCATCAATATCATTTTTGGGCAAGCCGAATACCTTTCCAAGTTCACGCATGGTTGCGCGGTATTGAAAAGTGTTGTAAGTGCAGAGTAAAGCCGCATTCGGAAAGCGGTCAAAGATGTATTGGGTGACATCGTCGCGGTCGCGCCACGAAAAGTCGATGTCGAAATCCGGTGGATTTTTTCGGTACAAGTTGATGAAGCGCTCAAAGTAGAGGTCTAGTTCCAATGGATCCACGTCGGTGATTCCGAGCAAATAAGCTACAATACTGTTGGCACCGCTTCCACGACCGACATGGAAATAGCCTTTCGTTTGGGCGTAGGAAATGATGTCCCAGGCTACGAGAAAGTAGGAGAGGTAGTCTTTTTCGGTAATGATCTCGATCTCTTTTTCAATGCGGGCGATTATCTCATCGTTGATAACCGGATAGCGGCGATCCAATCCGTCTGCGCATAGTTGTTTTACCAGTTCTAAGTCTTCTTCTTTCGAGCCAGTGTACGTGGCAATGTTTTGCGAATGGGCATCATCGCCAAAATCGAAATGAATGGAACAGGAAGCAAGTAGTTTTTCACAGCGATCCAATAGTTCCGGATACAGACCGTATTTCTGGGTAAGCTCTTCGTGTGAGAGAAATTGTTCATCCGGACGTGTTTGCTCTGTTGGCACTAGTTTGGAGAGTAAACAGTTGTTGTCAATGGCTCGCAGTAAGCGGTGGGTGTTAAAGTCCTGTTTCGATCTGAAAGTCATCAAAGGAAATGAGATACACTTGTGTTCCTGAAGCGGCTTTTTGTGGGTGTAACGATTCAATTCATAAGGAGCAATGCCGATATATTCATTGTGATGCAGTTGCTCCGGGCTTTGTTCCCACGGATAAATGATTAAGCAGTTTCCGAAATGAGGTGCACGCTCCGGAAAGGGTTTTGCTTCGTGCAAGTGCTTGCTCAAAAAGGTATTGGCCTCATGAAATCCGCGGTTGTTGCGCGCAATGATCAAATAGCACAGGGACATGCCATTTCGGATATCGATCCCGGCAATGGGTGTGCGACCACATTCCTGACTGTAGCGCACGAAACTCAGCACACCGGACGTGTTGTTGATGTCAGCCAGTACGATGTGATCATATCCGGCTTCATTTCCCCAACGAACCAGTTCTTCCGGATTGACCGTTCCGTAGCGTAAGCTGTATGCCGAATGTGTGAACATGTTTATACGCGTCTGTTTGCCAGCAATAAGGGCGGCTCTCCGGTAAATGGGTTGAAGTGTCCGATCGTTCGGGCTTGTAAACCAACTGCACGAATGACGGCACGTTCACCAAAGCGGTCCCGAATCTTGTCCATTGCTTTGTAGAGATCGAGTAGGCGTTCATTTTCGTCAAATAGTCGGATCTGGTGATGTCCGTTTACGAGTTCACTCAGTCGAACACCGATCAGTCGCACGAGTAAGCGACGGTTGTAAATGCGTTCGAACAATTCCATTACGATGGGGATGATGTCGTGATCTGCTGCGCTGTAAGGAATGCGGCGTTGCAGGGTTTGTGTTTGAAAATCAGAGTACCGGATCTTTACGGTGACGCAAGCGCATACTTTTTGCCCACGGCGCAACTGAAAGGCCAGATTCTCAGCCATAGCAGCCAGAATGCCCTTCAGTTTTACGATATCGATCGTGTCCTTATCGAAGGTGCGTTCGTTCGAGATTGACTTGCGTTCGTTGTATTGGATCACAGGTGAGTTATCGATCCCTTGCGCCTTTTTCCAGATCACGGAACCGTTTTGTCCGAGAACACTTTCCAGCATTTCCTGAGGCATTTCCTGAATAGTAGCAATGCGTTTTACGCCCAGGTTGCAAAGTGTTTGGTAGGTTTTGAGTCCAACCATGGGGATTTTCCTTACCGAAAGTGGACTGAGAAAGGGTTTCTCGGTTCCTTTGTTGATGTTTATCTGGTTGTTGGGCTTGGCTTCGCCTGTAGCGATCTTTGACACGGTTTTATTGGCCGACAAGCCAAAGGAGATCGGTAATCCGGTTTCGCGAATGATCTTTTGCCGCAATTCACTGGCGTACTGATAACAGCCAAAGAAACGGTCCATACCGGAGAGATCCATGTAGAACTCATCGATGGATGATTTTTCATACACGGGCACGGCCTCGCGGATGATGTCGGTAACCAAACGCGAATACTTGGTGTAAGTCCCGGAATTCCCCTTGATGATGATCGCTTCCGGACAACGCTCTTTGGCCATTTTCATTGGCATGGCGGAGTGAATACCGAATTGTCGGGCTTCGTAACTGCAAGCTGCAACAACGCCGCGATCGGAGGTCCCACCAATCAGGATAGGTTTTCCATTCAAACGACTGTCGATGAGTCGCTCACAAGACACAAAAAAGGTGTCTAGGTCCATGTGTACAATTGCACGCTGCTGTTCATTCATATCTCCAAAAATTGGTCAATAAAATAGCTGGTCGCATTGATCCGTCAATGCGCACCGGTCGTGCATATCGTTTTCCACTAGTAAGAGACGAAGAGGAATCCGCTTCACTGTTTCCAAGGTGTTGCGGTTGCTTTATTCTAATTCGTCGGTCTTACAAAATTATATAAATGATTAAAAAGAAATCATACAATGATTAAAAAGTAATCAACAATGCAAAATTCACTTGCTTGGTCGTAAGGTTTTTACGAGCAGCTATAATCAGGAAGCAATGATTGCTATGTTACCAAAGTTTTAGGGAAATGAGTATAACACAACAAAATCTTGATGCTTTCCTCATTTGCGGCTAACCTCGAAAAGCGAATGAACAGCGAATTTTGCAGCAAAAACAATGGAACTTTTTATCGCCATCTTTTCCGCCTTATTCTCTGTTATCAATCCCTTGGGAACCGTTCCCATTTTTGTAGCCTTAACCAAAGATGATGCAAAACACCACCGGGATAAAACTGCACTATGGACAGCCGTAAATGTGTTAGCTATTCTTCTCATAGCCTTTTTTGTCGGGAAATATGTACTGGCATTCTTCGGAATTTCTCTCAATTCATTGAGACTAGCAGGTGGATTGATCATCGCTACTTCCGGATTCGCGCTTCTTACCGGAAGTTTTACCAAGCACAAAGGGATGAAAAAAAGTAGTGTGCAAGCAGATGTGCAAACCCGCACAGAAGTTTCACTTACGCCACTGGCAATTCCTATGTTGGCCGGCCCCGGATCGATCTCCCTGCTCATTACCTTCAATCAAATGTATCGTTCACAGGAACAAATTTTAAGTGCTGTGGCAGCCATGTTGGCCGTATGTGTTGCTGTGTTCCTTATTTTGCGTGGTGCGCCACTCATTGTGAAATTGCTGGGTGCTTCCGGGATCAATGCGATCTCACGTATCATCGGATTCATCGTGATTGCAATCGGAATAGAATACGTGGTGGCGGCAGTGACGGAAATTCAGAAAGGGTGGTAGTTCGACTTGGGAGTATTGTTCTAAATAATTCTTTTACGGCTTTCGTTTCAAGGATTTCATAAAATACATACCAATTAAAAAATGGACTATTGCCAAGGTTCCAAAAGCAATCAAACCTGCCTTGGAATGATCGAAAATACACCAGATAACGAAGCAAATAGAGGCGAAAAAGCTGTAGCGCATAGCACCATTTTTTTCTCTTTTGTCCACGCACTGCTTCTTTTGACCATATACAAACAGATTCTTCGGTAAAATATTACGTTAATTACAAGAATAACAATCTTTTTTCCTGTAAAAGAAATTCAGAAATAGAGGTGAGGATTATTCATCCTCAAGCGGACTGAAGACAAACTCAAAACGTGTTACCGGATAGGTTTCCATTTTCAGAGTTCCCTCGAGCTGGTCTGTAAGTGATTCGATCAAGTCCAAACCAAACGACCCTTGACGTGATGGCGCTTTCCAAGTACCACTATCTGAATAGACCAATTTACAGAGATTGCCTTGATAGTGGGTAAAATCAATGGAAATGGAACAATTGTCGTAATCGTCGAAGGCGTACTTCAAAGAGTTTGAGATCAATTCGTTCAAGATCAACGCCAAGGGAACTACAGATTTCAACCCGATCGATTCCACATCGCAGTGAATCTGCAATTTCACCGGATATCCGGATTGATACGAACTCACAAGGTCTGTGGAAAGGTCATGTAGATATTCACGCAAGTGCATTGTAGAAAGGTGGTCGCTCTGATACATTTTCTCGTGGATCATCGACATAGCGATCACGCGGTGAGTCGCATCTTTGAATTTGGCGATCGCTTCCGGATTTTCCAATTCCCGCGACTGAAGCCTCAACAAACTGGTAATGATCTGTAGGTTATTCTTTACGCGGTGGTGAATCTCTTTCAACATCACGGTTTTTTCCTCATTTTGCTTAGAGATGATGTTGTATTGCTCTTGAAGTACATCTTGTGCACGATTCAACTGTTCCTTGGCAAATTGATTGATCCGAATGTTTTGCCAGCATAGGTAACCAATGATCACAAAGCAAATCAAAACATTCATAGCCGTACTCAAAACTTGTGCTTCTGAAAGCGCCTTCAATTGATATACCTGCTCTTGAAAACTAAATACGTAGAAAATACTGATGCTGAGGCCATGCACTACTGTCAGGATCAATCCCCACTTGTTGTCCAGGATCAAAAATGCAAATAGGATGTTGATGACCATCCAGAAAACGTCCACCACATGCGGTTGATCAGTAACAGTGAACAAGGTCGTGAGACAGGCGGCCGCACCAAAGATGTTGAACAACAAGGTTTGTATGTAATACTTTCCGGTTTTTCGAATAGTATACATCACAATCAGTGATAGTATAAATGCCAAGAAACCTATTGTGAAGGTAATGACATTGAAATAAGCAAATAATACCACATCCAACAATCCAATCGTAAGCGCCAAGAATAAGCTCATGCGGTAGGCCAAGATGTACTTTGCCTCATGAACAATATCTGCATTGCTTAATTTGGGAGGGGTGAAAATGGATGTAAACATGAAACAAAAATACGCTTTCTTATTCAACTTAAGGTCTTAAAGCCCCATCCAAAGCTCACGTTTTACAACACTTTCAAGACTTTTCTGTTTCTTTTTTGATAGATTTGGTAAAAAATCCAGTCCGGTGCGTTGTTCGATCTGATCTATCGTCACAATAAAACTTTTTAAATCTGCCGTGCTTGCTTCATTCGGAAGAATAAACCCAATGGCAGTGTAGCCATTAATCGTTTTTTTAACGACGATTTTATAGTAGGACTTCGGAATGCGTACTTCGTTCGGACCAATTTTCTCCAATTGCATAGAATCACTCAGAACAGGACCTGTTATCACCAAAAGGGTATCGCCATTTTTGGACCAGTCTCGAACCTGACTTTCCAATTTCTTCCAAATTCCGCGATTAAAAGAAGGGGCTTGTGGACTCATGTTGGAATAATAGAACGATTCCTTCATCGTTATAGCCGAATACCCCATATCTCCAGCTGGCGCTAAATGCCCACGATCATACCCGCTTCCCTTGAAATCTTCATTGGTTGCTGAACCGGTGGAAACTTTTGGGTCGGCGTAAAAACCGGAAGATCGTTCTTCATCACCACCACATTCTTCTGGAAGCAAAACGTAAGAAACCCAACAGGCCTGTTCGTTGAATTCAGAATAGCCCAAGACAAAACCTGTGTGTTTTATCACTTGATAATTCAATTTAGCAGCTGGTAAATAACGCATGTAACCGCTTTCACTGCAGGCCGCTTGAAGCGAGGTGTCTGCTTTGGTTTGTGCAAATCCAGCCGAAGTTGATCCCACAAAGTATAGTATAATTAGACTCTTGATGAATGCATGCATGCGATAGGTGTTTTGAATGAACAAATTTAACTAAAACAAAAAAATGTACTTTTGAATAAATCTACTACGAACATGTTTGCCCTTAGAACCTACATGTATCTCTTAATATGTACTGTCTTGCCTTTATTGGCGAGTGGACAGACGCATAAGGATCTGGAGCTTTTGAAAAAAGAGATCCGGCAAGCGACCTTGTACGATAGTTCAGCCGTTTTCTCAAAAGGATCCAAAGCCATTGTACTTGCCCGGAAACTAAAAGCGCATAACGATGAAGGGTTGATCTATCAGTATTACGGAAATTTTCATTACTACTCAAACAATTACAAACAAGCCAAAAAGTATTACCACAAAGCAATTGCAATTGCGATCAAGAATAACGATGTAAAGCTTGAAAATTCAACGCGGATCAGATTGGCTTTTATGTTGACGGAAAAAGATCAGATTGCTGGGGAGAAAGAATTTAAGCGGCTTTTAATTCAAGCACAAAACGAAGGACTGGTCGAAAATCAGATAGAAATCTATAACGGATTGGGAATTCTATACGAAGGGCGTATGATGGACGACAAAGCCGTCACATTTTATCTAAAAGGACTCAAACTGGCCGAAAAGTATAAGAAGAAGTACTTCACTGCTTTCCTGCTGAATAACCTGGGTTTGCTGAAATATGAAAACAAGCAGTATCGGGCTGCACGAGAAGATTTGGAACGAGGTCTTATACTTGCCAAAGAAGAAGAGGAATGGCGTTTAGTTGGAAACTTGCTGAATAATTTAGGATTGGTCAATCGACAATTAAAAGATTACGCTTCGTCTGTTAAGCATTACAAGGAAACAGTCAAATTGACTAAGCGCCTTGGGTTTCCATTCGGGATCAGTGCTGCATATATTAATTTGGGTGATGCTTACAAGTTGAATGGACAGTTTGATGAGGCAATGGCTTGTGAAGATTCTGCTATCACACTTCTGAAGACATTTGACAATCTGGAGTACTTGCAAGTTGCCTACCTGGCAAAAGCAATGATCTCGATCGAAATGAAAGATGCGCGAAAGGCAAAAATGTATGCTGATTCGGTAAAATATTACCTGGATTTACAACGCGTTTTTAACAATGAGATCGATTTGCTCAGTGTTCGTTCGAAAATAGCAGCATTGAAAGGCGATTATAAGAATGCGTACGATCTGAACGAGGAATATCATGATCAGAAGGATAGTTTGAATACGATCACCAACCAAGACAAACTTGCCGAATTACAAGCTATTTATGGCAAAGAGCGTATTGAAAATGACTTGAAAGAGGCGAAAAATCAAAACAAGTTGCTGGAACAACAAAAGGAGTTGGACGAAGCAAATTGGCGCATGTTATTCTTGCTTTTAGCCGGATTTTCTGTGTTAATAATCGGCTTTTCCTACATTCGTTATGTCAATAAATTAAGAAAGCAGCAGGCATATTTCTCTCAAGGTTTGATCAATCAGGTGGATGAAGAGCGGTCGCGAATTTCAAAAGACCTGCATGACGATATCGGGCAGTTGCTATCAGTTGTCAAATCAAAAGTAAACATGTTCCAAACGGGAAGATTGGCCAATTTGGATGGTTTAGAAAACGAGATTGGTGAAGTTATCAATCACACAAGAACGATCAGCCATGAACTTCATCCGTCGTCATTGGAAAAATTAGGATTGAAAACATCCGTAAACAGTTTGCTAGAAAAAACACAGGCAGCATCTGATCTGGTGTGTAGTTCTGAAATTGACGAAGATTGGAAGCTGTTTACAACGATGGAACAGACGCAGTTATTTCGCATATTCCAAGAATGCATCAGTAATACCATTAAATACGCACAAGCTAAATCGCTCAAGATTTCTATCGTTAGAACAGACGAGGGATTCTTAGTGGAATACCGCGATAATGGAATTGGTTTTGACTCGGATCTTATGGTAAAAGGATTGGGTTGGTTGACCATTCGTGAGCGAGTGCACCAAATGGGGGGGAAGATGGAACTGAATTCCGGAAAAGGAAAAGGAGTGCATTTGACCATCAAAATAAAAAAGTCATGAAAGTAGTTATTGCCGATGATCATCCAATATTTCGCAGTGGGTTGAAGTTCCTTTTGGAATCTTCATTCCCAAACGTAGGTGTGACGGATTTTAGTTCGGGAGATGAGGTATTAGATTACTTGAAAACAAAGGAACCGGTCGACTTGGTTTTACTTGACATCGATATGCCTGGAAAGAATGGTTTGGATACTTGTGAATTAATGAAAGCACAATTTCCGGAAATTCATGTGGTTATACTAACCATGTACAAGGATCTTGAAATGGTGAAGCTGGCATTTTTCAATGGAGCAAAAGGGTATTTGGTAAAAGATAATACTGCAGATGAGTTGGTAGAATGTGTGCAAAGTATTCTTGCAGGGAGGTCCTATTTAGCCAAGGAAATTCGAGAATTGAACCAACAGCCGATCAGTCACAACAGCCGTGAGTTGCAAATTGCGCAGCTTCTTGAGACTTTGACACCAACTGAAATGAAGGTTTTAAAACTGGTAAGTAAGAAACATTCATCAAAAGAAATTGCAGAGCTTTTGTTTGTTTCTGTGAAGTCGGTTGAAAATTACCGATCGCGTATTTGTAAGAAATTGAACTTGGATGCCCGCAACAATAGTCTTCTTATGTGGGTCATGGAAAACAAACGCATTTTGGAGCAAAAACAATAAGAAGTAATATTGAGGGGCTAACCCCTCAAAAAAATGCCGCGCACGAACCTATCTTTGCCCTGATACTTTGAGAGACACATTACTTAGAAAGTTAACTTACTACTACAAAAATTAAGTTATCTGTTCTTTTCTGGAAAGAAAGAATTTGGTTAGGTGAAGGTTTTATTGCTTCAGAAGCATGGTTTTGAGTAAAGGCGGTTCCATGTGTTTTAGGCAGTTTCAGTTCTGAAGCAATTCGTGTCTTTATTGGTCACATGTGATACAAGGATGTCCTAAAGGCATCCTTGTTTTTTTAGAAATAAATGAGCAAACTATGAAGGTAACTACACTTGTTCTAACAATGCTACTTTTTTCTGGGACGCTTTTCGCTCAGAACCTGGTACAAAATCCAAGCTTTGAAAATACGTCTTCATGTCCTTTAGGGCCCTCGGAATTAACAAAAGCATTCAACTGGGATGATCTTAACACAAATGTAGGTGGAGATAGTTGTTCTTCACCTGACTTGTATGCCACGTGTTCCTGGACCATTGGTGGTGTGAATTCTCCAGCAGCCTTGTTGGGATATCAAAATTCCAGAACAGGAACGCATCATGCCGGAATTATCGTTGAATCCAGACCACCGATCATTTCTTCATGTCCGCCAGCTGCGGGTAGCGTGGATAATTACAGGGAGTATTTGGGTGGCGAACTTTCTTCTCCACTTGTGGCTGGACAATCTTATTGCGTTCAGATGTATGTAAATTTGGCTACACGTTCTGGTTGGGGAATTGATAAGTTAGGATTCTATTTTTATAATAGTACCAGCACAATTGCGAAGGATTTCTGCGCTAATCCTACTCCTATAACGATACCTACAAATGATCCCAAACTGTTAATGACTTCTGGTACTCCTTTCGTAGATACTGTAAACTGGGTATTGGTGAATTGGAACTATGTGGCTCAGGGAGGTGAGAATCGCTTTGCTATTGGGAATTTCTTTGCCAACAACACGCAGATCAGAACAGGAAATGACTGTGCTGCAAGCAATTTACAAGGGGGGACATATTCCTATTATTTCATTGATGATGTAAGTGTAACTGCAGGAACTTGCTGTATTACAAGTGTAACCGATCCGGGACCACTTTGCGTAAATGATGCCCCTTTCAATTTGGTACCACAAACACCTGGAGGAACGTTTTCAGGGACTGGAATCACGAACGGAAGTTTGGGGACTTTTGATCCATCTGTAGCTGGAGTAGGGACATTTACAATTAGTTATCAATTGGGATGTGGAACAGGAACTTTCCAGATGACTGTAAATAACTGTACAACATTATCTGTTTGTCAGGAAACAAACGGTGCATTAACTGTGTCAGGTGGTACAGCACCCTATACTTGGCAAAGTCAATCAACTACCCAAGATTGTTCTTCTTGTTTGATTGGATGTACCTTCCCTCCGGGATGTGCCGTTAACATTACCTCTTGGAATACTTATAGCAATGCTGCTACTGCAATGCCTCCTGGTACTTTCCCAATCCAGGTATTAGATAATGGAGGAAATAGTCAATTGATTACGAGTTTAGCCGGAATTCCAGCCTGTAGTGCTCCTTGTCCTACGCTAACGGTGACAATTTCAAATCAAGAAGATATTAGCTGTTTTGGTTTAACAGATGGCGCTGCTGTTGCTTCAGCTAGTGGAGGAAATGGTACGTACAACTATTCCTGGATGCCCGGAAGTTTGAGTGGCGCATCTCAGAATGCACTAGATAATACGACGTATACAATCACAGCTACTGATGGAAATGGTTGTACCGGATCAACAACAGTAACTATCGCTGAACCTGCAGAATTGTTGGCGTCCGTGAATACCACACCAACTGATTGTGGCGCAACTACCGGAAGTGCAACAGCGAGTTATACAGGAGGAACAGGTACAGTTAGCTATTCATGGAATCCGGGTGGTCAAACAACAGCTGTCATCTCCAATGTTTCAGCGGGTGTTTACACAGTTACTGTGGAAGATCAAAATGGATGTACTGCTCAAGCCAGTGGGAACGTAAATACCTTGAATGGACCTGTGTTGACAACACAAGTGCTACAACAAGTAAGTTGTTTCAATGGGGCAGATGGTTCGGCGAGCGTACAAGTTTCAGGCGGTACTTCACCTTATAACGTAGTATGGTCACCAAGTGGAGAAACTACCACAACAGCGGCACAATTAGAAGCTGGCACCAATACAATTACAGTAACAGATGCAGGTGGATGCGTTACAACGGCGACTGTCCAAATAACTGAGCCTTCAGCTATTCAGATCACTGGAGTTGTTACAAACGAGCAATGTGGTGCTTTGGATGGTGCAGTTGATGCGACTTTCACTGGAGGAACAGGAACCCTAACTCCTAGCTGGTCGAATGGAGCCTCAACAGCAGACATCAATGGTTTAAATAACGGTACGTATACACTCACTGTTACAGATCAGAATGGATGTTCAGCGGATCAGGATTTCACTGTGCTTCAGGTTGGTTCTCTTGCGGCTAGTGTATCACCTACGAGTGCTTCCATTGATGCGGGTGATTCGGTATCAATTACGGTAAGTGGAGGTTCAATCTTTAATTGGGTTCCTTCAACTGGTCTGAATTGTGACACGTGTGCGACAGTTGTTGCAACTCCATCTGAAACGACTATTTACGTTGTTATCGTAAGTGACGCAACTGGATGTTCTGATACGCTTTCAGTAACTATTGGTGTAACTCCGGTTTGTGGCGAATTGTTTGTACCGAACATGTTCTCACCAAACTTGGATAACCTAAATGATCAATTATGTGTGATGGGAGCATGTTTTTCTGAAGTTGTCTTTTCTATTTACAATCGATGGGGAGAGCTGATCTTTGAAACGGATGATCTCACCAAATGTTGGGATGGAACCTACAAAAGTAAAGCAGCGAATCCGGATGTGTATGTGTATAAATTGATCGGTACAAAGCTGGATGGTACAGATGTCAATACTTCCGGGAATATTCAATTAGTACGTTAATCAGAGTCTTATGAAGCACTTCATTCTTGCAACAGCAATAATCGCTTTCGTCTTCAACGGACGAGCACAGGATATCCATTTTTCACAAATGCCATTTTCACCCATTCAATTGAATCCGGCATTAGCAGGTGCGAATGCGACTTTACAAGCGCACGTGAATTACCGCACACAATGGAAGGCGGTTTCTACACCCTATAAAACC
>CAYLJB010000019.1:0-17435 GCA_964383785.1 uncultured Fluviicola sp.
ATTTTGGAGACTCTGGAACTTCGATCTCACAAAATCCGGCTCACAATTATTCAACCTTCGGTTCTTTGCCAGTTTCATTGATCGTAACTTCCAGTAATGGTTGTAAGGATACGATCGTGCAGCAAGTGACGGTGCACCCGAATCCGCAGGCAGGTTTTACAACCAATGTAGCGTGTGAAGATTATCCGACTGTATTCAGTAATACTTCATTCATTCCGAGTGGTTCGATTACGAATTACGCATATGACTTCAACGGAATTGGTACAAGCAATGATGATGAACCAACCTTTGTATTCCCGGATGCTGGAACCTATAATGTAAGTTTGACGGTTACTTCGAATTTTGGATGTACGAACACTGTAATCAATTCTGTAGTGGTGCATCAAATTCCTGTTGCTAATTTCTCTGCGAGTCCGAATCCGGCGTTGGTGGAGCAAGAAATAACATTTACCGATGTAACAGCAGGTAACATTGTGAGTTGGCAGTGGGATTTCGGTGACGGTCAAGGAGACAATCAACAAGTCACGCAACATGGCTATACGGATGGTGGCACCTTTGATGTTACTCTCTTGGTTGTAGATGATGTTGGTTGTCAAGACACCGTTGTCAAAACTATTTCAATTGCCTTGCTTCCTGTTTTACCTACCGGATTTAGTCCGAATGGAGATGGAGAAAACGATGAATTCATCATCCGAGGTGGACCATTCAAATCAGTTGATTTCAAGATTTATAACAATTGGGGTCAGTTGATCTTTGAATCTACAGATGCCACAAAAGGTTGGGATGGAACCTATTTAAGTGAACCAGCTCCAATGGGCGTTTATACCTGGACATTTGTAGTTGATATGGGTAGTGATTTTGTAGTGAAAGAAACAGGTGACGTAACCTTAATCCGATAAGAAAATGAGAGCATTTATTTTTACATTTTGCATGACATTCGGATTAATGGCTTCCGCACAGGATGGACATTTGTCAATGTACGATGCAGGGCCTTTATTCCTAAATCCGGCTATGACCGGCGTTTTTGAAGGGGATTTCCGTGTTCATGGCCAATATCGAACACAATGGAAAGCAGTAAATTTCAAACCATATACTTCTGCATTGCTGAGTTTTGATATGCCTTATAAAAAGTGGGGTTTTGGAGCTCAAATCAACAATTTTAGAGCCGGTGCGGGAAACTTCAATGTTTTGCAAGGTTTGGTTTCTGCAGCCTATTACATTCCTTTGAATAAGGCCAAATCGCATTTCATCAATTTTGGTGTTCAAGGAGGAGTCACACAGAAATCGTTGGAATACCAATTGCTTTCTTTCAACAATCAGTATACTTTGAATAATGGAGGAGAGTTTGACCAAACTTTAGTTTCAAATGAGAATTTTGGGGCACAATCTCAATTATTGCCCATGTTCAATGTCGGAGCACTTTATTACTTCTCCCGACCTCAAACGCGCATCAACCCGTTTGTAGGGGCTAGTTTGTTCAATCTGTTGGAACCAAAGGAAAGTTTTTATTCAGCTGATAATCGACTTCCGATGCGTTTGTATACCCACGTGGGTGCACGCATCAATATTACTGAGTCATTGTACTTGATTCCAAAAGTGTTGGTTATGAACCAAAAGAAATTTATGGAGCAAACCTATGCTATGGAAGCAGGGTACTTTATGAAAGGGAGTGAAACCTATTTACTTGCCGGATTGATTGTTCGTGCTCAAGATGCATTGATTGCTACTATTGGCGCGAAACGAGACAAGTATATTTTCAAGATGGGTTATGATTTTAATTTATCAACCTTGACCAGAGCCTCTTCCGGGAGAGGAGGATTTGAAATTTCATTCACCTACGTGCACCAAAAATCGAAATCTGCTGACTACAAAGTTTGTCCGCGTCTATAAGCTTTGATGATCTTATGAAGAAATACCTTTTACAACTTGTTTTTTTGATCGTCGCTGCTGCAGTTTACGGTCAGTCAAAGACCCATTTCATATACAAAGGCAACGAGAATTTTGAACGTTCTGATTTTGCGAATGCTTGTGCCAATTACAAGTTTGCTTTGTCGGATAGCATCACGATGCGGAGCCTTGTTTATCCTTATGAAGTTCAAGTAACCAATCAGAAATTGCCCAAGACGAGTGTGGTTGTGGATTCTACAACAACCGTAACTATGAAGCAATATTTGGATCACCAGATCGCCTGGTGTTACATGGAAATGAAGGATTATCCGCGCTCCGAAATCCATTTCCGTTCCACTGCCAACGAAGCAGCTTACCCGCACGACTTATACTATTTTGGTTTGGCTTTGATGAACAATCAAAAGTATGATACCGCGATCACGGTCTTGGAACAGTATATACGTTCAGAAAAAGCAACTGATGAATTATCTCATGCGGCAAAAGTGGCCATAACGGGCTGTCATTTTGCAATGGAAAAGGCTGGTGAAGATAAAGAAACACGTGTGTTTTTGGCTGATACAGCGGTTTTCCACAGAGGAACATCCAATTTCGCGGCCATGTATTTCAATAATGATAGAAGTTTGATGTTTACTTCTGCACGTCCCGGAGGAGTTATTTTGGAAGAAGAGCAAAATTCTGCCTATTTATTGGACCTTTATTATACCGAACTAAATGAAAACGGGTCATGGAATCCGGCGACCAATTTCGGACGACCTTTGAACAGCGCTCAGCACGATGCGGCCTCTTCGTTCAATAATAACAATGTCATTTTTTACACCCGTTGGAACGATGAAAAGCGTGATCAACAGCACATTTACCTGGCGCGTCTCTTGAATATGAAATTTTACGAAGCGTACAAATTAGATTCTGCGGTGAATGTTCCGGGTTATAAGAGTATTCAACCATTTGTCTCCATGGATGGGAAGACTTTGTTTTTCTCGAGTAATCGACCTGGAGGATTTGGAGGGATGGACATCTGGAAGATCGCGATCGACTCTTCAGGAAATGTGCAAGGACAAGCAGAAAATTTGGGTGCTTTAGTGAATTCCGACCAAGATGAAGTGACACCGTTTTTTCATGAAGTATCATCAACCTTGTTCTTTTCATCTCGCGGTCATGGTGGAATAGGTGGTTTAGATATTTTTAAGTCTTATTTTGATCGAGAGACGGGTAGTTATCAATTACCTGTGAACATGGGGGAGCCGATCAATTCGAGCAAAGATGATGCTTATATGATCTGGGATACACGATTGTCGAGAGGATATCTATCTTCAGATCGGGAACCGTGTGATGGTGGAAGTTGCTATGCGATTTACGAAGTAAACAATGAGCCGATCCATATTTATTTGAGTGGCTATTCCTACGATAAAGAAACAGAGGAAATCCTGCCGAATTGTAAGTTAACATTCAAAGATGTGAAAGGTGAATCACCGTCATTTACGTTGATGACAGATGAAAACGGGTATTATTCTAAAGAACTGTCTTATGGACAAGAATGGTTCATCAAGTGTCAAAAACAGAATTATTTTGCTGATGCAACATCTGTTAATACCAATTATATTACTGAAACAACGAGTATAACGCGTGATTTTTATTTGAATCCAATTCCGCAGCAAGAAATCGAGATCGATGGGATTGAATACGATTTTAACTCGGCAAATTTGCGACCTCAGTCCAAACAAATCTTGGATAAGTTGGTTGAATTTCTGGAATTGAACAATGACATTCGAATTGAGATCAATTCACATACAGATGCCAGAGGAAGTGATGTATACAATTTGGATCTTTCCCAACGCAGGGCTAAATCTTGTGTAGATTATCTGATCTCGCAAGGAATTGACCCGAATCGTTTGATTCCAATTGGATATGGGGAAACGCAACCCAATACCTTGCAGGATCCAAAGACCAAGAAACCGGTATTGGATGAGTCAGGAAAAGCAATCGTATTGACAGAAGCATACATTGACGCGAAGAAAACTAAGAAAGAACGAGAGGAATTGCACCAGCGAAATCGCCGTACATCCTTTAAGGTTGTGGCTAGTGGTTTGGATTAGGACGAGAAAGATCTAGTCTTTTGAAGATTAGGGTTCCAACAGGGGCATAGCTATGAAAGAAAGATTTGAATAGTTAATAATAGTTATTTCTTTCAGTATCAAAGGTAATCTCTGGGGAGGGATTCTGAACTTCAATTATGAACAAATTCCCGTTGCTGTGACTTGAAGACAACAACGGGATATTTTAGTTATTTGGCTTGAATAGGGGCAAGTTTAAAGCGTCCCCAAGCAATGAATGTGGTCAATACAAAGAACACAACCGATCCGATGATCGGCTCATTTGCCCCAATGTGATAGCTCGTAGCCAAAATCATAATGATCGCTAGTCCAACAGCAGCTAAAGGTGTAAGGAATGTTTTGAAACGAAATGCCGCAGGGATAATCAATCCCAATGCCCCCAATAATTCACTGATCCCAATGAAACGCACCATTCCTTCGCTGTAATCATTGACGAAGCTCATTCCATTCTCAGCGAGTTGTTCAATCGGTGCTGTCAGTTTCATAAATCCCGCCATACCAAATGCTGCAGCGAGTAATCCTTGCACTACCCATAGTCCAATGTGAAGTGCCTTTGATGTTTTTTGTGTTGTCATTTAATTGTTTGTTTGATTTGTGAATAAATCGTTATCTGTACACTACGTCTCCGTATTTTCCTCGCATGTAGTCTTGATGCGCCACTTGAATTTCTTCCATGCTGTTCATGACGAATGGGCCATAGGCTGCAACTGGTTCGGTGTATTTTTCTCCGCCAAATAGAATAAACTCTACAGAAATAGCGGAGTCATTGCTAAATGTCATGTCTCCTTCCTCGTCTACAAATCCAATAAGTTCACCTAAATGAAAGTGTTCATTATTGATCTGAAGATCGTTTTGTGGAAGAAATACGGCATAATCCAATCCTGATTTGGTTGGCAAAACATATTGGGAACCGGCAGAAAGTCTGATGTGATACAAAAATTGTTCAGCATAGGTTGGGATCTTGGAACTTTGATCGTTGTAAGTTCCCACGACAACTTTTAGCGTTCCCGCACCATGCGGTAATTGAATTGTGGGTAGATCATGAGACTGAAGGGCCATGTATTCCGGATCCTTTTGTTTTTCAATGGCCGGTAGGTTCATCCAAAATTGAAATCCGTGTACCAATTTACCTCCGGTGTTTGAGTCGGGTCCCACAGCTTCGTTGTGTACAATTCCATTTCCTGCTTTCATCCATTGGACACCACCGGAATGAACTGTTCCTTGGTGTCCTCGACTATCGAAATGTTCTGCTTCACCATGCACCAAATAGGTGAGTGTGGCAATTCCCCTGTGCGGATGCGCGGCATCTTTGTTCAAGTGCTTTTCAGCGAGCATGAATGGAGCAATGTGGTCTAAGAACACAAAATGTCCCACGTGACTAGCGTAATTGTTTGATACCAACCGGTGTATTTCAAAAGATCCAATGTCGGCTCGGTGACCTCTCGTCTTGTATCGTATCTGTTTGTTCATTTTTAAAATTAATTTGTAAGGTCTGAGAAGCAATATTACATATTATTGGTTTACTTTTGTAATCAGTTACCTCTAGGTAATCAGTATATTCATTCTTAAAATGAAAAAGAAAGCACACAAAGAATGCATGTCGTCCTTGTTACCAGTAAAGGACACCTTAGACGTGATTGGAGGGAAGTGGAAGTTGTTGATCCTGATCTCAATTGCCGAGGGGAACAAACATTTTCGTGAAATTGAGCGGAGCATCCCCAAGTTGTCCACTAAAGTTCTGGCGAAAGAATTGAAAGAACTGGAAGTAAATAAATTAATTCAGCGTACAGTGATAGATGATTTTCCCGTTCGGATAGAATATACTGCTACGGAACATGCGAAAAGCCTGAAAAAGGTTATCGAAGCACTGCATGATTGGGGTGTTTACCATCGAAGTGAGGTGTTTGGGTGATTATCCGTTTTATATTTTTAGAAATCGAAAAAATAAGCGAATTATCGATTTCCCGAATTGTCTAATTCCAGAATTCCGGAATTGTATCATTAACTAATTCTATAATTCGCAATTTAGCGAAGATGGAAAAACTCCGAAAATCACGGTTTCGTTTTTTTTAATGAGTTCTTCTCTTGCAATCATCCACAAAAAAATAGCGTGGTCCGATTGCTCAAACCACGCTTATAAAATTCGAATCTAACGAATCAATTTCCTTTGATCTCAAACTCTGTACGTCGGTTTTGTTGACGTCCATCGTCTGTTGTGTTAGGTGCAACTGGCTTCGAGGATCCGTATCCTTTGGCAGTCATGCGACTTGCGGCGATACCTTTCGAAGTAAGAAAGGCTACCACTGCTTCAGCACGTTGTTGAGATAAGGTCTCATTAACCGTTGCAGAACCTGTATTATCTGTGTGTCCTGAAATCTCGATCTTCAAGTTTGGAACATCTTTCATCAATTTCACCAAACGATCCAATTCTGCATTGGACTCAGGTCTCAAAGTCGCTTTTCCGTGATCGAAGAAGATGTTTCGCAAGGCGATCTTGGAACCAATCGCGATGTTCTTCAACTCGATGGTCTTATTTACCAAATTGTCATCCGCTCCGCTTGGAATATCGAAATTTTCTGAGTGGAATAGGTAGCCAGTCGCTTTTACAGCAATTCCGTAGTTTTTCCCAGATGGCAACGTGATAATGAATTTACCTGTAGCAGCATTTGATGTAAATGTTTCAATGACTTGTCCTGTCGCATTATCCGTAATTTCGATCTGAGCCTCTACAGGTTTGCGCGAAATGGCATCGATCGTTATTCCTTTGAAGACGGTCAATGATTTCTTTTTCACCTCTACTGTACTCTCAATGTTGTGATCTTTCACCGGCATGGCAATAGAAGCCAACAAATAATCTTCTGTTTCTGTCACTGGTTTTTTCTCTGGTCCCCAGAATGTTACACGGTAAATGTCAAATCCACCTTTTCCTCCTGCACGATTTGATGCGATATAGGCAAACTTACCGTTAGCTGTAGCTGCGAAGAAGAAATCATCGTAAGGCGTGTTGATCGGATATCCCATGTTTACTGGAGCTGTCCAGTTTCCTGACACTTTTTTACTTACAAAGATGTCATAACCACCTATCGACTCATGCCCTTGAGAAGCGATGTACATGGTTTCACCATCGATGGTGATGTAAACCGGACCATCATTGAATTTTGAATTCAAGATAGGCAAATTGGCTGCTGCCATGTAGTCTTGCTTCATTTTACTTTGCATGGCAGAGAACATGACTTCCATTCCTGTGGTGCGATTATCGTTGTCTCGTGAAAAATAGATACGGTAACCGTCATCGTTGTAAGCGGCATATTTTTCATTTGCCTTATCAGACGAAATATGGAAAATCATTTTCTTTGGCTCACTCCAATTGGCGCCGATTAGTTTTGACTCATAGATATCCGTTTGACCATTCTCTGGACGGTGCAAGAGCATCTTTGTTCCATCATAGGATAAGCAATTCGATATATCGTCTCCTGTCGAATTGATTCCTCCGTTTAACTTTTTCGGTTCGCTCCAACCGTTATCTAATAATGTAGAGGAGTAAATATCGTGGTCGTACAGTCCGATTTCGTTGGTTTGGTGTCCATTGGCGCGATTTGAACTCAAGATCATTTCAGATCCATCAGTTGAGATTGCAGGAGCCATATCATCTTGATCGGAGTTTACCGATTGAACATTGTCTACCCAAGCACGAACAGGTTTAGCTTCTGCTGCTTTGGCTAATTGACATTGTTTTTTGCGTTGTGCAACGAATTTCGAGAAATCATCGGCCTTTTTGTATTCTGTTTCAAAGGTTGTATAGAACTTAGTAGCTTCATCGTACTTTCCTTCTAACTGCGCAGCGTAACCCAAGTAATAGTTTAAGAAAGGATCACAAGTAGGATCCAATTGCTGAGCTTTTTTGAAGAACGGAATACTCTTTACCGGATCGTTTGAATTGGCGTAACATACACCGATCTTGAAATTCAACAGTCCGTTGTTTGGATTGAATTTCTGAGCACTTTCATATTGTTGTAAAGCTTTTGCGAAATTCATTCCCGGATCTTGAACCAAGAAAACAGATTCCATGCCCGGTTTGTAAAAGGCATCTCCTTTTTCTATGGATTCTTCGGCTTTCTTCAAACCTTCTTTGTTTTCTTTGAAATTGGCTGCTTTGAACTCTACGTTCTGTCCGAATGCTGTAGTAGCTAGGAACAGTGCAACCGCTATTGCGAATTTTTTCATGTTGTACAGTTTATTAGTTACTACAATTTCCTGAGTAATAAGACTTTCCTTCTTTTGACCCAAGGTCCTTTGCCTTTTTCCAGTCGCTGCAAGCTCCTTCCAGATCACGTGACATTTCACGCGCCATTCCTCGGTTAACATAAGCGGCAGCATAATTCGGATCCAAATCGATGGCTTTTGTCGCCAGATCTTCTGCTTTCTTGTAGTCTTTTTTGCGGAAATAAACCCCAGACAGGTTGGATGCTGCAGGTGCATACTTCGGATTGATCTGAAGTGCTTTTTCAAAATCCTTGATCGCGTCGTCGATGCTTCCTTTATCCAAAAGTGTAGCTCCGCGGTTGTTATATGCCATATAGAAATTAGCATCAACAGAAATTGCACGGTTGAAAGCTTGTAAAGCACCGGCATAATCCTTCATTTTTTTCTTTGTTGTACCGATGTTATTCAGTACGAACGCCAAATTTGGATTTTTTCGAGCCGCTTCTTCGTAGTCTGCCAAGGCCTTTGGGTAATCTCCCATCATGCGGTAACAACTCCCACGATCATTGTATGCAAATGCTCCGGCTGGATCCAATTCGATTGTTTTATTGAAATACTTGATCGCCGTGGTGTAGTCTTGTTGCAAGAATTTTAAGGTGCCATAATTGTAATATGCCTTCGGGTTCTTCGCGTCTAATGCAATAGACTTTTCATAATCCTTTTCAGCTTTCAAATAATCATTGATGCCTTGGTAGGCACGTCCGCGTTGGAAGTAAGCCTTTGCATAACCTCCTTGCTTGTCGATCAAGGTCGTTAAGGTTTTAACTGCCTCCGCATACTTTTCTGCTTCATTCTCAGCTACTCCCTTGTTGTAATATGCTGCTGTAAAGTTCGGGTCAGAAGTGATCGATTTTTCAAAAGAAGCGATAGCCGCAGAATAGTTCTTTTGATTAAAGAGCTCGATTCCTTTGTTGTAAGCTTCCTGACTTGCAGCAATCGCGTTGTTTTGCTGATTCAGTTTGGTGATCGAGTCGCGATAACGCAATTCTGCCGGTGTCAATTCCTCAGCCTGACCGAAGATATGAGACCAGCATGCCAGCGTAGCGATGGCAATCAGTAATCCGTTTTTCATAGTGTCTGTGCTTGTTTTAGGGTATTGAAAATAAGAAGTTTTGAAGCGCCATGATTGAATAGTTTTCAACACCCTTCAGGATTCGACTTCCTGAATGCTTTTGAAGGACAAATATTAAGTAACTTAGCCTTCGTTAAAAATGCATGAATGCCTTGTTTTACTCGATTGTGACTAGACGAAGGCTGAAAATAGAGATTGTTGAAAAATGGAGAATGAAGCTTATTTGGTAGCCGGTGTGCGCACCGCAATTGGAAATTTTGGAGGTACATTATCACCTGTTCGTGCAGATGATTTAGCTGCTCACGTATTAAAAGCATTACTGGATAAAGTTCCAACTCTGGATCCGGCAGCCATTGAGGATGTATTGATGGGTTGTGCGAATCAGGCTGGTGAAGATAACCGAAATGTGGCTAGAATGAGTTTGCTTTTGGCGGGTTATCCAATTACTGTTGGCGGGGAGACCGTAAATCGTTTGTGTGCTTCGGGGATGGCCGCGGCAATCAATGCTGCACGTGCATTGAAAGATGGCGCTGGCGATATTTATGTTGCCGGTGGGGTGGAGCATATGACGCGCGGACCTTGGGTGCTTTCGAAAGCTGCGACTCCATTTGGAAGAGATCAACAGTTGTTTGATAGTTCTTTTGGTTGGCGTTTTATCAATCCAAAAATGGATGAGATCTATGGAACGGATGCTATGGGAATGACTGCTGAAAATTTGGCAGAAATGTACCAGATCAGTCGTGAAGACCAAGATAAATTTGCGGTTTGGTCGCAAGAAAAAGCAGCAAAAGCACAAGCAAATGGAGTTTTTGCACAAGAGATCACACCAGTTTCTATTCCACGTAAAAAACAAGATCCGTTAGTATTTGATGCCGATGAATTCATGCGTCCTGGTACAAGTATGGACAGTTTGGGTGGATTGCGTCCGGCCTTTCGTAAGGATGGTTCTGTCACTGCCGGAAACGCTTCGGGTTTGAATGATGGAGCTGCTGCATTGCTTTTAGCTTCTTCAAATGGAGTTAAAAAATACAACTTGAAACCTATTGCACGCATTGTTTCTGCAGCGGTTGCTGGAGTTGAACCGCGAATTATGGGAATTGGTCCGGTAGAGGCATCTCGTAAAGCTTTCGAGCGTGCTGGATTGACCCTGGATCAAATGGATGTTCTGGAATTGAATGAAGCATTTGCGGCTCAAGTATTGGCTTGTACACGTAACATGGGCTTGGCGGATAACGATCCACGTATCAATCCGAACGGAGGTGCTATCGCTTTGGGACATCCACTGGGAATGTCTGGAGCGCGCATCTTGTTAGCAGCGGCAAATGAATTGCATCGTTCGGGTGGTCGCTATGCATTGGTTACGATGTGTATCGGAGTAGGTCAAGGATATGCAACCGTGATCGAACGTGTTTAGAATTCCAACCTCTTTCACGAAGCGGTATCAATGAAACAGCTTATGAAACAAACCATCTTATTTCTTCTGATCTCAACTGCTTTTCTCGTTTCCTGTAAACGAAAACAAGCCGTATGGGACACAGATTGGCAAGTGCCATTGATACATGATAGCCTTACACTGACAAACTTGGTGGAGGACTCAATCCTAACTGTGAACGCGGGATATTACGAATTATCAGTAGACCGTTCGGTTTTTGAATTGCGCTTAAGCGATTTCATCGAAATTCCGGATACTACGGTAAACCATAGTTATGCCTTAGGTTTAAGTTCTTTCAATGTGCAACCTGGGACCTCTTTCGTGAATGATGTTCAAGAGCACGTTGTTGATATGGGTGATGTGCAACTGAAAAGGATCCGTGTCAAAGAAGGAGGTATCGACTTGATTGTAAAAAATCCTATTGCAACTAAAACTTTCTTTACAGTTGAAATTCCTGGTGCAACAAAAAATGGAGTTACGCTTTCCAAAGACCTAACAGCACCGGCAGGTACATTGGCGACCCCATCAATTACGAGCATATTTGTTGATCTTGCCGGATATGATGTTGATCTCCGCGGAGAGAATCTGACGTCCTTTAATCGCATACAAACGAAAATGATCGTTAAAACGGATCCTTTGGGATCTGCAGTTACGGTCACCAATCAGGACTCTATGCGCTTTGAAGCCAAAATGGAAAATATCCGTTTGGATTACGCTCGTGGATATTTTGGACAGGAAATGCTTTCAGATACGATCGTTGAAACGATTGACGCCTTAGCTGCTATTGAATCCGGTCTTTTAGACTTGGATGCGGCCACAATTGGAGTCACAGTGGAAAATGGAATGAAAGTGAATGGGAAAATGAAATTGATTTCCCTTAAGAATACAAATAAAACCGGAAATACCGTTGCATTGTCGCATCCGTCAATTGGTGATTGGATCACCGTAAATGCTGCGACGGGAACACAAACTGCTTTGAATCCGTCAGAGACTGTTTTGTTTTTCAATGCGGCGAACAGTAATATCGAGCAATTCTTTGAGAATTACGGACATTTGAATGAAATTGCCTACCAGTTACAACTAAATCCATGGGGCAATGTTTCCGGTGGTTGGGACGAGATCTTTGACGAACATCCATTGAATGTGCAGCTCACTGCAAACATGCCAATGAATATTGGAATGACCGATCTGATCGTTCAGGATACGTTTGATTTCTCTTTGAATCAGAATGTAGAAGCTACGCATGTGAAATCAGGCTATATCTGGATTAAATGCACGAATGCGTTTCCGTTGGAGGCAGACTTGATTTTATTTCTTCAGGATGCTTCCGGAAACACGCTTACGAGTATCCCGGCAACACAAGTGATCGCATCTTCCGTCTATGGAGCAATGGTAAATGGTGTTCAACAAAAGGATTCATATGTGCAATTGAACTTGAATGAAACGCAGTTGGAATTACTCAATAACACCAAAAAAATGGTTGTGAAAGTGCGTCTAAATACACCAAACGCAACGAACGGAACAAGTGTACAGCAACAAATTCCGGCCAACGCCTTCTTCGGATTTAAATTAGGTGCCAAACTAGTAATCGAAAATCGCATCTGATGAAGTTTTTGAATTGGATATTGTTATTGATTGCACCAGTCGCTCTAGCACAATACAATCAGCCCTTGTACATGGATACGACTTTCTCGGTGCACACATCAATTGAGCTTGATGGAGGTGCGGAATTTCAAGGAAGTTCTTTACGAGTGGATATGTCAAACACTTTGTTGTGGGGTGGCTTTATCGATGAGGCCATGAAAAACCGAAGTTTTGAGAAACACGGTGAGATCAATCGCTTTGGATTTACCAGTAACAATGAATTGCGTTTCTACAATGGAACAGGTGGGTTTGGTAGTGGAGATTCACTAACGTGGGCTCTCAAAGCCGGGTACTACGCAACAGGTAGTTTGAGTTATGGCAAAGATGTGTTTGGTTTACTTTTTTATGGCAATGAATCATATCTGGATCAAACAGCGGATATTTCGAATACAACTGCTAATTTCATGGTTTTCCAAAAAATGGGTGGAGGAATAGTAAACAAATACTCGCATTCAGGTTTGTTCCTCAATTTTGTGAATGTACAGCAGGCCTTTAAAGGGACCATTCGAGACGGTTTGCTTACCCAAAATGCAGATGCTACTCAGATAGATCTTCAAGCACGCGGAGATATGTACACTACAACTGGTAAGGCTTTTTCGAAAGGTTTGGGTGTTGCGCTGGATGGTGAGTACCGCTTAGAGACGCCATGGGTCAAAGGTAGAAGCACCTGGTTTCAGGTTAGTGCTCAAAACCTAGGGTTTGCTTACATGCATCAGCCTGTTACTTCATATAATGTCGATTCAAGTTACCAGTATTCCGGATTTGAATTGGATCAGTTAACAGCGAGCGACAATGCATTCGACGATGATTTTTCCTTGTTGGATTCCATGGGAATTGAAAAGACAACAGAAAAGCGTTGGGTGGTCTTGCCCGGCTATTTACAAGTGGCTAAAATGATCAATAAACATTTGGCAACAAAATGGCAAACTTATTTCGGTATCAGATTGTATCCCAGTTTGAACAGCGTGCCGATGGCTTTTTTTGGCGTGCATTACAAGCCACTTAAAACCTTATCCTTTGCTCTTTCAGGATCCTATGGCGGATTTGGCGGTTTCCGCAGCGGCATGTACCTGAATTATACACTTCCTAAATTTTCTCTAAGCTTAGGAACAGATGATAGTTTGGGATGGATCTTAAAAAATGCTTTTGGTAGATCATTATTACTTCGCATGTCATGGAACTTAATTTGATTTTTCGCCTTTTATTGGTAATGATGTTTTTCCCAATAAGTGTTGGTGCCCAAGCTTCATTCTATAAGTGCTTTTCGGGAAACGGTTATGACCGAGGAGAGGGGGTTGTGCAATTGGCAGACAGTTCTTACTTGATAACGGGTTCTTCCTCCAGCTTTGAAGATTCCCCATCCCAAGCGTTCTTGCTGCGTATCGATAAAACAGGAAATTACATGTGGTCTAATGCCTATGGAGGTCCTGAATTTGAAAATGGACGCCGAGTTATGGCGGTTGAGGGCTACGGCTATTTCATTGCAGGAGCTTCATCCAGTGGGGCATCCGGCGATTTTGACGCATGGATAACTTTTATCAATGAAGCCGGAAATCAACTATGGGAACAGCATCTTGATCTTGGGGCTCATGAATGGGTGAATGATGCTGTATTATTGGCTGATAGTAGTGTTTTAATTATTGGAGAAACTGATAGTACGGCTACTGGTGAAAATGATGTGCTTTTAGCGCGCATTGCAAAGACTGGTCAAACAATATGGGTAAAGAAAATTGGAAACTCCGGAAATGATAGAGGTATAACTATTGAACCGTTTGATGCAACACATGTTCTTGTAGCCGGGACCTGGTACAATGAAGATTCTTTGAAACAAAAGGGTTTTATGGCTAAAATGAACTTTGATGGAGATTTGGTTTGGAGCAAAGAATACGGGCAATTTAGCTCAGCTTACATTAATGATGTGATTGTTGTACCAAGTGGTATAATTGCAATGGGAGAATCTTATTATGATGGTTTTACGGATGCTGATTATTTCCGTGTTTCGACGGATTTAAATGGTGTTCCTGTTTACTATGAAGAAGCCCATTCAGACTACTCTGGAAGATATGTAGCAGGCACAAGGTATTCTGCTGGCACTGGTGATAAGTTTTTTGTTGCAACTCAAGCCATAAACGCTTCTTTTCCTACATTTCCGGATGGTGAGGATAATAATGTTTACCGCTATGCAGCCTATTTTGGATGGGATGGTTATGGTCTAGGTTATAATGGGATCGGTCAGGATCAGATCAATCACATGATCCCAACGAAAGATGGTTATGCAATATTCGTCGGTTTTCATACAACTATTGGCTACGGTGGGAATTCTGTTTTCGTCGTTAAGATCGGAAATGAGAATGTATTTCCTTCGAATAGTATGCCTTTGATCAGCCCATTGGTAGACATCATCGAAAATGGCGCTTTTGAACAGTTGAAGATCTATCCAAATCCATTTTCAGGGTCTCTGACATTAGAATTGGGAGAGGAGTCAGTACAGATCCGCGTTTTAGCTATCAATGGAGAGGAACATGCCCAATTCAAAGCTACTGGAAAATACCAAGTGGATCTTTCTCAGCTATCAGCGGGTACATACTTCCTACAATTAACTTCCGAAAAGGGGGTAGGAGTAGCGAAAGTGTTGAAGAATTAACTCACCTACCAATGATACGCCTCTTCGGTCATCCAAGTATCCTGAACTTTTAATACTTGCTCGATCACATCTCGCACGCATGCTTTTCCGCCCAAAAACGGCGACTGATAATGACTGGCAGCTTTCACCTCAGGAACGGCATCTTGCGGACAAGTGCTCACCCCAACACGTTTCAAAACCGGTAAATCCGGAATATCATCCCCCATGTACAAAACCTCCTCGTCGCGTAATTGGTATTTTTCACAGATCTGCTCATACACCTGCAATTTGTTCGCGCTGCGCAAATGCACTTCCGTAACTCCTAGATTATCTAAACGATGCTTAACATCCAGACTATTCCCTCCGGTGATGATGAAGATCTTATAGCCTTTTTTACTGGCGTATTGAAGCGCATAACCGTCTTTTGAATTCAAGGTGCGGTATACATCTCCATTCATAAGCAATACATCTCCATTGGTCAAAACACCATCCACGTCGAACATGAAGGTGGTTACGTGATTGAGTCGTTCTTTATAACTGATCATTTGTAAGTCTGTTCTATTGAGTCACTGATCAGGCGATAAATAGCTCGTGCTGGCTCAGATAACTTCGTAAGGTGTTCGTTTATTGTTTCTTCATCATGCCGTCTCGCTGGACCTGTTTGTGCCAGTTTCGGACCTATTTCCATTGCTTTTTGGAGTGTTTCCGTGATCAACGGTTTTAACAGTTCGAAGGCAACATTATTCTCTTCGCAATAGCGTTCTGCTTGATACAACAGGTGATTCGTGAAATTGTTGGCAAATACTGCTGCAATATGCAAGTGTTTCCGGTCGTTTTCAGAGCATTCCTGCACGGTATCTGATATCTGCCTGCCTAAATGCCATAAAAGTTTACGCAATTCTTCGTGTTCACTTTCGATCAAAATAGGAACTGATCGGAAATCTATTTTTCGATTTACTGTAAAGCTCTGCAAAGGATAGAAAACACCAATTGGATAAGTCCCCAGCACATCTTGAATCCCAACGGTTCCACTAACCGAAGCGCATGGTGCAAATTGCACGGCTTCTAAACAAACTTCTTGCACCGCTTTGTCAGGTACAGCTACCAATATGAGGTCAACGGGTTCAAACTCTGTCCAGTTTGCGATCGCACGGGTTCCGAGTTCGTCAGTCAATAAAGCAGTACTTGTTAGATTTTTGCTTTTGACCCAACTGATAGCAATACCGGCCCGTTGCAAGGCTTGCGCCAAATTGCGTCCAACATTTCCTGCTCCAACAATACCGATTCGGATCATGCCCTAAAAGTAGTGCTAATCTGTGAAAGATAAAAAAAGGTCGACTTGCGCCGACCTTTTGTATGGTGTTATTTACCGTGACATTGTTTATATTTTTTACCGCTTCCACAAGGACAAGGATCGTTTCGTCCGATCTTCGTTTCAGCAACAATCGGTTGTTGTTTCTCGCGCTGTTGCATTGAATTGCGCAATGCTTCCTCGTAACCGTTGCTTCCTTCGAAACGCGGCTGTTCAGTACTTGTGGTATTGGTAACAGCTTTCTCGTAATGATTCTCGTGACTTACCTCCTTATTAGTTGTTTGGATCTCATCTCCGTGATTGGTAGTCGGGATCTGTGCTTTCACCAAGAATTCTACTGTTTCTGCGCTCAAACGGCCCAACATGTTCTTGAATAATTCAAACGATTCCAATTTGTAGATCAACAATGGATCTTTTTGCTCGTAAACGGCTTGTTGTACCGACGATCTCAAATCATCCATCTCACGTAGGTGCTCTTTCCACTCGTTGTCGATCATTCCAAGAACTAAGTTCTTTTCGATCGCTTTTGCAATGGATGCTCCTTCCGTGTTGTAAGCTTCTTCTAGTTCAACAACGATATATGTACCTTTTGTTCCGTCTGAAACTTCGAACTGAATGTTCTTAAATTGTTTCATCGTTTCGTATACGTGCTTCACTTGTGGCCATACTGCCATTGCGATTCGCTGATTCTTTTGTGAATAATGCTGCATGACACCTTCGTACACGTCTTCAACAAGGTCAGAACTGCGTAATGATGCGAATTGTTCTGAAGTAACCGGCGACTGGATTCCCAATACACGCATGCACTCCAAGTCAAATTCTTCAAACGAATGTCCTTGATGGTTCGATACGATAGATTCAACTACGTCGTAGAACATATTCGAAATATCTACATCCAAACGATCTCCAAACAAGGCATTGCGACGTTTCTTGTAAATCGCTTTACGTTGTGCATTCATCACGTCATCGTATTCCAAGAGACGTTTACGAATTCCGAAGTTGTTTTCTTCTACTTTTTTCTGTGCACGTTCGATGGACTTAGAGACCATACTGTGCTGGATCACTTCTCC
>CAYLJB010000019.1:17445-35537 GCA_964383785.1 uncultured Fluviicola sp.
CATCAAATCATCCTCCAGGGAAACGAAGAACTGAGAAGATCCCGGATCTCCCTGACGACCGGAACGACCACGCAACTGACGGTCAACGCGACGAGAATCGTGACGCTCTGTACCAATAATGGCCACACCACCGCGCTCACGCACACCTTCACCCAATTTGATATCGGTACCACGACCGGCCATGTTTGTAGCAATCGTTACCGCCCCCGGTTTACCAGCTTCTGCAACGATCTCCGCCTCGCGTTGGTGATACTTCGCATTTAATACTTGGTGCGGGATATTCTTCATTTTGAGCATACGGCTCAATAACTCGGAAATCTCAACTGTTGTGGTACCCACCAACACCGGTCGGCCCTCGTTGACTAATTTTACTACCTCTTCTATGACAGCGGCATATTTCTCACGTGCTGTTTTGTAAACAAGGTCGTTTTGGTCTTTACGAGAAATTGGTTTATTCGTTGGAATAACTACAACATCCAATTTGTAAATGTCCCAGAATTCTTTTGCCTCAGTTTCCGCCGTACCTGTCATACCAGAAAGTTTGTGGTACATGCGGAAGTAGTTTTGCAAGGTAATGGTTGCATAGGTCTGAGTAGCTGCCTCAACCGTTACATTTTCCTTAGCTTCAATCGCTTGGTGAAGACCATCTGAATAACGACGTCCTTCCATGATACGACCAGTTTGTTCGTCAACGATCTTGATCTTACCTTCCATGATCACGTATTCCACTTCTTTTTCGAAAAGCGTATACGCCTTTAATAGTTGCGTAACGGAGTGAATACGTTCTGATTTGATACTGTAATCGCGGATCAATGCATCTTTTTGCAATGCAAATTGTTCAGCAGCTAATTCTTGTTTTTGCAATGCGGTAATTTCTGTGGAAATATCCGGCATCACAAAGAAATTTCTATCGTCATTACCAGAGATCAGATCAATTCCTTTCTCTGTCAATTCCACCGTATTATTTTTCTCATCGATCACAAAGAACAACTCTGCATCGATCTTTTTCATGTGCTTGCCTTGCTCAGCCATGTATTGGTTCTCCACTTTTTGCAAGTGAGCTCTCACACCCGGTTCTGACAAGAATTTGATCAATGCTTTGTTTTTCGGCAATCCACGGTATGCACGAAGCAACGCTTTTCCTCCTTCTTCCAAAGCAGTCTTCATGTCCGTATTGGCGTCCGCAGGAGAACTAATAACAGCTAACAAACGCTTCGCATCAGCTAAAGCTTGGTTAACATATTTACGTTGCGCTTCCACGACACGTTCTACACGAGGCTTCAATTCATAGAATTCGTGTTGGTCACCTTTTGGTGTTGGACCGGATATGATCAAAGGCGTACGCGCATCATCGATCAATACAGAATCGACCTCATCGACGATTGCATAATGATGCTTGCGTTGTACCAGATCCTCCACTGCACTTGCCATGTTGTCTCGCAGGTAATCGAAGCCAAATTCGTTGTTCGTACCAAAAGTAATGTCCGCCAAATATGCCTTGCGACGAGACGGTGAGTTTGGTTGGTGCTTATCGATACAGTCTACAGACAAACCGTGGAATTGGTACAGAGGTCCCATCCATTCGGAGTCACGTTTTGCCAGGTAGTCGTTCACAGTTACTACGTGAACACCTTTTCCTGAAAGTGCATTTAAATAAACAGGAAGTGTCGCCACCAAGGTTTTACCTTCACCCGTTTGCATTTCGGCAATATTTCCGCGATGAAGTACGGCCCCACCCATCAACTGTACGTCGTAGTGTACCATCACCCATTCTACATCAGCACCGGCAGCTGTCCATTTGTTGTGCCAGATCGCTTTTTCACCATCAATGGTAATTCCATCTTTAGACGCAGCCAGATCGCGATCGAAATCACGAGCTGTTACAGTCAATTGGCCATTCTGAGCCCAACGACGAGCGGTTTCTTTTACTACGCCGAATGCCTCCGGTAATATATCTTCAAGAACTTTTTCGATCACTTCATTGATCTCTTTCTCTTTCGCATCGATTTGTTCGTAGATCGCCTCTTTCTCATGAAGTGGAAGTGTAATGTCATTTGCTTTTTCACGTAAAGCACTAACCTCAGTCTCCAGCGCATCCGTTGCAGCTTTTACTTGAGCACGGAAACCATCTGTTTTGGCACGTAATTCGTCATCAGTCAACGAAGTAAGTCCCGGGAATATAGCGCTTACCTGATCGATTACAGGTTGGTATTTTTTTCTGTCAGTGGCAGATTTGTCGCCAACTAATTTTTTTAAAAGTCCTCCTAACATGTGTCTTTTTAATGCGAAGCCCAAAAATAACAAAATTCCCGTGCTTCTAATGAGAAAGCAGGGGATTGTCAATAATTATTCCAGAGTGATATTTCTGACAGAATGGCTGAAACGTTTGAAGTGTTGTCAGAATAACTTGTTGAAAAGCTCTTTCATACATGACTATCATTTCCCTTATTCGCATTATCTTTGCAGGCATGCAAGAAATGATCCTCATCCTCGATTTTGGTTCACAGTACACACAGTTGATCGCACGCCGTGTACGCGAGTTGAACGTCTATTGTGAAATTCATCCCTGGAACAAGGCGCCGGAACTTGGACCGCACATCAAAGGTGTAATCCTTTCAGGTAGTCCGTTCTCTACGCGTGATCCCGAGGCTCCAAAGCCAGACTTGTCAGCGTACAAAGGGAAGTTGCCATTGTTGGGTGTGTGTTTTGGTGCACAGTATTTGGCGCAAAATTTTGGAGGAGAGGTATTGCCTTCAACAATTCGCGAATATGGTCGTGCCAACTTGTCATTTGTAGATCAAGAACATGTACTTACCAAAGGTATGTCAACAGGATCTCAAGTATGGATGAGTCACGGTGATACCATCAAGAAAGTACCTGAGAATTATTCGATCATCGCCTCTACACACGATGTGGAAGTTGCAGGGTATGCCATTGAAGGTGAAACGACTTATGGAATTCAGTTCCACCCGGAAGTGTACCATTCTCTAGAAGGTACGGTCTTGTTGCGCAACTTCATCGTACACATTTGTGGATGTACTCAGGATTGGACACCGGATTCGTTTGTTGAAAGTACGGTTCAGGAATTACGTGCAAAATTGGGTAACGATAAAGTGATCCTTGGATTGTCGGGTGGGGTAGACTCTTCCGTTGCTGCAATGTTGTTGCATCGTGCAATCGGCGATCGTTTGCACTGTATTTTCGTGGATAACGGTCTCTTGCGTAAAAATGAATTTGCTTCCGTATTGGAAAGTTATAAAGGTTTGGGCTTGAATGTGAAAGGAGTTGATGCTTCTGAACAATTCTACGCTGCGTTGAAAGGATTAACCGATCCTGAATTGAAGCGTAAAGCGATCGGGAAAGTGTTTGTGGATGTTTTTGATGCAGAGTCAAAATTGGTCACAGATGCAAAATGGTTAGGGCAAGGAACGATCTATCCGGATGTGATCGAATCTGTTTCGGTTAATGGTGGTCCTTCTCAAACGATCAAGTCTCACCACAATGTTGGTGGATTGCCGGACTATATGAAATTGCAGGTTGTTGAACCATTACGATTGTTGTTCAAAGATGAGGTTCGTCGTGTAGGGAAGTCTTTGCACTTGCCTGATGCGATCTTAGAGCGCCATCCATTCCCGGGGCCAGGATTGGGAATCCGAATTTTGGGTGAAGTTACTGCGGATAAAGTACGCATCTTACAAGAAGTGGACGCATTGTTTATCGACGGTTTGAAAGAAGACGGATTGTACAACGATGTTTGGCAAGCGGGAGCGATCTTTTTGCCCATTCAATCAGTTGGAGTAATGGGGGATGAGCGTACATACGAAAATGCCGTTGCCTTGCGTGCTGTAACTTCTACCGATGGTATGACTGCGGATTGGTGTCATTTGCCTTATGAATTTTTAGCGAAGATCTCGAATCGTATTATCAATCAAGTGAAAGGGATCAACCGTGTAACCTATGATATCAGTTCCAAACCACCGGCAACTATCGAGTGGGAATAAGCGGTATGTTTATTGTGAGCGATCACGCAAATTTGAAACTATGAAATTGATCCTGTTGTTCGTTACCTTGTTGTTTTCAAGCGTCATGTTTGCTCAAGAAGTGAAAGAAGACGTATTGTATGAATTCCGCGGAGGAAAGAAATACATTGTACATTACGCTCAAGCGGGAAACACCCTGTGGGGATTGCATACCACGTATAATGTGGCCGTAAACGACATCGTTTCAGCAAATCCTGGAATTGATAAAGGAGTGCAAGAAGGATACAAATACCTGATCCCTGTTGGCCTAGATACTGGAAAGAATCAGGATGGTACACAGCAGATCGTTCATACAGTTGCTAAAGGTGAAACGCTTTTCGGTTTGTCTAAAAAGTACAATGTTTCGTCTGAAGAGCTTACAAAACTGAATCCGAGCATTGCAAGCGGTTTGAAACCGGGGCAAGAGTTAACTATTCCAGTGAAAGCAAATACGCCAATCACGATCAATAATCCCACAACGAATACAAATAGCCAAGTAACAACTACTGTTACCTTCTCGGATTCAATTATTACACATGTGGTGAAACCGGGCGAGACTTTATATACGATTTCAAAACGTTTCATGGTGCCGGTTTCAGACTTGCAAAAATTGAACAATCTAAAATCTACCAAGATCAACGAGGGCGATGTATTGAAGATTCCATTGAGAAAAGAGAATGTGAAACAGGTCGAAGTGCGTCAGGTTCAGGAAATTGAACCTCCAAAGGTGGATGAGGCCTTATTGTTTAAAAAGAAATCCAACTATAAGATTGCTGTACTTTTGCCATTTGATCTGAACAGTAAAGGTCAAACGCAATTGAAAACATTAGCAACAGAGGTTTACATGGGAATGCAATTAGCCATTGATTCCTTGAACAGGGAAGGGGTGACGGCAGAGGTTCGCTTTGTTGATTTTCCGACAGATTCAGCTGCAATTGCAATTTACTTGAAAAAGCCTGAAATGCAGAAGTTGGATCTGGTGATCGGTCCATTGTTGCCTCAAACTGCAGATCAAGTAGCCTTGTGGTGTAAACAACAGCAAGTGCGTATGATCTGTCCGGCTGCTGTGAATAGTTCTGTGTTGAAGAACAATCCTTATGTATATGCTGCGGTTGCCAGTGAGATCACACAAATGAAGTCTTTGGCGGTTTATACCTTGGAGCAATTCGCTAAAGATCAAATTGTTCTGGTTAATACGGGGGTAGCGAAGGATAAAGATCTTTATGATGCTTATCGCAATCGCTTTATGGAACTATCTCAAGCGAAAGGGAATGTGAAGTTGATCGAGATCAAAGCAGCGGACTTGGCAGGTTATATCCGTAAAAATGGAAACACCGTATTTGTTGTTCCAACGCGTGATAAAGGTGCGGCGATCAAGTTTGTGCAGGCTGTCCACAAATCGAAGAGTAAAGCTGCAGATGGCACGATCACTATTTTAGGAACAAAAGACTGGGCTGGATTTGATGACATTTCCGGATATTACAAAACTACCTACAACATAACTTGGGCAACTGCCAGTGATCTAAACTACACACTTCCGGCAACGAAGCAGTTATTGTATTTGTACCGTTCAGCTTACAAGGCGGATATGAATAAATTTGGTGCACAGGGGTTTGACGTAATGTACTATTTCATGAAAACCTTATTGTTGGAAGAAACGGTTAAAGAGCAGGTGATCAATGCTTTCAACTTGGAAAAGGTTGCACAAGGAAGCGGATTTGAGAACAAGCAGTGTTTCATCGTGAAGCATGTGGATTACGAATTGGTGAGGGCAGGTGTTTATCATGAATAAAGAACAGATCGGAGAGCGCATGCGCGCATTGCAATTGTTCATTTGTAAGGAACTTGAAAGGGTCGATGGCTTGGCTCATTTTAATGAGGATGCTTGGGATCGACAGGAAGGTGGTGGCGGATTTACCCGAACCATTCAAAACGGAGATCTTATAGAAAAAGGCGGTGTTGCGTTTTCGGCAGTACACGGTCCTGTTTCGGATGTCATGAAGAAACAATTAGGTTTGGATGGGAATGAATTTTACGCCACGGGTGTTTCTATTGTTCTTCATCCACGAAATGTGCATGTGCCCATCATCCATATGAATGTTCGTTATTTCGAATTGGATAATGGAACTCATTGGTTCGGTGGCGGGATTGACCTAACTCCTCATTATGTAATACCGGCTAACGCACGAATTTTTCACGAGCGCTTAAAAGCAATCTGCGACAAATACGATACAGCTTATTATCCGCGTTTTAAAAAGTGGGCTGACGAATATTTCTACATTCCTCATCGACAAGAAACTCGTGGAATAGGAGGAGTGTTCTACGACCATATTTCAGCTGATACGGCTCATACCAAAGAAGATCTTTTGGCTTTCGCTGTTGATTTGGGAGAATCATTCCCTTTCATTTACGAGGAGCAAGCTGCTTTTGGAAGAAACAGTGCAGAGAGCGAAGCTGAAAAATGCTGGCAAGGACTTCGTCGTGGACGATATGTTGAGTTCAATTTGGTAAATGATCGCGGAACCAAGTTTGGACTATTGTCAGGTGGACGCACCGAAAGTATTTTAATGAGTATGCCTCCTCTTGCAAATTGGGAATATAACAAACAGATCTTTCCGGATTCTAGAGAAGGTCAGACACTTGCGATTCTTCGCGGTTATCAGGATTGGGTTTAGCCATTTATCTGATTGTTAAACCTTTTGTCATTTTTGTGTATTTTTGAACAAATAAGGCAACCATATTTGTATGGTTACGTTATGTTGACAAAGCTACGCTTATGAAGAACTGTATCGTTGCACTTTCTGTGCTTATATCATCCTTTGTGTTGGGTCAAGAACAAACTGTTCGTGAGGTTAAAATGACAAAGCTACAACCTGCCTTGATTAATAATTCTCCGTCAGCAGATCCTGCTGCATCTCAAGATTCCTTGGCAGGAATGACAATAGAACATTGTGAATACGTCATTCAAGCGATTGACCAAAAAGTGGAATATATCAAGAGTGATCAAACACAACATGAGCAGGCATTGGCTTCTGGTTGGTATGATCGAATGGCAGTCAATCGTGCGGCTTGGGTTGCGGATCGCGATGAGTTATTACGCAGAAAGAACAATTCGAAATAATTGAAACTACTACTATGAAACTTCTCATCTCCATTCTAGCGCTTTTTTTATTCGGTTTTCAGTCTCTAGCACAAGGTCCGGATTGTGCAAATGCACAGCCATTCTGTACTGATAATAACTATGTGTTTCCGGCTTCAGTGAATACAAACCCTGAAGTAGGACCAGATTATGGTTGTTTGGGCACCCAGCCAAATCCGGCATGGTACTACATTCAAATTGCTCAGTCAGGTAATTTAGTAATTGACCTTGGAAGTACAAATGGATTGGATGATATTGATTTTATTTGCTGGGGTCCGTTTAATAGTCTGACGAACGCTTGTAACCAGTTGACAGGTGGTGGAGCCTTTGATATGTGCACTTTGTTTGGCACCTATCCTTGTGGTAACATTGTGGACTGTAGTTACAGTGCAAATCCAACAGAAACGTGTACGATTAACGGTGCTGTTGCGGGACAGTTTTATATGTTCTTGATTACGAATTTCGCAAATGTTGCTACAGATATTTTTGCGAATACAAACGTGGCATCTTCAACTGCATCAACTAATTGTAGTATCGTGCCACCACCAGTTGGGTCATGTATTATTAACACCTTTAATGTTAATATTAATGCATGTGATCCAAACAATACCTTCTCTATTGACGGTGATTTTACCTACACGGATAATCCTGGTTCTGGAACAGTTATCGTGGAGGTAGATAATGGGACAAATACTTATACACAAACGTTTAATCCACCATTTGTGGATGGTCAGACTTACAATTTCTCTATTTCAAATATTCCGGCGGATGGAGCTCCGTCAACAATAAGCGTATACTTCAGTGCTGATCCTGCGTGTTCTCAGACTATAAATTATACAGCAGTGTCAGACTGTAGTTGTGCGGCGGATGCTGGAACCTATACCCCAAATATTACCGGGCAAAGTACAGTAAATTACGTATTGTGTTACAATGATGTTTTGGATATTACTCCAAATGGTGACTATACTCCACCTGGGGAAGCGTTGAATCCTCCACCGCCTTTTGCTTATGATCCTGGAATTGGTTGGTTGGTGTTCTCTTGTCCTCCTACAGTAGGTTTGGTTCCATCTGCGACTGAAGATATTCAAAATGATCCTTGTCTGCTAGGTGTTTACACCTTTGGAGTTTTGACTGACCCAAATGATTTATCTTGGATCAATGCCTATCCAGGTGTATTTACAGATAATACTGTTTACTTTGTGCCTATCACTTTTTACAGTATGGCCGATGGCTACTACAGTTATGTGAATACCTCGATACCATGTTATGATTTAGGTCCAACTTATGCTGTTCAATATTTGCCAGAAGTAACATGGACGGAAGTTTCTGACTGCGCAACAGGGGAAGCTACTGTGACTATGCAGGGTGGATTGCCAGAAATTGATCCAGTAGCTGTGTTCACGGTTGTTCCTGGTACTCTTACTCCAGCATCTGCGTCATTTGCAAATACAACTTGCGGACACAATGGTACCATCGTTGTATCAGGTTTGGTAGCTGGGGATACTTATTCATTTGATATTGCCGATCCAAATGGTTGTACGATAACAGCAACAGGGACTGTGTTAGGAAGTGGAACGGTAACGATGACTTATCCTCAATCAGCGTATTGTCAGGATGAGCAAGACCCAACGCCAAGTGTGGTTGGTAACTCAGGGGGTACATTCACCTCAACTGCGGGGTTAGTAATTAACGCTGCTTCCGGAGTGATCGATCTGAGTGCTTCAACTCCTGGAACCTATACAGTTACTTATACCGGTACTGGAGCTGCTTGCCCTCCGGTTGACACTTACTCTTTGACGATCAATGCTTTACCTGCCGTGGTCGGAGGAGTTGATCAAACAGTCTGTGCGGGTGATCCTGTTACATTAACTGCTAATGGAGCTCCAACACTTCTATGGGATAATGGTGTAGTAAATGGAGTTGCATTCGTGCCGGCTGCGACAAGCACTTATACGGTTACAGGAATAACAGCTGCAGGTTGTCAAGCAACTGATCAATTGCTTGTGACGGTAGAGCCTACAACTCCTCCTGTATTTACTGCCAACGTAACATCGGGATGCTCTCCGTTAACGGTAACCTTTACGAACAATTCTGGTGGTACGGATTGTACTTGGTTGTTTGGCGACGGTAGTTCAACGACGGGATGTGGTCAAGTAGTACATACATTTGTAAATGTTGGGTGTTATGATGTGACTTTGACAACAGAAACAAACATCGGATGTGTTGCATCTACTACGAATCAAAACATGGTGTGCGTGGTGCCTAATCCAGTAGCTGATTTCACACCAAATCCATCAATCTTAACAACCTTGGATGCTACCTCTCAAATGGTGAATAATTCTGTTGGTGCAAATAGTTATCTATGGAACTTCGGCGATGGAGGAACTAGTTCTGCAACTTCACCGATTCATTCTTTCCCGAATGAAAATCCAGGTTCTTATGAAATAGAATTGATAGCATACTCTCCTGAAGGTTGTACCGACACTGCTTATGCCACAGTATTAATACAAGAAGAATTGATCTTTTACGTACCGAATGCGTTCACGCCAGACGGAGATGAGTTCAATCAGACATTTCAACCGGTATTCACAAGTGGTTTTGATCCGTATGATTTCAATCTTTTGATCTTTGATAGATGGGGAGAAATTGTCTTTGAATCAAATAATGCCGAAATTGGTTGGGATGGTACCTATTTAGGTAAATTCGTTAAGGAAGGAATCTACACCTGGAAAATTGAGTTCCAGACAACAAAAAGTGATGCACGACAAGTTGCTGTTGGCCACGTTAATGTGTTAAGATAAGTTCATTAAAAACTAGCTTTTGAACAGTGATAAGAGGGGAATTAACATTTCCCTCTTTTTTTGTTGATTATTCTACCTATTTTGTAGGCAACCTAATGATTAAGTTCACGTATTTTTGTAGAACCAAAACCCATTCTATGACCTGCTACAATTTAGAAAAGTTATTTTCTGTCTTGATTATAACATGTTTTCACTTAATTGTTTTCGGACAGGGTTGTCCAAACGCAAATTTTAGTGCAAACAATTTTAGTAATTGGCAGGGATTCACAGGGACATATACCAATCCTGGACAGACGCCAGGTATTGTTAATGGTCGCCATACCATTATGAATGCACCCTCAATTGATCCGTTTTCTTGTGGAGGCTTGAATGTTTTACCACCGGGAGGGACTGTTTCTGCCCGTTTGGGGAATAGTGGAACAGGAGCACAAGGAGAACGATTGCGTTATCAGATGACTGTTGACAATACGAATGCTTTGTTTATATACAAGTATGCGGTAGTTCTAGAGAATCCTTCCGGACACTTACCGAGTGAACAACCTGAATTTCAGGCAAGGATATTGAATCAGGCAGGAGCTCAAATTGGTGGGAACTGTGGGGTTTATACGGTATATGGTGGTCAGCCGGGACAAAACTTTCAAACATGTGGTGGCGTTACTTGGTTGCCATGGACAACAGTAGGGGTAAATTTACAGCCTTTCATTGGTCAAACCATTCAAGTTGAGTTTTCTACGAAAGATTGCAGTTTATCGGGGCACTTTGGATACGCTTATGTGGCTGCTGAATGTATGCCATTGATCATTGATGTTGCTTATTGTGAAGGTTCCAATAATGTAATTTTGACAGCTCCTCCAGGATTTCAGACATATAACTGGTCCAATGGAGCGAATACACAATCTATAACTGTTGCAAACCCGGCGGTGAACGCAACTTATTCATGTACATTGACAACTTTCTCGAACCAAGGTAACTGTACTGTGACAGTAAGTACACAGGTACAACCGACGATCATTGAACCAGGGTTTACCTGGAGTGCTGTTTGTGAGGATTCGCCTATGAGCTTTGCAGATACTAGTTGGATCAGTACCCCAAATAGTCCGATCACTGGTTGGAACTGGGATTTTGGGGATGGGGGAGTGTCCAATTTAGAGACACCGAATCATACTTACGCAAACCCTGGAACCTATAGCGTGCAATTACAGGTTTTCACAGATGATGGATGTACGGATTCAGTTACTAAAGTGATCAACGTTTATCCAAAGCCGGTTCCAACGTTCAATTTTCAAGATGTTTGCTTGGGCACACAAAACAATTTTGTGAATACAACACAAGATACTTTGGATTTGACGTTTACTTGGAACCTGAACAATGGATTACCAATGGTAAATGATACCAATACAAGTTATACCTATGCGGCCGTTGGCACTTATAATGTTATTTTGTACGCTACGAATGAATTGGGTTGTTCCAGTTTTACGATCAATCCGGTAACAGTTCACGGTGATCCGCCTGTAGATGCCGGACCAGATCTTCAAGTTTGTCCGAATACCTCTGTTACGTTAAGTGGTACTGGGGCTGTGAACTATGTATGGGATAATGGAGTGCAAGATGGAGTTTCATTTGTTCCTACAGCATCACAGATGTATCATGTGACTGGAACTTCCGCAACTGGTTGCGTTAGTACGGACTCGGTTGAAATATTGTTCTTTCCAACTCCACCTGTAGAAGCAGGACCTGATCAAGAAGTGTGTGTGGGCACGGCTGTTACCTTTACTGGTAGTGGAGCCAATAGCTATGCCTGGAATAACAACGTTACTGATGGACAATCTTTTATTCCAGCTGTTGGTAACTATACTTTGGTAGTAACTGGTACAGGCGCAAATAACTGTCAGGCGACAGATACTGCATTATTGGTTGTAAATGCTATGCCGATCGTAAATGCCGGACCAGATCAGAACATTTGTATTGGAAGTTCTACTGTTTTAACTGCATCCGGTGCAGATCAATATGTTTGGAATAACGGTGTTTATAACGGTGTTCCGTTTGTGCCTGGAGCCACAGCTACGTATACAGTTACAGGAACTACCAATGCTGGCTGTCAGGATGTTGATGATGTAACAGTTACACTTGAGGTGCCGGCCAATCCAAGTTTTGACGCAACTCTCAGAGAAGGCTGTTCACCTGTAGATGTGGTTTTCTCGAATACCTCAACAGGGACTCCATATGCATCTTGTTTCTGGGATATCGATGACCAAACAACCGATACCTTGCCAACCAATATTGCGCATACCTATACGGAAGCAGGTTGTTATGATGTTACACTGACACTTACTACTGCTTTAGGATGTGTATGGGAAAGTACGATCTCAAACTTTATCTGCGTCTTCCCTAATCCTGTAGCTGTATTTACACCAGTACCTGGGGTAATTAGTGAATTAAGTCCAGTTTCTACCATGAGCAATACAAGTACGGGAGCCGTTTCGTATATCTGGGATTTCCAAGATGGAACTTATTCGAACGAAACGAATCCTGAACATACATTCCCGGTTGTTCCGGTTCAAAATCACGAAGTAGAGTTAATTGCTGTTTCAGAACATGGTTGTACGGATACAACTACGCAATTGGTTGTTATCAATGAAGAACTCATCTACTATATTCCGAACGCCTTTACTCCGGATGGTGATGAATACAACAATGTGTTTCAGCCTATATTTACTTCAGGTTTTGATCCATATGATTTCAACATGTTAATTTTTAATAGATGGGGCGAAGTGATCTTTGAAACCAACGATGCTAAAGTTGGTTGGGATGGAACCTACCTCGGACAACATGTCAAGGAAGGAATGTACAATTACAAGATAACGTTTAAATTATCCGGTAGTGATGCAAGAAAGATAGTTACTGGACATGTTTCGATATTAAAGTAATCATTGGATTACAAGAAAGCATTGAATTTTTTCAATGCTTTTTTTTGTTTTGAACACAACCTTTGTAATTTTCTGAAGTCTATTAGGAAAATTAATTACTTCTATATGCGAATTGTGCTTTCTTTTTTTCTAATTGTCTTTGCGTTTTCCACCTATGCTCAAGAACAAATAATTGATGCGCGTTTGGTTAAAAACAGGGGCAAACAAGCAGAAGATGCTTTCAAGTACAACATGAATAGTTACAACTATATGTTGTTCGAATTAGACAGTGCATATGTGCTTGTTCCAAGATCTTCCTTGAATGAATCGGAGTTGTCTCAGGTATCTAAAAGCGTTGATTTTTCAAAAGTGCGTTCAAAAATTGGAACTCAGGAGTTTAATTATATGGAGTTAGGAATCCGACCAATTAAAGAATCTCGTCAATATTTTTATGTGGACTCGGAGTACATACTCATTCTATACAAAATAGCAGAAATTACCAAAGCATTTACGGCTAGTCCGTTAAATTCAAAATAAGTGATGAAGAAATTCTTGTTCTTTTTTATTTGTTTGGTGACCTTTAGTGCGGGAGCTCAGTTAAACATCCCAATGTCACCTGCAAGCAACAATCAAACATTTAATACTTGTAACGGATTCATCATTGATTCGGGTGGGCAAGGTGGCCCTGGTTACGGTAATAATGAGAATATTGTAATTACCATTTGTCCGGACACACCCGGAGAAATTGTTAGTATCGTTTTCAATTTATTCCAGTTGAATACTACGGACGATAATCCGGCTCCAAATATTACGAATTTGGATTATATGGATGTTTACGACGGAAATTCAACTGCAGCTCCTACTTTGGGAACATACAGCGGTTCTCAGTTGCAAGGTGTTGTGATCAATGCAACAGCTTTAAACGCAACTGGATGTATCACGCTTCGCTTCCGTTCGAATACTGTCGGAACAGGAATGTTTACTGCACAAGCTACCTGTGAAACGCCATGTGCTACACCAACTGCCGGTGGCGTTATTCTGAACGGTGAAACACCTGACAGTATTAAAGTCTGCGTTGGCGAGCCTGTGACATTTCAGAACCAAGGTTCATTTGCAGCCCCAGGATTCAACTTGGTTGATTTCGAATGGGACTTCATGGACGGAGGATCAGCAAATGGTCAACAAGTTACTCACTCATTTGATACCCCAGGTCAATATTTAGTTCAATTATTTGTAACTGATGATAATGGTTGTGGGAATACGAATTTGGTCGATCTCCAAGTTTTTGTTGCCACCATACCAACCTTCATTGGTTTTCCGTCTGATACAACTCTCTGTCTAGGAGAGTCAGTTGCTTTTACAGCAGATCCTAATTCTTATGAAGTTCTATGGAATGGATTTACTGGTTCACAGACTATAGATGACGGATGTTTACCGGATACCTTGTTAGGAGTTTCTCAAGATATTCAAATCATGCAAACTGGATTTGCAGCTGGATCAACACTTCAAAATGTAGCTGATGTTCAAAGTTTTTGCGTCGATTTGGAGCATTCTTTTATGGGAGATTTGGTGATTTTGGTAGAGTGTCCAAATGGTCAAACTCAGATTTTGCATCAGCAAGGTGGTGGAGGAACACAGCTAGGAGTTCCAAATCAATTGGATAATGTAGATTGTAGTGATCCATCAACCCAGGGTACCCCTTTCACATATTGTTTCACGCCACTCGCGACAGATACCTGGGTTGATTGGGTGAATAATAATGGCTTTGCAGGAACCTTACCTGCGGGTGATTATGAACCTGTTCAACCATTTTCGAACTTGCTCGGTTGCCCTTTAAATGGTATCTGGACCTTAACCGTTATCGATAATTGGGCTGCAGATGATGGTACTTTGTTCACATTTGATATTAATTTGAATCCTGCTTTGTATCCTCCGGTTACGGTTTATCAACCACAGATTGGTTTAGCTTCAGATTCATCTTACTGGACCATGCCGGCTACTTTTGCAACCGTATCCGGAAACGGAGATGTACTTACGATCAATCCGACAGCTGCGGGTACTTACAGTTACACTTACAATGTCATTGATAATTTTGGTTGTCAACACGATTCTACTGTTACATTGACTGTAAATGCCAATCCAACACCGAATGCAGGCCCAGATGTGGTAGTTTGCGATGGACAACCGGTTCAATTCAATGGAACTATTAACGGTGGAGGAGGAGGATCACCTTGTGACTACACCTTCAACTTGGAAGATGCTTTCGGTGACGGCTGGAATGGAAATAATCTATTGGTTACCATCAATGGTGTTACCACTACATACACGATCGGAACAGGGACCACATTTTCAACAACTGTTGCTATAGCACATGGAACAACTGTTACGGTTCAATTTGATGGAGCTGGCGCTTGGCTTGAGGAATGTTCATATGAAATTCTGGATCCAAACGGTACAGTTATTCTTGCGGATGGAGGCAACTTTGTTGCGCCTTCGACCACTCCAACAACTTTCACTGCAGACTGCTTTGGAGGTTATGAATTTGTTTGGTCGCCTGCATTGCCATTAAATGATCCGAACATTCCGGATCCAATCGGAACATTCACCGGTCCTCAGACAATGACTTTATCTGTTTATCCTACTGGTCATCCATTGTGTGCAACTACTGATCAGGTGAATGTGACCATGTCAGCGTCTGCAGATCCTGGAAATGACAACACTGTATCGATCTGTGTGCAAGGTGCGCCTCAAGATCTGTTTCCGTTATTAGGGCCAAATGCTAGTCCGAATGGAACTTGGACCAATCCGGCTGGAGCTCCTGTAACGATGCCTTATAATCCGACCACAATGAATCCTGGGGCTTACACCTACGAAGTAGATTCAAATGGATGTGTGTCAAGTGCCGTTATTACTGTAACCGAGATCAATACTACTGTAAACGTTGTACCTACCAATGTTTCCTGTCATGGTGCAAACAACGGATCTATACAAGTGTCAGTTACAAACGCAACTACGTATACCTTAGATGGTGGAACACCTGTTGCAATTACTGGTTCTCCTTTTAATGTAGGTAATTTAACGCCTGGAGCTCATACAATCGTTGTTGATGGGGGGAATGGTTGTTCGGCAACTGCTAATTTTAACATTACGGAGCCACCAGCTCTCCAAATTACCTCCATTTCACCGGATATAACCATATGTCCTGGGGAAACAACTTCTTTGACAGCAACCGGTACGGGCGGATCCACAGCATATACATTCACTTGGATTGCAAACAATGCTCCAATTGGAGTAGGGGTGCCGTTCAATGTTACTCCTTTGCAAACGACAAATTATTGCGTTGTATTAACCGAGGCATGTGGTTCAATCCCGGATACAGCTTGTATGATCGTGACAACACCAGCTTATATTCCTCCAGTTTTAACACCGGATGTAGTAGATGGTTGTATGCCAGTTGTAACCACATTTACGAATAATGCGGTTGGTGGAAACATTGTTTCAACAACAATTGACTTTGGCGACGGTTCAAATGTTACCTTGAATGGAACACAGCCGGTTACTCATGAATACGAAAATCCGGGTGTTTACACCGTTAGTGTTAGTATGACTTCAGATGTGGGATGTATCTATGATACGGTTTATACCAACATGATTTCCGTTTACGATATTCCAACGGCATATTTCGATATTAATCCAAATCCTGTTGGAATGTTTAATCCGGAGGTGATGCTATTGAATAGCAGTTCTCCAGATGTTGTTACTTACCAATGGAACATGCCTGTAGCTGAACCATCTTCAGCTTCAACAGAGAATGTTCGTGTCCGTTTCCCTGAAGGAGTTCCAGGTAATTATACTGTAACATTGATTGTAGAAAACGAATACGGGTGTGTAGATACTGTTGAACGCATCGTTCAGGTGATTTCTGAAGTGATCATCTTTGCTCCGAATACTTTTACTCCTGACGGAGATGAATTCAATCAACAGTGGTTCTTGTATATTGATGGAATCGATATCAGTCAATTCGATCTGTTCATTTTCAACCGTTGGGGAGAGATTGTTTGGGAAAGTCATGATCCGGCAGCATCTTGGGATGGGACCTATTTAGGAAAGATCGTACAAGACGGAACTTACACCTGGACACTAGAAACAAAAGATCTAACTAACGATAAGAAGTACACTTTCGGAGGTCACATCACAATCATTCGATAAACAAAAAATCCCGGTTTCAAAACCGGGATTTTTTTATTGTTTTTTGCGGCGTTCTCGCTCTTGTTTTATCAAACTAAGTTCTCTACCCGTTTGACCTTTTACTGACGTGTTCTCATCTGCTCGTCTCAATAGATACGGCATTACTTCTTTCACCGGTCCGTAAGGTACATATTTAGCAACATTGTATCCCAAGTGAGCTAAGTTGTAAGATATGTGATCAGACATTCCAAGTAACTGAGCAAAGAATATACGATTATCAGCTTTCGAGATCCCTTTTTGTGTCATCAATTCGGCAAGGTAAGCGCTTGAATATTCATTATGTGAACCTGCAACTAAAGCCATGTGATCCAATTCATCCGTTAAAAATTCCAAAGCTGCGTTGTAATCATGGTCACATTGTTCTTTGTCTGGCTGTATAGGCGAAGGATATCCTTTTTCAGCTGCACGAGCTCTTTCCTTTTCCATGTAAGCCCCACGAACCAATTTAACACCGTATTTTACATTGTTCTCCTTGGCCCATGCAATACTGTTTTTCAAGAATTGAAGTCTGTCATGACGGTAAATTTGGACCGTGTTGTAAACAATTGCTCGTTCTTTATTGAACTCCAGCATCATGTCGTGAGTGATCCGATCAATGGTGTCTTGGATCCATGTTTCTTCTGCATCGATGAATACCGGGACATTTGCTTCATATCCAGCCTTGCAAATACGATGTATGCGTTCCACAACAGCGTCGTAGTCACGCTGCATCGCTGCATCTAACTTTTCTGTACCTACGTTTACTAATTCCAACAAGCCAAAACGCGAAATACCAGTTACTTTGAATACAGCGAATGGAATTGCAGGATTGTTTTTACCCTTAGCGATGGTAGCAATGATCTCATTGGTTGTAGCTTCAAAATCTTCATCAGACGTTTTGCCCTCAACCGAGTAATCGAGAATTGTGCTCACTCGGCTCTTCCACAACTGATCAATTGCCGAGGAACATTCTTCAATTGTTTCTCCACCACAAAATTGT
>CAYLJB010000020.1:0-335 GCA_964383785.1 uncultured Fluviicola sp.
ATCTTGAACATTATTTTGCCATCCCGCCATGGATCCCCCCCAACGTGCTACGTGAGCAGGCATTTCAGGTGTAATGATGTTGAGCATGGAATCAAGTAAGTAATTCATGTATGTGCATGAAAAATACGTATTCACCAAATCAACATAACGCGTAATGTAATATTGTTCAACGATTGGGTTTTCGTTGATCAATTTCTCCAAGATATCTGTGTGACCTTGACCACCTGGATTGGGAAGGTTTTCCACATTACATGGATCAGCATTCGCCGATGGATCAGGAATTCCGGTATAGTTGATGTAATGGCCAAAACATGCGTCCATGTCCCATAACGCAT
>CAYLJB010000020.1:345-17230 GCA_964383785.1 uncultured Fluviicola sp.
CTTGTCACCTGAAGGATTTAAACCGCGCCACCATGAAGTGTTCCAGTTCAACCAATCTTGATTTACGATGTAGGAATTGATCACAAAGTAATCTACAAGTGATTCCCAGTTCAATAAGCTGTCGACATAGTTGAAATTCGTCGCATTGCCCATGTTATTCGTAGCAATGTAATTACGTAGTGCATTCCAATCTGTTTGAGACTGAGCGCCTCCGTACTCTGACCAAGTTGCACCCCAAGTCTTCAAGTATTGCAGATTGAATTTATCCTGATTTGCGTAATAATCAGTAAAGTCTGCATCATCCACTTTTTCACGGATCTCGTAAACACCCCAGTATTGGCCATTCACATAAACAACACACGCTTTCCATGTACGTTCATCTAGTTTCAAATTAGCCTTTTGAGAAAGTGTATGCACAAACGCATCCCTGATATGTGCGCCTCCTGTTTCGAATGGATAATTATCTGATGCGCCGGGCTTCAAGATAACTCGCTGGAACTGATCTCTTGGTGTCTCAGGAAAGATCTGATGATCGATCTCATGATCATAACCAAACTGATCTTTCATAATAAAGTCAAAACCACGTTGGTCATATGCCCATGAGTCATTTCCGTGTTTGTTAAACTCTCCTTCACCACGATCCACAAATGAATTATCAGCTTCCCACATTTCAAAGAACCCTTGAGGAGTAATGCTGCTATTTCCATTTAAAAGTGATGCAACAGATTGACTTCCTGCTCCGGCAACTGAAATTACAGGAACAGAATGGTCCACGTTAATGAAAAATGTTCCTGATGTTGTAAAACTGCTAGGATCAGTACCGAAAGCTTTCGCGCGTAATACTGTTGTTGCATTGATGGCAACCGGAGCGGTATATTGCGTGGATGTGGTTGTAGGAACTGAACCGTCGGTCGTATAACGTATTGTAGCCGCAGGATCAGGACAAGTAATTGTTACCGATTGGCTTCCTGTGTAGAATCCTGGAGATAGCCCGAACACCGGCGCTGCCGTATAAAAATTCACCGCACCTGCATTGTTAGCATTTGGAGTAGGTGTTGTGAACAATTTCCATGTTGCAGCACCATTTGTTTGTCTTCCAACGGAATGATCATTCTTTGTAAGATGCACAATTTTAATGGAGTCAACCACCGTAATACCATCAGGCATCGTCAGTATGATCCATTCATTCTTTGTTTGAACCAAACTGAAGTTCGGATGGTATTGAGAACCATTTACCGTGTTTCGTCCGGAACAATAAACCATTTTAAAACCATTGGCAGCAATTGATCCTGAGGGAACTTGCCACTTGGTTAGGTTGGTGGATTTATCAGAAAGATAATAGCCGGTCAAATCAACACTACTTGAACCAGCATTGAACAATTCAACCCAGTCCTCGCGTTCACCGTAGGCATCGGTTGGTCCTGTTACATTTGAACAAGAATATTCGTTAATGAAAATTTGCGCGTTACCTAGCTGCGAATTCAATGCAAACAGTGCAGTAATCAAAAATATTTTCAAAACAGGTAAACTTTTTTTCATGGAGAGCAGTTTTCTGAATCCCAATTTTACGAAAAAAAAAAGAACAATCCTTCTACCCCCGCAAGAAAGCACTTGGTTTTCAGTTTAAAAAATGAAAAAGATTGAATTTCTAACACTTTCAAATTTCGTCTGTTCTTAATTTTCTCTTAATATTGTCTTTATAAAGAATAGACTGATGAAAAAACTACTGGTTGCCTCTATGGCAGTATTTGCACTTGTTGCGTGTAAAAAGGTTGAAGGAGAAGGAGGTAAATCCTCTATTTCTGGTAAAGTTGCCGTTGACCATAAACTATATGTCAATGGACTATATCAATCAACCGTAAGTTATGATGGAGCAAAAGAGGATGTTTACATCATTTATGGCAATGAAAGTGACGGCACTATGTATAACGATAAAATTGAAGCAAGCTATGACGGCAGTTTCAAATTCGAATACCTTCAGCCTGGGACTTACACCGTTTTTGCGTACAGTGAGATCTTCCATACTGGTCCAAATGTTTCAAATAATGACGACGATTATTACACGTTTGAAAAAGTTAGCCAAACTGTAACGATCGGCAAGAAAGAAGACGCTACTGTTGGAACATTAACAATCATTAAATGAGACGCTTAGTCACTCTTTTCGCAGTTTTCATTGGCTTTAGTTCCTTCGGTCAAGATCGGGGTGAATTTTGGTTTGCGGCCGGTGTGAAACGTGAGGTTGCCAAAAACATTGTTGCTGGCGCCAGCTCCAATTTGCGCGTGAGTTACACGGGGCAATTGCGGACGCTTTATCAAGAGTTGAGTGTGAAAAGTGACCATTTGGATTGGTTTAGACCTTCCATCGAGTACCGTTTGATCACCTCTTATGATGAGCGTGGAAATTACATGAATTCAAATCGCTTGAATATCAATTTAGATTTCCGACACAAGATCGAAGACATGAAATTAGGAACACGATTACGCTATCAGATGAACTTGGGTTCAGCAGGTGGCGGAGGAGGAGATTTGGATCCTTCATATCGTTTCAAACCTTATTTTTCATATGAACCAAAAGATTGGAAAGTAACACCCGAGATTTCAGCTGAGTGGTTTTACACAACTACTAATTCGCCTACTGGTAACCGATTCAATCGTTTTCGTGGAGGGCTTACAGCGAATATCAATCTTCCCGGTTCCAATTCCCTTGGAATCACCTATTATTACGGAAGAAAATTCAATACAGGAAATCCTTACAGCGAACACCTTCTCTCATTAGAGTATGGATTCGAATGGAAAAAGAAGAAATAAAGAAAGGCGGGGGGACCCGCTTTTTTTTATTTAAAATAACACGTCTCTTCGCTGACTGTCCAGTTTAAGTAGGATGAACAGCAACATGGAGAAAGACATCAAAGAAGATCCGCCATAACTGAAAAATGGCAACGGAATTCCAATAACCGGCGCTAATCCAATATTCATCCCGATATTCACAGCAAAGTGGTAAAAGACGATCATCGCAACTGAATATGCGTAGACCCGATTGAAGGTGGACCGTTGGCGCTCAGCTATAATCACGATCCTCACGAGCATGGACATGAAAAGAACCACAATGGCTAAACTTCCCATGAAGCCCCATTCTTCGGCAAGCGGACAAAAAATGAAGTCGGTCTCACTTTCAGGAACGTGATTGGATCGAACACTCGCCACAGAAGCCTGTTTGTAACCTTTTCCAAACATTCCGCCAGATCCAACGGCAGCCATAGCTCTGTTGCGGTTGTAATCCTTCCCATCATCATCTTTGCGCAATCCAAGTACCAACTCAATTCGGTCCTTCTGATGCTGAGCTAATCCCGAAAATGAGAAGTTCACTGTGGTAGAAACGATACACGAAAGCAACCATCCAGTAATAATTACCAAGAGGACACGATTGCGGTCGCGTTTTGCAGAAACCCATCTTAAAACGAAATAGGCCAGTATGGCAATGATTGTAATTACCGTAAGGACACCCACAAAACCTGGAATCATAAAGCCCGGTAAAAAAGTCAATTCGTACTGGTTTTTGCTCATCAAAAGGGTGATCACCGAAATAAACACCACATAGAACAAAATGGGGATAAAGTGACTTCCAACCCAGGTTTCTTTGAAACGTACTCCCGGAAAACTATTCACGAAACGCAACACCAAAGGATCGAAGGTGATCCCCTCTCGGTACATCACAAAAAAGAAAGACGTAAAAACAACAAATGTTCCTGCATCTGGTTGCAAGAGGATCAAGACCATCGGGATCATCACGATGGCTAATGCAAGAAGGACTGTTTGTGTGTTCTGTTGCTTAACGTTTACACTTGAGATATAGCTTGATAAGGCAATCGCCGTTGCAATCTTCATGAACTCAGCCGGCTGTATACCCATGGAACCAATTCCAAGCCAAGCACGTGCTCCGTTTATTGGGGGCATGAATAAAACAACGATCAATAAACTGAAACAGAATAAGTATATCGGAATAGCGAATTTTCGGTAGATATCGGAATCAATTAAGAACACAACCAACCCCAGAAACAGGGAGATTCCCACCCACATAATCTGCTTTCCATACTTTTGAGAAAAGTCGAAGATACTTGGATGATCCGGATCGTAAGCCGCTGAATAGACATTCGCAATACCCATTACAAGCATAATAACGACTATTCCGAATAGCCACCAATCGACGTGTTTGGTCAGGGAATCTTCGCGTCTCATCAGTGCTTACTAGGTTTCTTGCGAACGTTTAACAAATTGGCCGCCTTCACATAGGCTTCCTTCTCTTTGTCTTTCACCTTACGGTTGACGAATTTCTCGATCATCAAACTCGCTGTTGGAGCTGCCCATACACCCCCAAAACCAGCATTTTCAATGAATACTGCAATGGCAATCTTTGGATTGTCCATAGGAGCGAAAGCCACGAAAACCGAGTGATCCTCCCCATGTGGGTTCTGAGCTGTTCCTGTTTTACCACAAACGATCATCCCTTGAACCGATCCGCGCTTACCAGTTCCGCCATCTTCATTCACTACGCGACGCATTCCTTCGATCACCGGCTCAAAATGAACAGCATCAATGTTCGTCAAATGTTTCTTTTTGAATTCGGGTAGGGGTCCACCATCTCCAATTTTTCGAACAAAATGTGGCGTGTAGTACCACCCGCGATTGGCAATCAGCGCAGCAATATTGGCCATTTGTAAAGGTGTGGTTTTCACCTCTCCCTGACCAATTGCAATCGAGCGGATCGTAGAAAAAGCCCAGGTATGGTGTCCGTACCACTTGTCGTAATACGCCGCATCAGGTATCAATCCTTCACGCAATCCGGTGATATCCGTTTCAAATTTACTCCCCAAACCAAAATTGTGCATGTATTCGGCCCACTTGTTCAATCCGATCTCTGCATCTGCAAACATACTGCGCTTCTTGCCTTGCTGAATGGTGCGACGCATTACGTAGTAATAGTATGGATTGCATGAATATTGTACCGCCTTACTCAGATCCGTTGCCATCGGATGGTTGTGACATCCCACCATACTTTTTGTACACGGAAATCCGGAGCTAGGTTTAATAGTTCCCTCCTGCAAAGCGATCAAAGACTGCAACAATTTGAAAATAGATCCAGGTGGATACTCTGCAGCTAAGGGTCGCGGATAAAGCGGTTTGCCTTCGTCCTGAACCAACTTAGCATAATTGTCATTGATGTTTTTTCTACCCACCATCAAATTAGGATCAAAACTTGGCGCGGAAACCATGCAAAGGATCTCGCCTGTTTTCGGTTCGATAGCAACGATGCAACCACGTTTGTTTTGCATCAATTGTTCTCCATAAACTTGAAGTTCAATATCCAATCCCAGTGTCAAAGGTGGACCTTGTTTGGCCATGGTGTCGTATTTTCCTCCGGCATACGATTCAATGGCATTGTTCATAGCCGAAGTAACTACGTATTTGATCCCTTTCTGACCGCGAAGTGTTGTCTCGTAAAATCGCTCCAAACCAGCTCTTCCGATCAAATCTCCACCGCGATAAAAAGGATCCGCGTCCACCTCTTCTCGGGAAACTTCATTTAAATAGCCAAAGATATTCGCACCACCTGCATACGGGTAAGAACGCATCGAAGTGAGGTCTTCAAAGAATCCCGGGAACTGCTCCAAATGCGGAGCGATCCTGGTGATTTCTTCAATGGTAAGTTCTTTGATGAAAGGATACGCGCGCTGTTTTTGGTAGTTGTCTTGCCACTTCCCGGTATTCTTATTGAAATAGCGACCTTCGCCTTTCTTGATCTGATAAAAGCGGTTCTTTACTTTTTCTGGTGTCCATCCCAATAATTTGGCAAAAGCAACCGTATCAAAATCCCGGATATCTTCCTCCCGCATCATCAAGTTGTAATAGCTGCGGTTGGTAACTACTTTTTTACCATTCCTATCGAACATTACCCCACGAGGTGGTGTGATCTCCTTTCTTTTTTCAGCAATTTCTTGAGCACGAAGCTTCCATTGATCGTCCACAACCTGCATGAAGAACAAGCGGGAAAGGTAGATCAATCCCACAAGCAGGAACAAAATCAAAATGACGTATTTGCGTCCATCTAGATTCATCGATCAACCTTTTTTTTCTGAAAGAAAATAAATTGCGTTAATAATGCCAATACCAATGAAACCGGCCAACTTAAGATCAATTTACGTAAAATGAGCAGGAATTCGTTCCATTTGAATACCTCGATCAGAAAAAACCAAGTATGATGGATCAGCAAAAGCAATCCGAAATTGTATACAAACCAACGGATCCCCAAGGTATGTATCGAAACAGTTTCGATATTTTCATAACCATCACGTGGCGAAAAAACTTTAAACAATAAGGGGCGACAGAAAGCAAAAACTACGGCAGCAGAGGCATGTAATCCGAAGGTGTTTGACAATGCGTCAATGAACAGACCAAAAAAGAAAGCGATCACCATCAGACTCACGGTACTGATCTGAAATGGCAACATGAAAATAAACAAGGGATAAAGCATAGGATACATCCCCCCGCCAATTTCCAGGTTGTTCAAAACCAATACCTGGAAGAGGATGAAAAGTACAAAACGTAAACTATTTGCGACTATCTGGTTCATGCTTAATTCAGGTTTGTTTCCTCTTTATCAACTGGTATTGATCGCTGAATTGCCTGAATTTCTTCAAGCAGCAAATCCTTCACAACGTACACCTTTTGAATAGTACGAAAATCAACAGCGGTGCGCACATGAATATCCCACAATGGTTTTCCCTCAATCGTTTTCAATTTGGCGATGTAACCAACCGTGTACCCTCTTGGAAAAATTCCTGATTCTCCGCGTGTAACAACCTTGGTCCATTTTTTTATAAAAAGGTCGTTTGAAATTCCAGTGACCTGAACCGTTCTTGGACTGCTCTGATCCCATTTCAACAATCCAAAGGCCCCTTGTTTTTCCAACATGACATCAATATTGATGTTTTTGGAAAGTATGGTTTTTACTAACGAAAAGTGTTTTCCAACGGTATGAACTCTTCCAACGATACCATCTGAGGTTACTACCCCCATTTCTTTCTTGATCCCGTGAACAGAACCCAGGTCAATGGTCATGTAGTTATTTCGTTTATCGAAAGTGCTATTAATGACCGTAGCCGGTATAAAAGTAAATTGCTGCTTGTAAGTGGTGTCATCTATTGAAATGATCCCACGCTGTAATTGATAATTAGATTCTTTCAGTCGCTCGCGCAACCACTTGTTCTCTAAGGTCAATTTTCGATTTTCATTTTCTAGCCCAAAGTGTTTCGTAACATCGTTGCGAACGGCCATGATGCGGCCGTTAATCTCACCTGTTGTTGTCAAAGCCTGCAATTTGGCAAATTCCGAATAACTGACATAGGTCCACAGGGCCACTATTTGTAGCAAAGCAAAGACCAAGAAAATCTGAAATCGTCGGAAAAATGCAATCAAATTGCGCATGGTGCAAAAGTAGTTAGAATCGCCAGTTTTTCAGCGCAATAATTAAAAATGTTGAAAAGAAAAATGGGGCTGATTTGACTTGGTTGTCAGAACAATGATAGCGAAATACCGAAAGTAAGCGGATGCCACTGATCACTGGTCTTATTGCTAAAAAAAGACGGTATGGTGTACTCGCCAAAAAATGCCCAATTTCGGATCCCGAAACGCGCATGTGCAGCATAAGTTAAGCCCTTGGAATCGGGCACATTTCGTGATCTGATCTTCTGTTCATCCTGATAATAAACCGAGTTACTAGCAAAGCGATAACCAATGGATGCCCCCACGTGCAATTTTAATTGTCGCCATTTTTTACTGCGGAAGCGAATTTCCAAAGGAATTTGAACTGTATGACTTGTTAATCTTCCTCGTGAATATCCAGTCTGTAAACTATCCGGGAAATAATGCAAGCCTCCCTGATCCTGAACCAACATTGTGTTTAATCCAACACGTTGCTGCTTATAGGAAAAACCCCAGCCAAAAGCCACGCCGTTACCTTCATTTAAAGGTATATCCCACATAGTATGAGCTGACCAACCAATAGATCCCCTAGGTGAAGTTGGAACAATTCCTTTCTGTTCCCAAAGGGAATAATTCAAATCGAAAATCAGTCGGTCGTATTTTCTTGGTTTACCTTCTTTTGCTGGTCTCCATCCCGTATTGTACCACATGATTCCAGGCCGATAGCGTGAAGCGATCAAAGAATCTTTGCCGTCATATTGTGCAAAAGAATTGCCCATAACCCACGAAATCAGGAAACTAAGCCAAATCTTCATCTTTCCACCGTTTTTGTTCCCAGTTCCACGCATCAGTAATAGCTTGTTCAATGGTAAGTTCGGTTTGCCAGCCCAAAACGCGTTGCGCCTTAGTTACATCAGCTACGATTGCAGGCACATCACCGCTTCTTCTTGGACCTATCACAAAAGGAAGTGGCTTCGACGTTGCCTTCTCAAAAGCATGGATCAATTCGAGTACCGAAGTTCCCCGTCCGGTTCCCAGATTTATTGGCTCTACCTTGTTGTTCTGATCCAATTTTAGCGCCATTACGTGTGCTCGTGCAAGATCGCAAACATGTATGTAATCACGAATACAGGTTCCATCTGAGGTATTGTAATCATTTCCGAAAACCGTCAAATGTTCCCGTAAACCAATGGCAGTTTGAGTCATGTATGGCAAAATATTATTCGGGATCCCAACCGGTAATTCCCCTATTTTTCCACTTGGATGAGCTCCTACCGGATTGAAGTAACGCAATAATACAGCTTCAATGTTTCCAGCATTACAAGTATCCTCAATGATTTTTTCACACATGAATTTAGTCCATCCGTACGGTGAATTCGGAATTCCCAGAGGAGTTGTTTCAAATACTACGGTTTCTTTTTCAGGGATTCCGTAAACTGTACAAGACGAAGAAAAGATCAATCGATCCACTCCCGCTTCTTGCATGGCATTCAATAAGATAACGGTTCCTTGCACATTGTTTTCGTAATATTTCAAAGGCTCATGAACACTTTCACCTACCGCCTTAAACGCAGCAAAATGTATAACCCCCGAAATTTTGTGCTCTTGAAATATCTTATTCAATAAGGCTTTGTCTGAACAGGAACCCTCAATAAAGGACACTTCATATCCGCATAATTCATTCAAAGCACGAAGCACGCGCTTATCAGAATTTGAAAAATTGTCCAAAATTATTGGAGAATATCCGGCCTTCACCAGTTCAACGACTGTATGTGAACCGATGTATCCCGCACCACCCGTTACTAAAATAGAATTCATTCCTTGCGAATATAGCTATTTGATGGAACTCCCCCGAAACTTATTTTTTGGGTTGTTTCAATAATCCGATGAACTGAACCACATCGATGATCTTCAATCCAAACACCAATACAACCCAAACTATACCCAAGGTAAGTATGAACAACAGCGGATTGAAATTGAAATACAATTGAACCGCTAATATTGCGCACAAGGCAAACATGAGGAGGATCAATTTATTCCAAGTTCCCGGTGCGACATCATGTTTCATGCGATTTCGTACTTCAAAGTACTGTAAAAGACCCATTACACCTTGAGAAACGAAAGCTGCAATTCCGGTTCCTACGGCACCCAAAAACGGGATAAGTACCAGGTTCAAAATGATCATCGTAATCAAACTGATCAAGGCAATTTGATTGAGTTTTCGCAGCGACTGGTTGGCAGTAAGTAAGGTTCCGAACACGATCGTGAAACACATCGGTATGAATGTCATACTCAGGAAGATCCACGAATTATAGGCAAAGTGATTGGCATCCTTGTACAAGGCATCAAAAATCGTTTCTCGAAGACCAACAGTAAAGGCGATCATGATCAATCCGCCGGACAACAACAAATTCAATGCATGTGTCATGATCCCTGTGGTGGATGATTTCTCCTTCAAAACACGCGAATAAACAGGTAACAAGATACTTCCAAAAAGCACAGCAAACATCCAACATGCATCCAGTAAGCGGAAACTTTGCGTATAGTAAGCAACCTGTCTTGTGCCTTGCGGATGAATCGTTTCCAAGAAAACAGCATCTAGTCGCACGCACAACATCATTAAGATCACGAGCATTGCGTACGGATAGGACTGTCTCAATAACGAAATGAAAAAACGTTTGTCCCATTTAAATCGGGGAAAAGAAACCAGTTTGAAATAAATGAAAGCTGCTGTAAGCAAGGAAAGCGAAGAAGATGTCACAAAGATCCCTATGAACCATTCCAGCGATACCGGTTTAACAAATTGGGTGTAAAGCAGTAGACAACCCAATACAAAATAAACGCTTCGTTCTACAACAGAAAGAACTGCGTCCAAACCAAAACGCAAAAGCCCGCCGGTGTATGCCCGCACATAATTTACCGTGATGATACTTACCTGATGCATGATCAATAAGGCCAAGATCCACCACCAAGCTGCCGGCAATTGAATGATAAAATACAATACGACTGTCCAAAGCACGTAAAAGAGTATCAATAGGCTGCGCAGTGTAAATAAGCGATCACTGTACTTGTGAATCATGTGTGGGTGCTGCGCGATCATGCGCGTCATGAAATTGGTGATTCCCATGTCCAGTAACATGGAGAATAGAAAGGTAAAGTTCAAAACTGTTTGAAAAATCCCGTATTGGTGAGATCCCAATTCATTTTGCATTTTTATGTCAACCATGAAAATGGTTGCCGGCTTTACCAACAAATTCAATAGCAACGTAATGCCCAGTCCCTTTAAAAACAGTTTCTGCATGGTGGGCTATTGCGCAAGAAAAATAAAATTCTGTGTGTGGTGTTTGTTCGGATCGAATGGAGTTAAACCCTTTTCATCATTGACGAATACTTTGTAATTCAATCCTTTCAAGAAATCAAAACAATTTGCGCGATTTTCGTTGTCCCACAATTCGGCGTAGATAACCGGATGATGTGCTTCCAAGATACGCTGAGCTCCTTTCAAAGCAAAGTACTCAAAATTCTCTACGTCGATCTTGATACCTTGAATCGGCTGTCCGTTGATCAAGTTGTCAAGTTTGTCTAAAGCAACTTCAACCTCCTTTCCCTCATTCCATTCGGTGATCGTTTCGTGTTTGATATGGCTCAAACCCTGCATCACGGTATTCTTATTCAACGGAAGAATCATTTTAGCCTTTCCGGTTTCATCACCAACAGCAATTTCATGGATCTTCGTACTTTTCAAATTGAATTTTGCGATAATTCGTTTCAGAATGGAAACATTCGCAGGCATCGGTTCAAAGGCGTGGATCGTTGTGTTCGGAAGTGATTTAGCTAAATGCACGGTCATCACTCCTAAATTGGCACCTATGTCCAATACGTCGCCACGACCATCTTTCAAAAGCGATAAAAAAGCAAAGAAATCATTCTCTTTTTTGTCACTTCTCAAGGTTCGGATTTTGTACAAAGCAAACACATAGAGATAAGTTTGAAGTCCCAGTATTCTTTGCAATATGTACTTGATCGAATTCTTCATCTTTAAGAAGATGTTGCGAAGTTAGAAAAAGTTGTAAATCTAAGACCTGAAATGTCGGTTAATCTTGGAACTTTGAGTGGATAAGGTGGTTTTAGGATTACAAGATGTCGGTCACTTAATACTATTCGAGTTAGCAAGAAGAAAAAGAAGGGAAGAAAATTGTACTTTCGTTCCATGCGAATTGGTGTCAATACACGTTTTCTGCTTCCTCATAAAATGGAGGGGTTTGGTTGGTATACCTATGAAATCGTGAGGCGCATGGTGGAGAATCATCCGGAACACGAATTCGTTTTTTTCTTTGACCGTCCTTTTGATCCCAAATTTGTGTTTGGACCAAATGTAAAAACGGTGGTTCTGAACCCGCCAGCCCGACATCCGTTTTTATTCATCTGGTATTTCAACTGGTCGATCACCCGGGCATTGAAAAAACATCAAATTGATGTGTTCTTTTCACCGGACGGCTATTTGTCGCTGCGTACAAACGTCCCTCAAATTGCCGTGATACACGACTTAAATTTTGAGCATCACCCAACTGATATTCCTGCGCTACCACGATGGTATCTTCGCCAATATTTTCCAAAATTTGCGAAAAAAGCGGCACACATTCTGACGGTTTCTCATTATTCGAAGCATGATATCATGGAAACCTACGGCATTCCTGAATCAAAGATCAGTGTAGCCTGGAATGGTGCGTCAGATGCCTATCATCCGCTTAGTGATGTAGAAAAAATGACCGTAAGACAAACCCATACTTCGGGCAGACCTTATTTCATTTTTGTTGGTTCCTTACATCCGCGAAAGAACTTAAAAACCCTTTTGCGAGCATTTGCAGAATTTGCGCAATCCAATGAAACGCACGACTTGGTAATTGTTGGTTCCGCTATGTGGAAACAAGTTCAAGAAGATTACCCGGAACTGAAGCAGTTAAAGCAGCGCATACATTTCACCGGACACGTCCCACTAAACGAATTGACCCAGTTGATGGGGGCAGCATTTTCTCTGGTTTACATTCCGTACTTCGAAGGATTTGGAATTCCACTTGTTGAAGCAATGAAATGCCACATACCGATTATTTCAGGAAATAAAACGAGTTTACCGGAGGTGGTTGAAGATGCCGGAATCTTGGTGGATCCTTTTGACGTTTCAGAGGTACGAAATGCAATGATCACCCTGACAACGGACAAAGAAACCTACGAAAAATTGGTTCAAAAAAGTGCCGAGCGCGCACTTCAGTTTTCGTGGGAAGATGGTGCCAAAACGGCCATGGAGATTATCCTGAAAGTGGATCAGTCGCGCGGTTGAAAACGAGATCGAAAACGCAAAAAGAATTTCTCGATCGTTTTATTCGAAATCTGAGCGCAAAGCAAGGTCAATCCGATCGTCAATGCGTAAAAAAACAACTCATCCAGCAAAAACGGCAGTGATGTACTCCATGCTTTCGCAACTTCGATTGTTCCCGTTAAAACAACCAGATGTAGCATGTAAATTCCATAAGATATGCTCCCACCCCACTCACAGATCTTATTGGATAGCACGTTTTGAAATGGAGGCATAAAATTCAAACACAGCAAGAGCAGAGCAAAACAAAGGCTCTTAAACAAAGGCCAATCAAAAAGATAATTGTATAAGGTTGGGGACCAATTCAGCTGGTTGGTTAAAAAGATCGATATGAACAATACGAATGCGAGAACGCCAATTTGCCGCATGCGTCGCGGCTGAAAGCGATTTCCGAAATGATAATAAATAAGAGCAGCTCCACCTCCCAAGGCCATTGACTCAAATTGATGCGTTCGCCACAAAAAAGCCCACACTCCTTGTAATTTTCCACTATCGATCCAAAACAAAACAAACAGTTTGAACAAAACGATCCCGATAATGATCACAACCAAAAAACGTCTTAAAAAACGATAGATCGGTGCCCAAAGCACGTAAAACACCTCTTCAACACCAATAGACCAAAGCGGCTCCAACAAATGATTACCAAAATAGTAGGTCACCAAACCCGGGACAAAAAGCAGGAAAAAATACCAGGAATCACCGAAACTATAGGGCATTTCATAGGGTAACCCAAATGCTTGGAGTAGTGCGGGTTGAATGCCCAGTCCGATGATCAGTAGTAGAAAATAGAGTGGCCAAATGCGTACAACGCGTTTCCAATAAAACCAGCCAATTGCAATCTTTCCACGTTCCTGAAATTCTTTTTCCAACAAGTAAGTGATCAGAAAACCGCTCAATACGAAAAAGAATGTGACTGCCGTAGTTCCATTGTTGAAGAAACTGAAAGCTTTGAGGTGTTCCAGACCGTGATCCTTTCGCAAAGACTCCGCATGGTGAAATACTACCATTAAAGCGGCAAAGAAACGCAGGGCGTGAAATCCTTTGAAGTGAGAAATGGACTTGCTGTTCCAGTTACTTCTTTCCATCCTCAATTTCATTGTCACGGAAAGCAGATGGCACCAGATCTGGGATGATCTTTAATACAATTGGCAATAACAATGCCCCCCCAGGAAGTAAAAAGATTGCCAAAGCCGGCATGGACTTTACAATATCCATAAACTGGGTTTTGACCTTTTCTTTTTCCTCTTTCGACAATTCTTCAGAGGTAGATTTGCGAATGAGCGCAACCAACTCCTTACTTTGCTTTAATTCTGTGGCTAATTTGTCTTTGTTGCGACCCAAAACCTTGATCCAACGCTTGGATACATTGGTCATCATGGCTTCAACAGCGCTGTCATCTTTCAAGTAAGACACGCGATGATGGTTTTCCAGAACGAATTGTTGTGCTACCATTATCGCCTCATCCAGATCAACAGGCTCCAAGTTCAACCAAACCCGTAATTCTTCCAAAAAAGACTTTTCTTCGGTGATCGCCTCGTGATTCGCAAATATGGTCAATGCGGACAAGTCCAACAAGTAGCGTTTAAAATTCCAAGAATCAATCATCTCAGATTCCAACTCGTTCAAAGAAATTCCTTGTTTGAAACGCAAACGAGCTAATTCGCGCTCGTCTCCATCCAGATCAGCAGAGATCAAAAAAGTTTCGAATAAGGCTTTTTCACTCTCCTCTATCTGACCATCGGAATAAGCAGACATGGCAATGATGGCCAAAGCGATTAACGCAAGAGACTGATAATCGAAAGGCTGTTTTTTATTGTTGCGAAGAAATGCCTCAAACAAAAGTACATCTAAATATATGAAGGCATTATCGAAATAACCAACCCAGGATTTCGTGCTTCCCAATTGCCGCTGAATGTCGCAACGCTTGGCTAAAATACGTTCTAATTTTTCGCTTTTGCCTTCCTTGAATAAATAACCAAGAAGCGAACTCAAGGACTGAACGCGGTGTTTTTTGTAGAACAATTCTGCATCTTCCAAGAATTGGGCTTCATTCCACTTCTCGTTACCGGTAAAATTTCGGTGCGTAAAGATCAATGATTCGAAAAGCAAAACAGTTAATTGCTCATCCTGGGTCCACTTAGTGCGATCCAATTGAAGTCCAAAAAGTAGACGACTTGGATAGCCAAAAACGATCCCACTGGAAGCTAAAAAGTGATGATTGAATTGTGCTCGGGTAAGATCACCGGGTTTACTTGCATCCAAAACTATTTCACCGGCCGTAACCAGCTGAAAATATTTGGCTATCCATCCTTTCGACCCCGGAGCTATCATGCTGTAAATGTAAATATTTTAGGTGTTTCTTGTACTAATTCATAAAATGTATACATTTGTCCTACTTATTTGATAGATTTTATAGTTTATGTCAACAGCAGATCAACTTAATGGGGCGTCTTGCCCGGTTTCCGGAACAAAAATGGATGAGCGTGTAGCGCGTGTAATTGCGGCACAAGTAGTGGTTATGATCAGTTTATCTCTAGTCTCTCCATTCTTTCCGGTCGCTATTTTACTACTGGATTTCACTTTTCGTGCATTCTTTGCGGGAAAAGGAAGTGCCTTCCGTTGGATAGCTTGTCGAATCGTTCATTTCCTTCCCGGAACGCCAAAACCCACTGATGTTGCGCCTAAGCGATTCGCCGCCCTATTAGGCTTTTTATTTTCTGCCTTGATACTAAGCTTGCATTTATTGGATTTACATGCAATTGCTTATGCCTTATCACTTCTACTGTTAGTCCTTGCCACTTTAGAAGCAACGATAGCCTTGTGCGTCGGCTGTATCATCTATCAGCAGATCCAGATAATCAGAGGAATTCAAACGTCATAAAAAAAGGGGCAATTAAATTGCCCCTTTTTCATTTATTTATTCTCTTAAGCCAACTTACGAGCTACCTCTACTTCTTCGTAAGCTTCGATGATATCACCGATCTTAATGTCATTGAATTTATCGATGTTCAAACCACATTCGTAGTTGTTCTTCACTTCACGCACATCGTCTTTGAAACGTTTCAACGATCCTAAAGAACCTGAGTGAATTACGATACCATCGCGGATCACACGAACTTTTGACGAACGCTTGATGATTCCATCCATTACGTAACATCCTGCAATTGTTCCCACTTTTGTGATGTCGAATGTTTCGCGGATCTCTGCTGTACCGATCACTTTTTCTTCGATATCCGGAGACAACATACCTTCCATCGCAGCTTTCAATTCTTCGATCGCCTTGTAGATTACAGAGTACAAACGGATATCGATCTGCTCCTGTTCTGCCAACTTGCGTGCAGCAACCGAAGGACGAACCTGGAAACCAACGATGATCGCATCTGATGCGGATGCCAAGTTCACATCGGCTTCGGTAATAGCACCTACACCTTTGTGTACGATATTGATCTGGATCTCTTCCGTTGACAAACGCAACAAGGAATCAGAAAGCGCTTCGATAGATCCGTCCACGTCCCCTTTAACGATCAAGTTCAATTCCTTGAAATCACCAATCGCCAAACGACGACCGATCTCATCCAACGTAATATGTTTGTTGGTACGCAACCCTTGTTCACGATACAACTGTTCGCGTTTAGAAGCAATTGATTTCGCTTCGCGCTCATCTTCCATGATGTGGAACTTATCCCCTGCAGATGGAGCACCATTGATACCCAACACGGATACCGGTTGAGCTGGTCCTGCTTCTTTCAAGGTTTTTCCATGCTCGTCGTGCATTGCACGCACACGACCGTAGTTACGTCCTACCAATACAACATCACCGATGCGCATTGTACCAGCTTCCACCAACATGTTTGTTACATAACCTTTTCCTTTATCCAAAGAAGATTCGATTACAGTACCAACAGCACGTTTGTTTGGATTAGCACGTAAGTTCAAGATCTCGGCCTCCAACAATACTTTATCCAACAATGCGTCGATGTTCAAGTTTTGTTTTGCAGAGATTTCCTGACATTGGTATTTTCCACCCCACTC
>CAYLJB010000020.1:17240-33658 GCA_964383785.1 uncultured Fluviicola sp.
TCGCGGATCTTATCTGGGTTTGCACCCGGTTTATCAATCTTGTTGATCGCGAAGACCATTGGTACACCAGCAGCCTGCGCGTGAGAAATTGCTTCTTTTGTTTGTGGCATCACGTCGTCGTCAGCTGCTACAATGATAATTGCAACGTCTGTTACTTGCGCACCACGAGCACGCATCGCTGTAAAGGCTTCGTGACCCGGAGTATCCAAGAAAGTCATCTTACGACCATCTTTCAAAGTCACCGAGTAAGCACCGATGTGCTGGGTAATTCCCCCTGCTTCACCAGCAGTTACGTTCGCGTTACGGATCTTATCCAACAAGGATGTTTTACCGTGGTCAACGTGTCCCATTACCGTGATGATCGGTGGACGAGCGATCAAATCTTCCTCGCTGTCAATCTCCTCAGGAATAGCCTCCTGAACTTCCGCAGAAACGAATTCTGTTTCAAAGCCAAATTCATCAGCAACGATCTGAATGGTTTCAGCATCCAAACGTTGGTTGATCGATGCGAAGATCCCTAGCGACATACAAGCCGAGATAACCTGAGTTGGAGAAACATTCATCATGGATGCCAATTCGGATACCGTAACGAATTCTGTCAACTTCAAGATCTTCTCTTGCATTTCTGCCTCAAGCATTTCCTGCTCACGGCGCATTGCACGGTCATCCCTTTTCGCACGACGATTTTTAGATGCTTTGGATTTACCTCCTTGCGAAGACAAACGTGCCAAAGTTTCCTTGATCTCTTTTTGGATATCTTGTTCGGAAACAGCCGGTTTATCGAAACGTCCTTTTCCAGGAGCCCCTTTAAATCCTGGTTTCTGTCCTCCCTGACCAGGCTTTTGGCCACCTTGACCACCTTGACCAGGAGTTTGAGTTGCAGCTTTCGCTACATCCACTTTCTTAATGCGTTTGCGTTTTTTACGCTCATCACCCGGACGAGAAGACCCTACAGATTTAGGTCTCTCAACAGGCAATTCTATTTTTCCAAGTACCGTAGGACCGGAAAGTTTTTTCGTTTCTACACGAATCGTTTCAATTTCAGGTGCAGCTGGTTCGGCCGGTGCTTCTGCAACCAGTTCTGCCGCTTTCTCTTCTACCTTTTCTTCTACTACAGGAGCTACAGGTTTTTCTTGTGCAACAGGAGCAGGTTCAGGTTTGTCATCTTTAGCACGCTTGTCAGGTCTTGTTTTGGTATTCAATTTATCCAAATCGATCTTACCTATCACTTGAACACCTACCGAAGCGTCAGCTTTTGGCTCTTCTTTTACCGGTTCCTGTGTTTCAGCTTTCGTCTCCTCAACAACTGGTGCCGGTGCAACTGGAGCTACAGGGGCTTTAACAGTTTCCAACGCAGGTGCGTCGAATTCTTCGCCTTCTTCTGGTTTGTCTTCGCCTTTGATATCGCGAAGCGTAATGGTCTCGCGTTTTTCACGTTTAACAGCCGTCAATTTCGACTGTTCTTTCAAAGACTGGTCTGCAGCAAACTGCTGACGAAGCAAATCGTATTGCTCCGGCTCCAATTTGGTGTTCGGATTTGAATCAATAGAAACCCCCTTCGATGCCAAGAAGTCAACGATTGTCGAGATTCCTACGTTCAGTTCTCCTGCTGCTTTACCAAGACGTTGTGTTTTACCCGCCATATTTTATTTACTCCAATTTTAATGTTCGCTCCATCAGGTGATTAACACCAAACTGAAACGTTTTTGCGCTGTAAAGATAGTTAGTGTTGACCAGATATTGGTGAAAATCAGTCAGGTATTTTCAACCCGACTGATTTTACGTGTTTTATTTTTCAGTTTGTGTTCTATTCGATTACTCGAATTCTGAACGCAAAATGCGCAATACTTCCTGAATTGTTTCTTCTTCTAAGTCTGTACGTTGTACCAAGTCGTCAACAGACAATTCCAATACAGATTTCGCTGTATCGCAACCGATTGCCTTCAACTCGTCCAAGATCCAGCCATCGATTTCGTCTGCAAATTCTTCTAGATCGACATCTTCAGAATCACTATCTCCATCGCGGAATACATCGATTTCGTATCCGGATAATTTTCCAGCCAAACGGATGTTGTATCCTCCTTTACCAATGGCCAATGAAACTTGGTCTGGCTTCAAGAACACGCTAGCACGTTTTGCCTCCTCATCGATCTCGATATTCGTGATCTTAGCTGGTGACAAAGCACGTTGGATGAACAATTTCGGGTTGTTTGTAAAGTTGATCACATCGATATTCTCGTTGCGCAACTCGCGAACGATCCCATGGATACGAGAACCTTTCATACCAACACAAGCTCCCACTGGATCGATGCGGTCATCGTAAGATTCAACAGCAACTTTTGCTCTTTCTCCCGGTTCACGCACGATGCGCTTGATAGTGATCAAACCGTCGAATACTTCCGGAACTTCCAATTCGAACAAACGCTCCAAGAATTCAGGCGCGATACGCGACAAGATAATTACAGGAGAGCTGTTGCGCATGTCCACTTTGGAAACCACTGCACGGATCGCTTCTCCTTTTTTGAAGTAGTCTGAAGGAATTTGCTCTGACTTTGGCAAGATCAACTCGTTGTTCTCGTCATCCAAAACCAAGATCTCTTTCTTCCATACTTGGTAAACTTCACCAGTAATGATCTCACCAATACGCTCTTTGTATTTCTTGTACAAGTGATCTTTCTCCAATTCCAAGATGCGAGAGATCAAATTCTGACGCAAAGAAAGGATGTTACGACGTCCGAAATCTGCGAATTTAAATTCTTCAGAAACTTCCTCACCGATCTCGAAATCCGGCTCAATCTTGATCGCATCTGAATAAGCGATCTCTGTGTTTGGATCTTCCACCTCACCATCAGCAACGATCTCCTTGTTTACAAAAATCTGAACGTCACCTTTGTCGATGTTTACGATCACGTCAATATGCTCGTCCGTGTTGAACTTCTTTTTCAACATCGCACGAAATACGTCTTCCAATACGTGTTGCATCGTTTGTTTGTCGATGCTCTTGAGTTCTTTAAACTCGGAAAACGATTCTACTAGTTCCAAGCTGTTCATAGCTTTCTATTTAAATGAAATAACAATTCTTGCTTCGTCTATATCTGAAAAGTTCAGGTGTTCTTGCACCGTCACTGTTTCTTTCTTTTTCTTTCCTTCGATCTGGCGCTTTTCAGTAAATTCCAAAGTGATCCCCTCTTCCGTTACAGAGGTCAACTGTCCCGAAATCTTGGTTTTATCCTTCTTTTTCACATCCAAACCACGACCGATATTCTTCACGTATTGTGTATGCACACGCAGTGGTTTGTCCAAACCAGCTGATGAAACGTGTAACTCGAAATCTGCTGCCTCGCGATCAAGGTTGTGTTCGATGTTTCGCGAAACCGACATACAATCCTCGATGGAAACATTTCCTTCGGTCTTGTCCAATTCCAAACGAATCACGTTGCTGGCGCTCACAGAAAGCTCTACGATAAACAACCGTTCATCACGCTCCTTGATGCGCTCTTCTGCCAATGCTCTTACTGTGTTCTTGCTAATCATGACTTATAAAAAGAGGGGACTTTCGTCCCCTCATTTCCTTTCAATCCGTAAATGTGATGCAAATATACAGAACTTTTGTTGAAAATCAAGATGTTTGAGAAAATTACTTTATCATCACATCGATACTAAAGGCTTCACTCTTCGTAATGATTTTTAATACATATAAGCCACTTGGTTCTTCAACTGAAGTTTTGACAATGAATTGATTCTGCGAAATAAACTCTAATTTCATTGGAGATTCAATTCCAAATCCATTAATCAGTGCAACTTGTAACGCGTCTTTGTCAAATTTCTTTGAACCCATGTCAACGATTATGTTTTCATTTCTTTCTACTGGATTAGGAAACAATGTAATGCCTTTATCTGATTGAACTGTGTCCACAGGTTTTTGAATTACGCCAATTTCACTTTCGTCTGAGTCCTCGTTTTGATCATCGACTACAAAAACTTTACACAATTCACAATTTAGGTTTGTGGTTGGCATCAGAAGAGTTTCATTGTTCACAATAACACCATTCGCATCAGGAACAAGTATAATTTGTTGAGCAGAATATAAATTATTTACTACACCTGGTGCAAAATACACATTAGGACCAATATTAATATTTCCTAGTATCTGTACGTCCCAACTATTATAAATGTCTACATTTTGAAGAAAAAGATTTCCCTCACAACAATCCATTGGTGCCAGATAATTATGATTATAATTTCTCGTAAATGGACATGCAAAATCATTCTTTGGTACTGAAGACCAATTATAAATTACATTATTCGAAGCATCAGGAAGTGTCGAAAAAATTCCTATGCTTGGAAAGTCAAAAGTTTTATCGTCACAATTATTTGAAGCCGTCAGCACTAGCCTGTAATACCCGGTAGAAATAATAGCATTATTAGAATTTGTATAACTATTCAATGCAGTTGTTGAAAATCCAATTTGATTTGGTGGATTTAACAAATCAAAATTATAAACTAATTGACTTGCAGCGTTATAAATTTTGATGTTCAAGTTGTGAACATTTGATAAGCCTCCTACTATTGTGTTTCCATCTTGTTGGTTAATTGAACTAAACAAACTCATTGTACTGAAATGACGCTCCAATTTAAAATTTTTCTCATCCACATTTGTGTTATGCCAACAATCATTTGAAACTGCATTAATTATTGCTCGGTAATTACCCTCAGGCGCATAGTTGCCAGATTCAGTTCGGCCGTCCCAGACCCAAGTTGATTCAGGATAATAGATATCGATAGTTTTGATCGGTGATGACGATGTATTAGGATAAATCTTAACCTCCAATCTTTTGACATTTTCCAAACCTGTAGCACGGATAGTCTTAATATAACCATTAGAATATTGATTGTTTCCAGCCTCAGGATATGAATTGGGATCAACCAAATCAACTTTTTGAAGCTTTACGTCTAATAAGTCTCGCCGATAGTTTTTATTCAAACATTGGTTCTCTGGTGTCTCACAAGATTCATAAAGTTTTAAGTTATCTATGAATGCCCCAGAAATTTTTGATTTTGTGCCAATTTGAAAAGCGGAAATGGGGTTGTATTCAACATATAAATGTGTCCAGTTTTTGTTAGATTCAAAGTTATTGTAATCAGTTTCCCAATCATTATTTTCAACATTTCCACTAAATATTTTTTGACCTTTTTCATTTGTTTCTGTCCCTAGCCATACAACAATTTTTCCTTCTTTAACTTTATCCCATCCATCAGTATTGGCTACTTGTCCAATAAGATTCATTTTTGCAAAACTCATTTGAAAGGTATATGACACACCCTTAACCGTAGAGTACTTTAATTCTGCCCTTAGGTTTGGGCCGCCTGAAAATTCTTCATTTAAAAGATCAACTAAACCAACATAATTTAAACCTTCCGAGGCTTGAACGTTAGATCCAAATTTTGAGTTTGGTGGTGAAAGATCGAGGCCAATTGAAGACGGATTATTAGGATCACTTGTCAATCGTAAACATGAAGGGTCATAAGTTCCAGGCGTAATTGGGGTTAAGAATGCTCTTGGATCATTTAAGTCAGTCAAATCTAAATAACTTGCAGGTTGTGCAAAGTTACTTGAGTACATAGTACCGTTAACCCTGACAAAAAAGTTAGGTATTACTCCAAAACTATAACCCGCTAAATCTGTATGTGAACTTAAATCACCTTGTATTAATCTAGAATACCAACATGAAAAAAGTGATTTGTTAGGGTCGTCCAAACTAAAGTACCCCGCGTACATTGTATTTGCATTTTTCAATTGTTGAAAAACGTCGTCATTCACTTCTTCAAAACTATTGTTACAAATAAGATTAGTTTGAGCAAAAAAAAAGTTTGAAAACAATAATGTTTGATTCAAAATTAAAATATGAACAAGAGACTTCATTTTATTAATGTTTAAATGTGATTTTAATCAATGGTGAATTACTCAATCCAAATCGAAAGGGTGCAACTCCAGATGGGTATTGATAATTGAACTGTTTAAAGTAACCCCAACCAATCGAAATAAAATAACCGACTGTAATATCGATTTGGCCCATAGCTATTCCTATATCTATACCTTCAGAAATAGCCAATCCCCAATTACGAGATTCATAACCGTTTAAATTGTATTGATACATATATGGACCCAAACCGAAGCTATTTCTTATAACACACCACGCATTACGATAAGTATAATTTTTGGCAAATTGGATATGGGTAAAATTGTCGGTTCTATTTGAATTCTGAACAAAATCGAATAAAGTAATATCTAGTTTAACTGTGTTCATCCAGTTTTCCTTTTTCGCTTTAAACAAAAAACCTGTGCTTAAATAATATTTCTCGAAATTTTCTGTAGGAAAATAATAACAAGAAATAGAACCGTACTCAGATTTCGGAATCAACGAATCATTTGTTACTTTCTGTGCCAGTAAAAAAGTCGAAAATGAACAAAAAAGAAATAAAATTAAGAGACTCCTCATTAATTACTTTTTTTTAATTCTAATGCGCTTATCCTTTTCTCTTGCTCCAGAATATAAAGCGTCAACTCTTCAATTTTTTTAAGTAAAAGCTTGTTCATTTCTCCGATGTCGACACCATTCGTTTCGTTAAATTTGGCATTAGGAATCTCCGGTAAATGTTTATTTTTCATTACATATTCGCGTAAGTCATTTAAAGGCATAAGTGAATATTCTTTTTCAAAGACATAATCAGGCCAATTGTAAGTATCAACTTTTACAACACGGGTTTGCAACACTCCATCAGAATTTAATTGCAATATCTTTTGAGTTCCATTACTGATTGTCATTTTTCCATTGGCTTCAAGCAAGAATGGAACATGGTTAGTTATGTCATTATATACTTTTATTACTTCAGTATTTGGGTTTTTTACATGAAGAAATAGAAGCTTGTTATACACTTGATTATTTCCAACTATTTCTATTCCCGCACCATAATTACCGTTATCAATTTTAATTCTAGAAAAACCAGAGGGCGAAGAACCAATTCCCAAAACACCATTTAATTCGGTTGTTCCTTCAAGGTATTGATCTCCAATAACTGTAAATCTATGTGTTGGGTTGTCAGTTCCAATACCAACATTTACTTGCGGGCAATCAATAAACAACTTATTAATTCCCGATTTCCAATGAGGATCCGGAATGTTGCCATTTTGATCAGATATACAAACAACGAACTGTGGATTAAAAAGGTCATTCATTTCATTAAGCCCAAAACTTTTAACAATTCCGGTGGAATCTAAAATTAAAAACTTAACAAGTGGATTAGGATTTGTTGAAAGGGGTGTGTTCGTAAAATAAACTGAGCCATTGGCTTGAAGTGAACCATTTAATTTGGTTGTTCCATCAACTGTTAAATCTTTGATCATTGAAGTATTATCCTCTAATCTCGTAGTTCCATTAACTGTTATGTCTTCCAAAATTTTTGCAGACGACTCAATTATTATTGAATCTTTCACAATTAGAATAGAATCAATATTAACAGAACCTTTTACATCGAGCGCCGTATTTGGTGTGGTTGTACCAATCCCAACATTACCCGTTGCAGGCAATGTATTAGTCTGCGCGTAGACAACTCTACTTGCGAGCAACATAAAGATAAAAAACGTGTGTTTCATGATTTAAGTTATAATTTCGATCTTCTAATATAACAAAATGATTCATCTAATTAGTAAACAACTCTTTATTAATATAACAACCAAAGGGGCCGAATTGGTGTCGGTGAAGAATATGTCCGGACACGAGTTCATGTGGTCTGCCGACCCCGCTTTTTGGAATAGAACCGCTCCGCATTTATTCCCGATCGTAGGGCGCTTGAAGCAAGATCAATTCGAATACAAGGGTAAATCCTACACCTTAACTCAACACGGTTTTGCCCGCGATTCTGAGTTTGAAGTTGAACAGCAAAACGAGTCCTCGGTTACCTTTTTACTGCGTTCATCCGATGAAACCCTTCAGAAGTATCCGTTTGCGTTTGAGTTTCGTGTGCGCTACGAACTACAGGAAAAGCAACTTACTATTAGCTACGAAGTTACCAATACCGGTGATAGAGAACTTCCGTACAATGTTGGCGGACATCCCGCATTTGCATTGGATCATCCTTTGGAAGAATATGCCTTGGAATTCGAGCAGGAGCTGCAAACAGCGCGTTGGTTACTCGATGGTGGTCATTTCACCGGGAAAACGCAATCCATGCATATCAAACAAAAACTACCACTATCCGAAGCGCTTTTCGAAGACGATGCTGTGGTATTCAAGAATCCCCAATTCCAGCAGGTGACCTTGGTTCATCAGACTGCCGGAGCACTTCTTTCCGTTCGTTCATCCAATTGGGAAGCCATCGGTTTTTGGAAAAAGGCCCAAGCTCCCTTCTTGTGTATTGAACCTTGGTGGGGCTACGCAGACTACACGGATTCAAACGGAGATCTGTTTCACAAGAAAGGCATTCACCTATTGAAACCGGGACAACAAGAAGAATTCAGCTATGATTTGCTATTCATACTCGATTGAAAAATAAAGGGGGCAAAAATTTCATTTTTGCCCCCTTCTCTGAATATCTAAAGTCTATTAGATCACATCAAAACCAATGTCTTTACGGTAGTAAGCTCCGTCAAAAGAGATCTGTTGAATTGAATTGTATGATCTTTCCAATGCGATCTCCAAGTTTTTACCATAAGAAGTCACGGCCAAAACACGACCTCCATTTGATGCTACCACTGGGCCGTCAGCTGCTGTTCCTGCATGGAACACGATGCTTTCAGAAACCTGATTCAATCCGCTGATCACTTTTCCTTTTTCGTATGCCTCAGGATAACCACCAGCTACCATCATTACGGTACATGCGCTTCGGTCTTCGAACTGAATATCGCATTCTGACAAGGTGTTTGTCGCAACTCCCTCAAGCAGATCCAATAAGTCAGAACGCAAGCGCGGCATAACGACCTCCGTTTCCGGATCGCCCATGCGGCAATTGTATTCGATCACATACGGTTCGCCTTTAACGTTGATCAATCCAAAGAAGATGAATCCTTTGTAAAGAATCGCATCTTGCTTCAAACCTTTCACTGTAGGAATGATGATCTGATTTTCAATTTTATCCATAAAGGTTTTGTCACAGAATGGTACCGGAGACACAGCTCCCATTCCACCTGTATTCAACCCTGTATCTCCTTCTCCAATGCGCTTGTAGTCTTTCGCTTCAGGAAGGATCTTATAAGATTCGCCATCAGTAAGCACGAAAACGGAGCATTCGATCCCGCTCAAGAATTGTTCGATCACGACGCGAGATGAAGCATCACCAAACTTGGCATCTGCCAACATGCTCTTCAATTCCGCTTTTGCCTCTTGCAAATCATTGATGATCAATACCCCTTTTCCAGCTGCTAAACCATCCGCTTTCAATACATACGGCGCCTTCATTCCTTCCAGGAACTTATAACCTGCCTCAAGTGTATCTTTCGTGAAAGTCGCGTATTTCGCTGTAGGAATGTTGTGACGCATCATGAATGCCTTCGCGAAATCTTTAGAGCCTTCCAATTGCGCAGCCTCTTTTGAAGGTCCGATAACCGGAATATGCTTCAGTTCATTATCAGCCAGGAAGAAATCATGAATTCCTTTCACCAAGGGATCCTCCGGACCAACAACAACCATGTTTATCTCATTTTCTAAAACAAAAGCCTTGATCTTCGGGAAGTCAGTAGCAGACATGTCTACATTCGTTCCGTGCAAACGCGTTCCGGCATTTCCCGGCGCGATAAACAATTTATCGAGGTGCGAACTTTGTGCAATCTTCCAAGCAATCGCGTGCTCGCGACCACCTGATCCTAACAATAAAATACGCATCTTAACAGAATTTCAAGATTGATTCAAAGAAACGCTTGCCATCTTCGTTTGCCAAAGCAGCATCTGCAGCACGCTCCGGGTGTGGCATCATTCCGAATACGTTACGCCCTTTGTTGCAAATTCCAGCAATGTGGTGCATAGACCCGTTTGGATTGAACTCATCAGCTACCACTCCATCTTCAGAAGCATAGTGGAATAACACTTGATCGTTATCCAAAATGGACTTCATCGTGTCATCTCCGGCATAGAAACGACCTTCACCGTGTGCGATAGGAATCTTGTAAGTTTTCTCAAGATCAAGTCCTTTTGTGATCGCCGTATTGTTGGTGGCCGGTTTCAAGAATACATTCTTACAAATGAATTTTTGATTGTTGTTGTGCAACAAAGCTCCTTCCAAAAGTCCGGATTCGGTTAAGATCTGGAATCCATTACAGATACCCATCACGTAACCACCTTTCGCAGCATGGTTCACCACTTCGTTCATGATCGGAGACAATTTTGCAATAGCTCCCGAACGCAAATAATCTCCATAGGAGAAACCACCCGGAAGAACCACAAAATCCACTCCTTTGAGATCTGTGTCTTTATGCCATAAACGCTCTACTTGTTGACCCATGATTTGCTCAAGGACATAAACCATGTCTTCATCGCAATTCGACCCTGGGAAGGTAACTACACCAAACTTCATCGATACTATTTTACGCGTTATTGAAACGCCATTGTTTGAATGCCGACAAAGTTAGTCAATCCAATCACAAGTATGGGATGGAAGTGAGGAAAAATTTAATAACAGCCAAACCAAGTGTTGTGTAAAAGAACCAGGTAGCCACTACCTGCCAAAACTTATGGATGAATGCGAACGTAAAGAAAAAACTCAACGGAATGAACATGGTACTGAACCATTCTACCTGTTGATAAAAAAGTAAACTGAATACCCCAAGCAAGGCTGTCCCGATCAAAACCCAAACCAAGGCTCGTGATAATTTTTTAAAGCGTATGGAACTCTTTTGCAAACGAATTTGCACGCCGATAACGCTCAAAACCAATAGGGTCAATACTGCAGCAGAACTGGCGTAGTAAACCAAGGTTTCATGTTTGATCCATACATTATTACGCAACACATTCAAGCTGATCTGATGTCCTGAGAACCACCAATAGGTCAATGCATTCACCACCGGAATCAAAAATCCGATCAAGCTAATCAGCCATTCGCGGCCCACAAAACCTTTCAAACTCCAAACAGCAAACCAGAAGAAGATGAGCATTCCGGCAGTAGCAGGCAGAAAAGTAGCCGCCAATCCCACAAAGAAAAACGAATTGAAAACCACTTTACGGCTGTCCTCATTCGGACGAATTTCAAAGAGCAACCAAAGAGATAGCAAGAAACACGTATGTACCAACAAGACGCCATCTAATTGGTAAAAAGAATGACTGAATGACATCAACAGCACATAGAACACGGATGGGCCGTAATTGTACCTTTCAAGAAATTCATGCTTGTTGAATAATCTGTTTACGAGTAGCGCATTCAAGCTTACAATCACTCCGGTAGGAATCGCTAACCACAGCGTGTCTGACAATGCTGCTTTACCCCAAAGACCTAAGTCGATAACCCGCAAAAACTTGTGATAATTGAAAACTGCGTTCAAAATGTGAAACAGCGCGATCAAAGGAGCTAAGAGCACCAAGACCAAAGGCTGATTACTTAAAAACAAACGCAGGATCATGCCGCGAATTTAACGGTTATTTTCTGCTTAAAAGAATAAGCGTCCATTAATCCATTCCGAGTCGAGGAACGCGTTTTGTTTTTTATAAAAGGAAAGTGCCGGTTGATTCCATTCCAACACCTGCCAATCCATGCGTTTAACCTTGCGTTCTTTGGCAATCTCTACCACGGCCTGAAACAACTCATGACCAATACCACCTCTGCGAAAATCGGGTAAGACGTAGAAATCTTCCAAATACAAACAGCGTCCTTTCCATGTGGAATATGAGGTATAATACAGGGCAAATCCAACAATTTCTCCCTTGGCATTCTCAACCACCAAAGCTTCACAGATTGAATCTTCAAACAGGTCGTGAAACAATTGTTCCGGGGTGTTGATCACAGCATCCGGTTCGCGTTCATAAATTGCCAGTTCTACGATCAGGGCATGGATCGCCTTCTCATCACCTGGTTGCGCGGGTCTGATCATCATGTTACAATCCTCCTAAATTGAATCGAATACGAATACCTGTACTTAAGTTTCCAGTTGGATAAGAAGTCGCAATTTTCGGATCAGTGATCACTTGATCGTAGTATAACTGCAACAACAAGTTATTGGTCACATTGTAATCTACCGAAGACTTGATCGAGATCACGCGCTGTCCTGCAGTAGCTTGATCAGTTCCTTCCACTACTTTACGAATAACTGTGATATTGTCGCGGAATGTAAAGTCGAAACGCACATTAAGCGGACTTTCGATCTTACTGTTATTGATCTTGAACGGCAAACGCACTTTACCAAATTTATAACCGGTACCGATCACAATTTCATTGCCCAATACTTCAGTAACCTGATTGTTGTTCAATGAGAGTGTTGCCGAACGATCTTTCTTGATCTCAAACTTTGTGATCAATCCTTGTTTTCTAACATTCCAAGTTGCATCCAATCCGATTAATGGAGAGAAGCGTTCAGTAATAGTAACAGATTGTACGTTGTTTACCGGAATGAAGTTGTTGTTCAAGTCGCGGGCATTCACGTCTCCGTTTGCATCAACCGTTGCGTTCAAGTTCGACATTACTCCGGCCATACTTACAGTGGATGAATAACCGTGACGTATCACAAAGTTCTTCACATACTTCTTCATGAACTCGAACTTGGTTAACCCATTGTAGTTTACAGTCCAATTTGGCAATGGTAATGTACTTAACGGATTCACTGAACGCTCATTTACTTTTCCGGAAGTGTAAGCACTCATGAAAGCACCGATCACCACTTCTTGTTGTGATCGTCCATATCCACTTGCATAACCATCCACAGTCCCTAATGAGTTCGCGTTCTGGTTGCCCAAGAATGCTGAAACTTCACCGGTCTTATTCAATAACTCCTGGAAGTATTTGGAAGCATATCCATTATCTCTGCTCAAACGCTCGAAAGCAGAATTGATCGAGATCGTTGAATAGGTTAACGTGGTTGTGCGCATCAAACTTTGCGACTCAAATTGCTGAGTAAGGTCATTGAATCGATAAAAATCATTCGTATTCTCTGCAAAAGTTCTATTCAATGATAGATCGATCGTGAAATCTTTAAATGGTTCCAATGTTCCTCGTGCATTGATTACTTTGTTGTGTGTGATCGAATGCTGACGATTGATCGCCGGATTTTCAACCATCCATCCGTTCCCTGCAGCTCTTTCAGCAAAATTATACCCTGTATTCTTACCGGCAACTGAGAACGTTTGCTGACCAAAAATAAACCCTGAAAGTCCACCACTGAAGGCCGGGTTGAATCCTAGAACACGAGTCTCTTGATTGTAACCAGGCAACATCGTTCCATCCGTTTGATTATATGTTGCAGAAACGTTACGTACCGACATCAACAAGCGACCTGTAAACCCTACAATCGGATTTACTTTATTGTCTTTTTCACGTTTTTGCTTGCGTTCATGTCTACGTTTGGTGCGTTCCCATTTTCGACGTTCCTTTTTTGTCATGTCTTCCACCGGTTTAGGGGGAACTAATTCTTCCACTTTTGGTTTGTCGCCGCCAGCTTCTTTACCTCCTTTACCGGGTTCTTCTGAATCTGAAGATCCTTTTGCAACACTTTGTCTAGGCTTCCCACCTTTACCGTCCTGATTAATCTTCTTAAGAAGCGGAACCTTATTGTAAAGGGTAATAAAGTTTGCCTGAACTTGTGCGTTTATCGTACGGCTATTCTGAACAATATTTCCGAAATCTTCTTGGCCTAAAGGTGCACGTTGCCAATTATAGGTCCCCGCATATTTTACGTTTCCATTGATCCAGTTCAGTGCTGGAATCTTGTCGAATGGAATCGTGTAAGACAAACTGTAGTCATGATTGTAATCCATGGTCTTACCCATAGTTCCCATCTGACTCCAAACAGTATCTCGGAAGATTTGATAAGACGTTGGATCATTTCTACGGTCTACGCGTCCATCACCCTCGTCAAAAATTGCTCTGTTCGTCGCATTAAATGTCAACTTCAGGTTTTTCGTAAAATCCCAACCCAAACGATAATTTCTATTCCAAGAGAAGTTTTTCACGAATACCGCCGGATACTCGAATCCTGAAGCCGTGTCGATCGTGTTTCGAACTTGACGCTCGTTGTAGTTACGCATCATATCGTTCGTGAATGAGATCGTTTTTGGAACATAACTGAAATTCGCATCACGGATAATTGCCCACCATGGTGACTTTTGCATCCATTTCACTTTCTTGAACGGCTCTAATGGTTTATTCTCGAAGGTATAGCTATACGCCAAATTACCTTTCCATTGCTTCGTGCGGTCGTAGTTGGTGTTGAAGTCACGTCTGAAATTCTCGGAATATCCGTAACCCAAAGTCCAGTTCGAAATATCAAAGAAATGAGCCTTCTTGCCTGCAGCGCGTTCTTTACGTACCCCTTGGAAGTTATAGGATCTTCTTTCCGTAAAATCCTGTGCAATTCGAGCTACTTGCTGACGTGACTCACGATCATACGCTGACAATTTGATATCCGGATTGAACGGATCGTATTCCGGATTGATCACACCCACAGAGTAGCTGTAAAAGAACGGTAGAGCCAATTTTGCTTTTCTTCCGAAGAACTGACCTAATTGAACCGTAGACTGGAAATCCAATCCTAATCGTTGATTACGTTGACGTTCCTGAACTCGGCTATCCACAGCCCCCCAGTTGATCCCTGAATAAGTTCCGGAAACGGAAACATTCGCGAAATCAGCGGCCTGGATCTGCATTTGTGCAACCGCAGCACTACCGCCGTCATCCACGAAATCTGACAAGCGCAATTCGTTTACCCAAACCTGGACACATTTTGAATCTCCAAGATCATTACTGTTCCAAGGATTGCTATTCTTGTGTGGATTGCGCACACCAATCATGATGGTACGCATTCCTTGTAAATTTGGATTTCCTTTAACTTTGATATAGCGCTCTGAGAAATTTGGGTCTTGTAAAACATATTCAACCATCGAAGTAACAGTTGAATTTGGCTGAGCGGCTAACTCGTTTCGTTTCATTTTCAGATCAAGTAGATCCTGGAACACGATCTCCATAAAGTTGTTCTCCGGCCAAATACTCTCAGCACTTGAAGATCCCCATGGCGTTAAGTACAACGGAATTTCGTACTCATAATAATTGTCCACGAAATCTGTACCCAAACGGATAAATACGGTCACGTCCTTGTCGTTCAGGGTATTCGGTGTAATCTCCTCACCGTGAACGAACATTTTCAATTTCTTGTAGGTACGGACGTCAAACTGAACATTTCTGTATGCAGCGCGCGCATCTCCATCTTGTAACCCGCAAACATCCAACGTAAGTGATTGCTCATTCATCTGACGTTGAACAGGTTGGGACGGGTCGATCTCACGATTGATTCCGGGTGGGATCTCATACCCAATTGGTAATTTTTCGGCGTTCTCTTCGAAATTGATCGCCCCAATATTGAATGTTGTCAAATCCGGATCCGTTTGAACACCTTCACCTGGTTGATTCAAGTCCAATAAATATTGACGCCATTCACCGCGAACCAATTCCAATTTAGCAAAACGCAACAAGACCTCTTCATCGAAATTCTTAACGAACATGCGCATGAAACGGATTGAACGGAAATCACGAATACCATTCACTACTTTCTCTGGATCACGGATTGGTATTTTGAATTGATACCACTTTTCGATCTTTGTAGACCCAGATGGTTGATACGTTACAACAGAGGTAATAAAGTTCTTTCCAACCACCATATCTTGAGGGCGTAAGCTTACCTTATACTGGAAATATGCTTCAGACTCTGACAGGTTGTTGTCTTGGTTGATGTCCTCCAGATCCGGCATGTTTGTACCCTGTGTTGGGTATCCTTCACTGTTCATAGTATCAGACATCTCCGTAGTTGGCGAGTTCCCCTGCATACCATTGTAACGCTTGTAGCGCTCGAGAATGTTCAACTGTTGCTGATCGTAGACATCATCACGATAGAAATTGTAATCATCGTTTGAAGGGTCACTGATCATACGCGCTTTCACAGCCGGATCAAGTGAAGAGTTCTGTACCCAGTTTACGAATTGAGTGAAGCTATTCTTTTCTTCATTGTTGTTATACCCGTCCAAACCAACATCTTGATTGATTCGGGAATTTGGATCTTGATCAAAGGCATTTACGACCACCTGTTGGGTGCTGACCATCGCCCACGGAGTATAATCTACCGGATAATTTGCACCGGCATAAGGCGGAATTCCGTTCTCAAAACTTTTGCGAGAATCTGCTAAAACATCCTCTGAAATATTTCCAAGATTCAAATACAAATAACCTTTATCAAA
>CAYLJB010000021.1:0-489 GCA_964383785.1 uncultured Fluviicola sp.
ACACCACCCAGACTTCTCCAGTTTTGATTGGTCTTGGAATGTCCGCAATCTCTGATGCTTGGTACGGTTTTGCTCAAAACGAGCACTCTGTGAAAGCATATTTGGAACGTTTAGAAGAAAACGAATTGCCTATCACACGCGGACATGAACTAAGCGAAGAAGATCTGGAAATGCGTCAGCACATCCTGAATTTGATGTGTCATTTTGAAACGGAGATTCCGAAAAAATCCTTCATCCACTTTGGCGAGATCATCACGCGACTTTTTCCAATGATCGAAGATGGTTTGGTATCCATTGAAGATAATCATGTACGCGTAAGTGAGAAAGGTATTCCTTTCGTACGAAATTGCTGCATGGCCTTCGATACCTATCTAAGAAATCCGGTCTCGAAACCGACTTTCAGTCATACGATTTAAAGCACACAATGAACAGAACGAGCACATTAGATAAAGAAAACGAAATACAAAAAATTAAAGATAGACCATATAA
>CAYLJB010000021.1:499-886 GCA_964383785.1 uncultured Fluviicola sp.
GTTGCTTTCATTGTCACGATCCTTTCATAGAAACTCCGATCAAGTATGACAATCATGCATTCTGCTGTCAAGGATGCAAGAATGTTTACATGCTTTTATCGCAACATGATCTGGGAGCTTATTATCAACAAGGAGAAAAGATAGGTGTGCAACCTACTAAAGAAACGATTCATTTCGACCAATTGGACGCACCGGAAGTACGCAAAAAGTTGATCCAATTTCAAGAAGGATCAGTCGTTCGCGTACAATTGCATTTACCGCAAATCCATTGTGCGAGCTGTATCTATTTATTGGAACACCTGCATAAACTGGACGCAGGCATTCGTGCCTCTTTTGTGAATTTCCCAAAAAGACTTGCTACCATTACCTTCGACGAAAGTCAAACCT
>CAYLJB010000021.1:896-24573 GCA_964383785.1 uncultured Fluviicola sp.
GTCAAACCTCACTGAAAGCGGTTGCCACCTTACTTACCAAGATTGGTTACCGACCTGATTTCAGTTCAGACAAAGCGAAAACTCCTAGCGTTGACAAGCGTTTGCTCATCCAACTCGGGTTTGCAGGCTTTGCTTTTGGATCCATTATGCTCTGGAGCTTTCCGGAATACCTTGGAATCGATGAGACCTATGCGGGCTTCAGAAATCTAAGTGCCTATTTGGCCTTGATCGTTTCCATACCGGTACTTTTTATTTCCGCACGCGATTATTTCGCAGCAGCTTGGGGAGGTATTCGCACCAGACGTATCAATCTGGATATTCCCATTGCCATTGGGATTATAGCACTTTATGTCCGTAGTGTCGTAGCAATTTTCAACCATGAAGGTCCAGGTTATATGGATTCCTTTGCAGGATTCATTTTTTTTCTCTTGATCGGTAAATGGTTCCAAAGCAAAACGTATCGTTGGCTTTCGTTTGAGCGCGACTTCAAATCATACTTCCCTATTGCAGTTTTAAGGAAAACACATCCGGCCGAAGCGCAATTTGACATGACTCCTATCGAAGAACTCAAAGTTGGCGATCAGATCTTGATTAGAAATGAAGAGATCATCCCTTCGGATGCACTTCTGGTTTCGGAAAAAGCTACAATCGATTACAGTTTCGTTACCGGAGAATCCGATTGGATTGAAAAATCCGCAGGTGACTTCATTTACGCTGGAGGTCGTGTAATGGGAAATAGCGTTGAAATGTGTGTGGAACGCCCAACGAATCGTTCGGAATTAACACAACTTTGGAACGAACAAGAAAAGGATTCCACCATTTCTGAATTCACGATTCGACAAGACCGCATTTCCGGTTATTTCTTATGGGCTGTACTTGTCATTGCAGCCCTTTCATCCATTGCCTGGTGGTTCATTGAACCACGCTTAATACCAGAGATCGTAACCGCAATCTTGATCGTTGCATGTCCGTGCGCCTTAGCCTTGTCTGGACCCTTCACTTATGGAAACATGATGCGTAAACTGGGTAATAACGGCTTTTACCTGCGAAACACCACTGTGATTGAAAAAGCTCAAACCTGCTCGGTGATAGTATTTGACAAAACGGGAACGCTCACGAGCACGGAACACGTTTCGTGTGTATACGAGGGCGAATCGCTAAGCTCTGACCAAATTTCTTTGATAGCAGCTTTAACGGATCATGCAACCCATCCCTATGCACAGCAAATAAATCGTTGGGCAAACGATCATGTTGACAAGGAAACGGTAAACGTCCCAATCCTCGAAGTACAAGAAATTTCAGGAAAAGGAATGCAATACAAAAATATCCAGATTGGATCTGCAGCTTGGCTGGGTATTCAAGATCAAGGAACTGAAAGTGCTTCCTTCTTATCCATAGATGGCAAAGTTGTAGGTAAATTCACCATGGGGAATGAGATCCGAAATGGATTGGAAGAAAGTATTCGCGATTTGGCAACCGCCTATGAATTGGTCGTGTTGAGTGGTGACAATGATCACGATAAGGTAAAGCTGCAACAGTTCTTCCCCGCATCCACTACCTATTTGTTCCAACAAAAACCTATTGATAAGAAACGATACATCGAAGGATTGCGCAATTCAGGAAAACAAGTAATCATGATCGGTGATGGTTTGAATGATGCAGGCGCATTGCAAGCGGCGACCATCGGAATTGCCGTTTCTGAGGACCTCGTGCGTTTTACTCCGGCTTCCGATGCCATCTTAAAAGCTGATCACTTACCAAAGTTGAATGCGTATCTCAAGTACATTCGTGATGGTAAGAACTTTTTGAAGATCTCTTTTGCATTTTCACTGGCCTACAACATTACAGGGCTGTCATTCGCAATCAGCGGAACAATGACGCCTTTTGTGGCAGCCGTGATCATGCCACTTAGCTCCATTACTGTTGTTGCGCTTTCAACTTTTTTGGCTTTACGCAGAAAATTCCAAGCTTAAATGGATAACCTAATCGAAATGGTGTGATCTTCCCGAATGGATTCTTGCTTGCGAATGACACTTTTCAGAGGCAATAGATAGGTATTGTGCTTCGTGTCGAACCAAATGGCAGTTTTCCAAGTCGTTTGACCAATGGTGCATGAAACAGGTAATCGACCAAAGCCTTCTTCTGCATTCCTGAAAAGTTCGCGGATCTCAGTAGCCAATTCAGCCGGAAGCGAAACAAAAAACCAAGAACTGGAAGCACTGTATCGCCAAACGGAAGCTTGAAAATCGTAATGAACCTGCATGGACATTACAATTGTACGAAGTCCACTGAAAGCAGATCTTGTATATAACGTAGCTTCTTACGTTCTACGGGCTCCACAAAACTGATAGATAGTCCGCGTTTTCCTGCTCGAGCAGTTCTACCGCTGCGGTGTGTGTAATAATCCGGATCATCCGGCAGTTGATAATGCGCCACAAAAGTCAGATCATCAAAATCGATTCCGCGAGCTGCGATATCCGTAGCTACAATATATTGATAATGGCCCTGATGAAACATGCGCAACACTTTTTCACGGTCGCGCATACCCAATTCACCATGCAATTCACAAACGGCGTAATTATTCTGCTTCAGAAAACGGCCAATGTACTCGACATCCCCTTTGGTGCGACTAAAAATAATGCCTCTCGCCTTTTTCATGGTTTGCAAGAATTCCAACAGATACATAGGCTTGTCTTCCTTCTGACATTCCAAATATTGGTGCTCAATACGCGGGTTCATCACCTCCTTCGTTTGAACAGTGGCTTTCGGCGCATCTTTCGATAGGTTCTGACGGATCCAAGCGTTCAAATCTCCATGAATGGTAGCTGAGAACAACCATTTCTTATGAAAATCATTCGTATATCCGAAAATCTTGTCCACGTCTTTCATGAAACCCTTGGCATACAACTCGTCCGCTTCATCCAGAACTATGGTCTTCACGCGACGCAAACTGACCGCGTTCATTTTTAGTAATTCCAACAAACGACCAGGAGTAGCCACTATTATATGAGTTTGTCTGGAAAGTTTAAACACCTGATCATCAATCGACTCACCTCCCATAATTCCTTCAATGAAGAATTTCGGAAGATACTTACCCAATTTGAACAAGGACTTTGTAGTCTGTACTACCAATTCACGTGTAGGAACTAAGATCAATGCTTGAACATCCTTATCACTGACATCAATTCGTGTGAGCAGTGGAACCCCATAAGCAATGGTCTTTCCGGATCCCGTATGCGCCTGACCGACGTAATCTTGGTGTTTTTCCAAAAGTTTAGTCCAGGCATGTTCTTGAATTTCAGTTGGCATATGAAAGCCAAAATCATCCAATCGTTGAGCCAAAGCAGGAAGTATTTTCACCGGTGTTTTCATGAGTCAAAGTTAGTGATTAATGCGTGATCCGCTGGTGAAAAATTATGTGCTTCAAAATCCTTGAATGATGAAAACTGAATGCCAAATAAAAACGATTTAGCAACCAGTTTACTTGAAAACACAAGTTTCCACCTTCACTTAAAACATGATTTTAATCAGGTTTTTTACTAAAAAACGTCATGGTTTATCCTTTGAATAATAGATTCCTTTGCTTCATGGGAATGATATACATAATGCTAATCGTAAGCCTCATCATGGCGGTGTTCTTCCTGATTATTTTTATGTGGGCAGCGAAGACAGGACAATACGAGGATGATTACGCTCCTTCTGTACGAGTCTTGTACGACGACGAACAAATTTTGCACAACCAAAATCAAAATAAAGATGGAAATACAAACAGTAAAGTACGACAATAAGATTGTCAAGTATTTCGCCTATGCCACGCTCTTATGGGGAGTTGTGGGTATGCTCGTAGGTCTAATTGTGGCCCTCCAGCTGGCCTTCCCGGAGTTTTTCAACGATTATCTAGGATTTAGTTTCTTATCCTTCGGAAGAATTCGTCCGCTTCATACAAACGCCGTAATCTTTGCCTTTGTAGGAAACGGAATTTTCACAGGTGTTTATTACTCGCTACAGCGCTTATTGAAGACGCGAATGTGGAGTGATAAATTGAGCCTTTTGAACTTCTGGGGATGGCAATTCATCATTCTTTGTGCTGCGCTTACCTTGCCGTTAGGATATACAACAGGTAAAGAGTACGCGGAGTTGGAATGGTGGATTGACATCTTGATCGCATTGATGTGGGTCGTTTTTGGATGGAACATGTTTGCAACCATTTTAGTACGTCGCGTGAAACACTTGTACGTAGCGATCTGGTTCTTCATTGCGACATTCGTTACTGTTGCCATGTTGCACATCGTGAACTCATTCGAATTACCAGTAAGCTTCTTGAAGTCTTACTCCTGGTACGCGGGTGTTCAAGATGCTTTGGTACAATGGTGGTACGGACACAACGCGGTGGCGTTCTTCTTAACAACGCCTTATCTAGGTTTGATGTACTACTTCGTGCCTAAGGCAGCGAATCGTCCGGTTTACTCTTACCGACTTTCAATCATCCACTTCTGGGCACTCATCTTTATTTACATTTGGGCAGGTCCTCACCACTTGTTATACACTTCCATGCCGGATTGGGCACAAAGTTTAGGTGTAGTATTCTCTGTGATGTTGATCGCTCCATCTTGGGGTGGTATGCTGAACGGTTTGTTAACACTACGTGGTGCTTGGGACCGTGTACGTGACGACGTTTTGTTGAAATTCATGGTGGTTGCCTTGACATGTTACGGTATGGCGACATTTGAAGGTCCGTTATTATCATTGAAAGAAGTAAACTTGATCTCGCACTTTACTGACTGGACTATCGCTCACGTTCACGTAGGTGGTTTGGGTTGGAACGGTATGATGACCTTCGGTATGATCTACTGGTTGATCCCACGTATGTTCAAAACTGAATTATACTCTAAAAAATTGGCTAACCAACACTTCTGGATCGCTACTTTGGGTATCATCTTGTATGCTATTCCAATGTACATTGCAGGATTCATGCAAGGATTGAGCTGGCAGTATTTCAACCCAGATGGTACATTGATGCACAAAGATTTCTTGGAAACCGTGATCGATATGCGTCCTTACTACATATTGCGTAGTATCGGTGGTTTGCTTTACTTATTCGGTGCCTTGATGTGGGTTTACAACATCTGGAAAACTGTTAAGATCGGAAACTTCGTTGCGAATGAAGAAGTAGAAGTCTCTGTAGAACGCCATGTGAAATCTTCTGGAAAAGAATACTGGCACAGAGGAATCGAAGGCAAGCCGATCAAATTCATGATCATTTCCTTAATCGTAGTTGCAATCGGTGGTTTGGCACAGATCATCCCTACCATGGCAGTAAAATCAAACGTTCCAACTATTGCAACAGTAAAACCTTACACGCCGCTTGAATTGGAAGGTCGTGACATCTACATCCGCGAAGGTTGTTACAACTGTCACTCGCAAATGATCCGTCCGATGCGCTTTGAAACGGCTCGCTACGGAGAATACTCTAAAGCTGGTGAAAACGTATATGATCACCCATTCCAATGGGGTTCTAAACGAACTGGTCCGGATTTAGCACGCGAAGGTGGTCTGCGCGGTAACATGTGGCACTACGAACACTTCGAACGTCCGAAAGATATCTCTAAAGGTTCCATCATGCCGGCTTACACATGGTTGCGTGAAAATGATCTGAATACGGAATTACTTCCTAAAAAGATCGAAGCGATGCAAACATTTGGTGTTCCTTATGCTAAAGGTTACTCTTCAAAAGCTTTGGCTGATTTGAAAAAACAAGCGCATGTAATTGCTGAGGACATCGTAAACAATATGCCAGCAATCGCATTGAAAGGAACATCCAAGGAAGCGAAGATCAAAGAGATCGAATCGAAAGAGGTGATCGCGTTGATCGCATACATGCAACGCTTGGGTACAGACATTAAAGTTAAACCAGCAAAGAAATAAGTCATGCTAAGATTCATCAAACACCATTTAGCAACTGAGGACGGAGTGATGTACTACGGAATGTTCTCCCTGCTGATTTTTGTGATCTTCTTCTTAGTTGTTTTTTACCGCATGGTGAGAATGAAGAAAGAAACCATTGAGGAACTGAGCAACATTCCTTTCGGAAACGAAGAAACCAACATTCAAAACGAACAATGATGAAAACAATTTTTCTTCCATTCATATTTGTGTTGGCTGGCGCTGTTCAGCTGGCATACGGACAAGGTGAAGCCCTGTTCAAAGCAAAATGTAATACCTGTCACATGGTAGATAAAAACTCTACCGGACCTTTGTTAAAAGGTGTGAAGCAGAAATGGGCTGACGCAGGTGAAGGTGAACTTCTCTACAAATGGGTCACTAATTCTAAAGCCTTGATCGAAGGTGGAAGCAGTAAAATGGCTGCCGCGATCAAAGATTTCTCGGCTTCCGAGATGCCTCCGCAACAGGCTACTAATGCGGAGATTGATCAAATCTTGGATTATGTGGACAATTACGTTGCAGCACCTGCCGCAGCTTCTCCAACCGCAGCCGCTGGAGCTACTGCAGCACCGGAGGTAAAGATCGTTCCAAACTATGAAGAGAATTTGAACATCTTCTACGCGCTTTTGGCAGTTACTTTGGTGTTGATCCTTGCAATTCTAATGTTGACAAATTCAATCATGTCTTTGATCAAATCAGATGTCTTTAAAAACAAATTGAAGGAAAAAGAAGATAAAGACGGATCCAACCTTGGTAAGATCATTACCATGTTGGTAGTAGGACTTGGTCTTCTTGTACCGATGGATACCTTCGCATTAGAATTCGTTTCAGGTGGTGAATCCAAAGAAAAAAGTTTATGGTTGATCGTTGAAAACGGTGATATCTACGCACTTTTGATCATCAACTTCTTATTGTTGTTCGTAGTATTCTACTTGAAACGCTTGTTCAACAGCTTCTACCGCATGGCTTATCCTGAAACGGTTAAAACGCGTAAGGAGAAAACGAAGAAAGTAACCAAAGTGCTTACCGATGCGGTTGCGATCGAAGACGAAGCAAGTATCTTGATGGATCACGAATACGATGGAATCCGCGAGTTGGACAACAACTTGCCACCATGGTGGGTTTGGGGATTCTATATCACAATCTTCTTTGCGATCATTTACTTGTTGAATTACCACGTTTTCAAAACATCCGACCTGCAAGAGGTTGCCTACAAAAAAGAAATGGCGCAAGCTCAAAAGGACATCGATGCTTACTTGAAATCGCAAGCAATGAACGTGGATGAAACCAACGTTACAAAATTGGATGATGCCACTGCACTAGCTGAAGGTAAAAACATCTTCGTAACGAACTGTGCAGTATGTCACAAAGAAAATGCATCAGGTGACATCGGTCCAAACTTGACAGATAAATTCTGGATCTACGGAAACGATATCAAAGATGTATTCAAAACAGTGAAAAATGGTACGCCAAATGGAATGCCGGATCACGCATCTAAATTGAATCCGATCCAGTTACAACAAGTTTCTTCTTTCATCTTAAGCTTGAAACCTGTAGCTGGTAAAGAACCACAAGGAAAAGAAGTTAAATAGGTCATTAGACCAACCAATAACAAGGGGAGTTCGACAGGTTAGGTTGAACGTTCGGACTCCCCTTTATTTTATCAAACTCAAACACACGAGCAATGGAAGAGTTTAGAGACAAGATCGCCACGGTGAACGAAAAGGGAAAACGCGTTTGGATCTTCCCGAAAAAACCGAAAGGCGCATTCACAAACAAACGCAAAATCGTCAGCTACCTCCTACTCCTATTTTTATTCGCCGCACCACACCTAAAGATCAACGGAGAACAATCCCTGCTATTCAATGTCGTAGAACGAAAATTTGTCATCTTTGGCTCCATTTTCTGGCCTCAGGATTTCTACATTTTCGCTGTATTACTCATCGTTGGTGTTGTTTTCGTCATCCTGTTCACCATCATCTACGGAAGGATCTTTTGTGGCTGGGTTTGTCCGCAAACCATTTTCATGGAATTCGTTTTCAGACAAATCGAGTACTTGATCGACGGAGATTGGACCGAGCAGAAAAAACTGCGCTCTGAACCATGGACCGGAAAGAAAATCGCTAAACGCGTAACCAAACTGGGACTTTTCTGGATCATTTCGTTTTTCATTGCAAATACCTTTCTGGCTTACATCATCGGAACCGATAATTTGTGGAAGATCCAAACGGAACCCGTGGCACAACACGTAGGTGGATTGGTTGCTATCGTCATCTTTACAACCCTATTCTTCTTTGTTTTTGCCCATTTGCGCGAACAAGTGTGTACAACGATCTGTCCATACGGCCGCTTGCAGGGTGTATTGCTCGATCCAAACTCAATGGTGGTAGCTTACGACCACGTGCGCGGTGAAGAACGTGCGAAGATCCGAAAAGGCGAAGACCGAAAAGTTGCCGGAAAAGGTGACTGCATCGACTGTAAGCAATGTATCCACGTTTGTCCTACAGGAATCGATATCCGCAACGGAACGCAATTGGAATGTATCAACTGTACGGCTTGTATCGACGCCTGCGATTTCATGATGGACAGCGTAGGTATGGAAAAAGGATTGATCCGTTTTGTTTCTGAAAACGGCATCAAAAACCGCACAGGCTTCCAGTGGACCCGAAGAGTAGTTTCTTACACTGTGCTATTGGGTGTTTTAGTCGGAATTCTATTGACCTTGCTCTTGATCCGAGATGATTTCTCAACGACGATCTTACGTCAACGAGGTTCTACCTATCAGGTGACCGACGAAGACAAGATCTCGAACATCTTCGAAATTGACTTCACGAATAAGACGAAAAACAACTACGTGATCACGTTGAAAGCGGAAGATCCGATCGCGAAAATTGAATTGGCAAACACTTCGCTGAAATTGCCGGGAGAAAAACACGTTAAAGACCGCTTCGTAGTGAAAGTTCCTTATTCCAGCATCAAAAATGGTTTGAAGAAAATGGATATCATTGTTCTTGGAAACGGACAAGAAATTGACCGTGTAGGAATTAAAATTATCGGTCCTAATTATTAACCCATAAAAACGAGCAACATGAATTGGGGAAAAGGAATACTAATCGGCATGATCTTGTTCATGTCCTTCATTGTCACCTTGGTTGTGATCATGGTGAGTAACAAAAGTGATCTGGTGGCAGAAGATTACTACGACAAAGAACTCGCATACAACGAACAGTTCGCTGCCATGCAACATTATGCAAATGCAGGTGAGGAAATTGAGTTAAACGCTGTTTCAGACACCCTTTACATTCGTTTTCCGGAAGTTTTTCGCAACAAAGAGGTTTCTGTGTCTTTGAGTCGTCCTGACAATCAAGCGCAAGATGCTCAATTTAAGCTGATGGCTGGCGAAGAAGTAATGATCCCAACAGCGAAAATGCCCAAAGGAGCGTTTGACTGTAAGATCACCGGGAAATACAGCGGTAAACCATTTGAGTTCAGTAAATCTATCATGTTGAAGTAAGATGCTGCTGTTAAGTGCTTTTCTGTTGGGCTTGGCCGGTTCGTTGCACTGCATGGGTATGTGTGGACCAATCGCTATGGCTTTGCCTTTGAACAGAAAAAGCGTTGGGACACAACTATTCGGTTTAGGATTATACAATCTTGGGAGGGTACTTACCTATTCCCTCCTGGGATTGATTTTCGGGACGATTGGTTTTTCCTTGGACCTTTACCGCTTCTTGCAATTTACGAGCATCATCATTGGCGTTGTTATGATCATCATTGCTTGGCGTAGACAGTTATTGAAACACATTGAATTTTCCTCGTCGCGCCTACAAATGTGGATTTCGCGTAACATGGGACGCTTATTGGCTTCCGGATCACCCATCAAATTGTTGGGTATAGGAATGTTGAACGGTTTGCTGCCATGCGGAATGATCTTTATCGCGTTAAGCACCGCGTTGTTGGCTGAAAATGCAATTGGAAGTGCCATTACAATGACCGCTTTCGGACTTGGCTCCCTTCCGGCGATGCTTGCCGTAGGTTTCTTAGCGAATCAATTTTCTTTCAGCGTACGTCAGCAGATGAACAAGGTATTTCCGTATGTCATGACCGTTATCGGTCTCATGGTGATCTTGCGTGGCGCCAACTTGGGGATTCCTTACCTCTCGCCCAAGATCGAGCAAACAACACAAAAGGAACACGTAAATGGCAAAGATGCCAAATCGTATCAGGTGATCTGCCATACTTCAAACTCCGATAAAAACGGCCAGTAATTCGGATTTGTCAAAACAATTTTCCAATTTCGTTGTTTGACTGCAAAACCAAACTATCATGTGGAAAACGGTTGTTTTTTTATTAGCTACCCTTATCGGAATACCAATCGCGGCGTACTATTACGACAGGCCACCAACATCGGATCAGTGGGACTTGATCTGGACAGTTACCCAAACCTTTTTGATCCTCGCAACCGCATGTTTCCTCATTAGTTCCGTAACCAAGAATTACAGTCAGGTAGACAAATTGTGGTCCATTGCACCCATCGTTTATGCTTGGCAAATCGCGTACACTTCCGATTGGGAAAGTCGCATGGTACTCATGGCAGCTTTGATCACCCTTTGGGGAGCTCGATTGACCTTCAACTTTGCACGCAGAGGCGGTTATTCCTGGAAATTCTGGGAAGGCGAAGAAGATTACCGTTGGGCTGTATTGCGCGCAAAACCGGAATTTCAAGCACCGTGGAAATGGTTCTTGTTCAACTTGTTCTTCATTTCGTACTACCAAATGGCACTCGTGTTGCTCATTACCTTCCCGATGATCAAAGCCAGCGGCGTGAGTAAACTTACTACTTGGGACTGGGTTTTGGCGCTTATCGTCATCTTATGGATCGTTATCGAGTTTATCGCCGACCAACAACAATACGATTTCCAAACCGAAAAGCACCGCCGCATCAAAGCAGGATTGCCATTGGAAAAATACGCACATGGCTTTACCAACGTGGGCCTTTGGTCCATCTCCAGACACCCGAATTACCTGGCTGAGCAAAGTGTTTGGGTGACCTTGTACTTCTTTTCCGTTGTCGCCAGTGAAAGTTGGGCCAATTGGTCAGCAGCCGGTCCCGTGCTTTTGATCCTTTTGTTCTACGGCAGCTCCAATTTCAGCGAAGAGATCACCGCAGCCAAATATCCGGCTTACAAGGATTATCAACGCAGAACAGGTCGCTATTTCCCAAAGTTGATTGCTAGAAAGAGGTGAGAATCTGACACTTCTTACTGTTTCTGCATCGCGTTGACGCTTGTTGCGCTGGTTTTTCCTATTTTCGCTTTGTGAGACTCATTAAGAATTGGATCAAGTTATATTTCAGCAAATGGTTGTACAGACAAGCCTTGCATCCGAGTGTTGGCATTCAACAGCGTGCACTAATGCAACAATACAAGGCTTTTCAATTGCAAGGGAATTTGCCGCCAATTCATTCGGCGGGCTATAAAGTATTCTCGCAATTTGAAGAAGACGGACTACTGCTGTACATTTTCTCCGTGATCGGTGAAGGATCCAAAACCTTTGTAGAGATCGGTGCGAACGATGGGATCAACAGCAATTGCAGTAACCTAGCGGTGCATTTTGGTTGGAGCGGACTTTTCCTGGAAGGCGATCCTACCCTGATCAAACGCGGTGAACGCTTTTACAAGAAGACCCCTACGCCCTACCATCCGAAACCGCGCTACGTGCAGGCTTTCGTGAAGCGCGAGAATATCAATCAATTGCTTGAAAACAACGGCATCAAAGGCGATTTCGAATTGCTTTCCATTGACATCGACGGGAACGATTACTGGGTTTGGGACGCGCTAACTGTTGCTAGTCCGAAAGTGGTGGTCATCGAAACGCACACCGAATTTGGAAATCGCAACATCGTAGTGCCTTACGATCCGGAATACGTGTACCCAGGAAAACACCCGATCTACCACGGTGCCTCGGCGAAAGCCATGCAAGAACTGGGACGCAAAAAAGGCTATCGTTTGGTAGCTTGTAGTGATCTGGGGATCAATCAGATCTACGTCCGCGAAGATGTTTGTCCGGATAGTCTGCACGAAATTTCCGCAGAATCTACCCTGTGGCATCCAAAAACCATCGCATCCCAAGCGCTTTTTGAACCGATCAAGGATTGGGAATACTTAATTGGCAAAGAATGAAAAACCTATTTGATAAGCAAGCCGCGGACGAGATCGTTTCGCGCATTCAGCAGTTAACTCCGGAAACTCAAGCTCGTTGGGGAAAAATGTCGGTTGTTCAAATGATCGATCATTGTTCCGCTACCATGGAAGTGGTGCGCGATTTGAAACACTTAAAACGCCTACCGGCAAGTTATCTCATTGGTCAATTCATGAAAGGTTCTTTCACCAACGATAAACCTTACAAACAGGGATTGCCCACTCACGCAACCTTTGTGGTTCCGGGTGAAACCGAAATTGAAACCGCAAAACAGCGTTTAATCGATCACATTGTGGCGTTTCAAGCAGGTGGACCGCAAAAATGTACAGAGCAAGCGCATGCGTTCTTTGGGAAATTAAGCAAAGAGCAATGGGCTACCGGCATGTACAAACATGTTGATCATCACTTAACCCAATTCGGCGTTTAATCATGGAATTCATCTCTGCAGAACTCGATAAATATTGTTGCGACCACACCAGTCCGGAGTCCTTGTTATTGGCAAAACTGAATCGCGATACGCACGTGCGCATCTTGCAACCACGCATGTTGAGCGGACATTTTCAGGGACGCGTATTGAGCATGCTTTCCAAATTGATGCAGCCCAAGAACATCCTGGAAATCGGAACCTACACCGGTTACAGCGCACTTTGTTTGGCCGAAGGTTTGGCCGCAGAAGGTAAATTGATCACGATCGACGTGAATGCACAATTGGAAGATTTCGTGCGCGAATATTTGGCTGAAAGTCCGTTGGGAGCTCAGATCGACTACCGCATTGCCGATGCGATGGAATTGATCCCGCAATTGGACGAGACCTTTGATCTGGTTTTCATCGACGCCGATAAGCAGAATTACATCAATTACTACAACCTGGTGATCGACAAAGTACGTCCGGGCGGCGTTATTCTTGCCGACAATGTGTTGTGGTCGGGAAAAGTGGTACAAACGGAAGGCAAGATCGACAAGGACACCGCATTGCTGCAGGAGTTCAATCGCTTGATCCATGAAGACAACCGCGTGGAGAACGTTTTGTTGCCCATCAGAGATGGGATCATGGTGGCAAGGAAGAAATAATACCTTACTTTTTTGTAACGGCTTTCAGGATCTTTTTGATGGCTTTGTTGTGGGAGTAGTCCACCGGTTTTTTGGTGTACACGTCTTTCAAATTCGGGTCAACTCCTTTGCTGATCAAAAGCGTCACGAAATTTTCGGTGGATACTTTGGCGGCCACATGCAAAAGTGTTTGCTGCTCAAAATTCAAGTGCTGGTTCCAAGCTAGGCGCTGACGCGTAACCAAATACTCCAACAGTTCATTGTCGGATTTCTCGCAAGCCAAAATGGCCATTTCCTTCACTTGTTCTGCTGTAAGTGCCACATTCGGGTAGGTTTTCAGGATCCGCATCAACTCTGCATTGTTCTTGGCTTTGATCAAGTCTGGAATAGTGCCCAGCTCTTTCGTGCGGCGGATCTGCATGTCCGCGTATTCCTTTTTGTTCAAGGCGCCCTTGGTACGCAAATAATCTACTACTCCTTGGGAAGCATTCTTCTCTGCATATTCAATTAAAAAGACTCCCCAACGGTCGGTGCAATTGACGTCTGCATGGTTTTCCACCAAAATACGAATAGCATCTAAATTGTCTTTGTCGGCCAAGGAGAACAACATTGGTTCGTCTCCTCTGCGCTTGTAGTTTACGTCTGCTCCCTTGTCGATCAACCAAGCGGCCAACTCAAACGAATTGCGTTTCAATGCCTCTTCCAGATACGTTTCTCCCCAAGTATCCGCTCTGTTTACGTCAGCTCCGTTCATCACTACAAAGCGGATCACGGTATCCGACAAAGAACTTGGGCGGTGGCCATATTTATCTCGTGGATCTAAAGGCACTCCTTTTTCCGCCAGGTATTTCATGAATAGGATATTCTCCCTATCTGCTGCGTAAAAAGCGATACTATTACCATTCGGACCTTCGACTTTTGGATCGGCACCCAGTTCTATCAATTGTTTGATCTCTTCAATGGAAAAGCCCGCTGAACTCTCGAGCATGTAACTCACCACATTCAAGCCCTCTTTATTCTTCACCGCCACATTGGCCCCTTTGCTTATAAGGAAATTAACCACTTGTTTTTCTCCGTGCCAAGCGGCATTCATGAGCGGCGTATTCCCTAAATTGTCCTGCAAATTGATTTGAGCTCCCCGTTTTAACAAGAACTCCATATGTGCAAGTGCTGAAGGGGAAAAAATGGCGTGATACAGCGCAGTGTGACCCAAATTGTCCCGTTCGTTGATATCCATTTTCGTGTTGTTCCAAATGAGCTCAGCTATTTCCGTGTTTTCAAGTCGTATCGCAGCCATCAGTGTATTCTCACCGCTTTCATTTCGAAGCGTGGGATCGATCTTCCAGTCTTTCAAGCAACGATTGATCATGAGAATATCTCCGCGTTTAACGGATAACATCAAGGCTGAATTTCCTTCGAGATCAACGGCTTGAACATCTGCACCTTTAGCTATACATCTGGCGGCCATTTCTGCTTCTCCGAACTCCACGCTTTTCAGAAACAACATATTCAAATCGTGAGAAGGCGCTTGCTGCATCTGGATCAGGTCGTACATAAATGTCTGCCGACTATAATGATCTGCATCCGTAAAGGCCGACACCACGGGAACGCCGCCCTTGTATAACTCCATAGCAATTGCCATGCGGTTTTCCTTACAGGCAATCTCCATGGGCGTGACGTATTCCTTGCGGAATAACCCATAGCGTCTTTTCTGAGAAAAATTGACTGGAAATCCCTCCTGTATCAGGAACTTCACCAAAGCCAAATTCCCCGATTCTACCGCTGCCAAAACAGCTTCGCTATCTCGGAAATTGTACGAATGCAGCAGTTTCACCCACTCCAGATCTCCTGTTTCCACTGCACGGTAAAAGTTGTTTCTAGAAGTGGCGCCGTGTTCTAATAAATATTTGGCGATCTCTACCCGTTTCAATTCAACTGCCAAGTCGATTGCCTCCGGATCCCTAAAGCTCTCGGTATTGATCGGAGCTCCTTCCGCGATAAATTTCTTCACTAAAGGCAAATCATTGTTCCGCACGGCTTTGTTCAAAGGCGGCTCAACGATCTCGACTTCGTCATCTTGACCAAACAGAGCCGGCAATCCCAGAAACAGGAAGCATCCCAACAACAAAACGATACGGACCAAGCGATTCATGTACTACAATTTTTATCAAATGTGCATTTTTTTAGTTTTCGATTTACATGGAGATCAACTTTTGGAAAATTAAAGACCGTGTTTTCTTTCCCACAAATGCACAAATAATATTCGTCGCCTACCGGTCGACAGATTCGGCTCGACTGTCAGTTCGAGTTTATTTGGCTAAAAGACAAATAAGTATCGAGAACAAAGGAGAGGAGCTTTACTTTTACCACAAAGGCACAAAGGTGATTTTTCATTACCCTCAACTGAAATTTAAGGGCGCAAAGAACTTTTTCGCAAGCTCAAATACCGGAATTTTCTTTAAAACCACATAGACACAGAGGTCACATAGTTTTCTTTCCTGCAGATGCACAAATGCTAAGCGTCGCCTACCGGTCGACAGATTCGGCTCGACTGTCAGTTATATGGACGCTACGATATTCTTTACTTAAAAAGCAAATAAGCGTATACATACTTTTGCTCGCGGGCTCGCTTCTTTTAACGCAGAGTAAAGGAGTAAAGAAGTAAAGGAGAGGATGATAATTGAAAATTAAAAAAGAAGAATTGAAAAGGAAGTTCCAAGTAAGTTCAATAAGGTCAAGAGTTCAAACGGTCAAATACTACATCAGAACCCTTAATGTTTCTAAATGGCTTAATGTTTCTAAAAAGATAAAACCCTTCAAATATCTGCTTACTTCCTTACTTCGCGGTCTTTGCTTTAAAATGAAAAAGAAGAATTGAAAAGGAAGTTCAATTTAAATCTCTGTTTACTTCCTTGCTCAGCGTTCTCTGTGTTAAAATTAAAATAAGCGTGTTCAAGCTATTGCTCATCGGCATATTTTTTTTTCAAAATGGGGTAACTTTTTTCATTTTTTGCGGTATAGACTTTCGGTACGATTGTTGCCAACCCGAACTGTAGTTTTAAAGAATGATTCAATGCTTATGTGGAAAAAATACTTGAACCTCTCCCTATTTTGTTCAATTTCCTTAGTAAGTCTTTCACAAGAAGAAGACCCTTCGTGTTTACCACCGGATAAAAAGATCCAGAAATACATCACCGCAGGAGCAAATGCACCGGATGCGAAAACGGCTGTTGACAATTTCAACAAAGCCATGGAAGCTGCTCCGGACAATGCCGGTGTCTATTACGAATACGGACTCTATGCCTACAACAGTGGTGTAAAGTATTACGAAACCAATCCAAATCCGGCCTTAGGCGACAAGAGTTTTGCCAAAGCAGAAGAAATGTTTGAGAAAGCGGTAGAGTTTTGCAACGACTACCACTCAGATATGTATTATTACTTGGGCGTGATCAACTATTCACAAGATCAAAAGGACGTTGCCGCTAAATGGTTCGAAAAGTTCGCTGCATTTAAAAGTGATGACAATTCTCGCTACAGTGACGATTACGCGAAAAAGCTTGCTGATGTGAAGTCCTTTTTAGCTACGAACAAAGAAGAACAGGAGATCCTTTCGAAAGAAGTACCATTCAACCCGACGATGGTTCCGAACGTATCTTCCGGAAATGACGAATATTTCCCGATGATCTCTCCGGACAACTTATACATGTTCTTCACACGTAAGCAAGACATGAAAAACCTGGGCGACATGGTAAGTAACTGGAAAGAGATCTACACCTACTCTGAGCGCAAAGATGAAACCGGATTGTTTACTTCAGGTACATCCTTCAAAGCGCCGTTCAATACCGGAGCATTTGACAGCTATGGAGCCGCTACAATGTCGGTGGATAACAAAGAAATGATCATCTGTGCTTGTAAAAAGACGGAAATCTACGGAAAGCCTTATCTGAATTGCGATCTGTACTCTACAACTTTCAATAAGATCGGACCGAATCCGAACGATTACGAATGGACAGAATTGGTGAATTTGGGTCCGAAGATCAACACACCGGATGGCTGGGAAGGTCAACCTTCGATGTCAGCTGACGGACAAACCATGTTCTTTACTGCTAATCGTCCTTCTACGCGCGACAATGACGTGTTCATCGTAAAACGCAACGAAGACGGTACTTGGGGTACTCCTACTCCATTCAACGAGATCAATACTGCAGGAAAAGACAAAAGTCCGTTCTTGCACCAGGATAGCGAAACATTATACTTTGTTTCGTCCGTATCAGATGATCGCAAAGGAGTTGGAGGCACTGACATCTATTACATGCGTGAAGAAAACGGCGTATGGGGAAAACCGGTGAACATTGGTTATCCGATCAACACGAAAGAAGATGAATTGGGCTTGTTTGTATCCACTGACGGGAAATTGGCTTACTTCTCATCTCGCGTAGGTGGAAACTGGAATATCTACAGCTTTGAGTTGTACGAAGAGGCACGTCCGAAACCGGTAACCATTCTAAAAGGTGATTTGAAAGATCCGAATGGAAATCCGGTAGAAAATGCAACGATCGAGATCGCTTATGCGAATTCTGAGAAAGTTGAAAGCGTGAAAGTGAACGGAAACGATGGGAAATTCGCGGTTGTAGTGAAGCAAGAAAAACCGCAAGACATCATGCTTTCCGTAAAGAAAGAAGGTGCTGCCTTTGATTCTAAATTGATCACCAAGGAGGAAATCGCCGACAAAAACAAGCGCGTTTCGAATGAATTGGCGGTGAAAGAATTGAAAGTAGGCGAAGCGTATACCATCAACGACATCTTGTACGATTACAACTCAGACGTATTGAGTGAGAAATCGAAGTTCATTTTGCGTGAGTTTGCCCGTTACTTAAAGAGCAATCCGAATATCACGATCATGATTCAAGGACACACTGATAGCGATGGTGATGACGCGAAGAACTTAGACCTTTCCGATCGTCGTGCTAAAGGCGTGAAGAAATACCTGGAAAGTCAAGGAATTCCTGCTAGTCGCATGGAAGCCAAAGGATTTGGTGAAAGCGTGCCGAAAGTAGAAAATGACACGGCTGCGAACAAAGCGAAAAACCGTAGAACAGATTTTGTGATTACAGGCATGTAATCCGGACAATAAAAGAGAAAGGGCAGTTTTAACACTGCCCTTTTTTGTAACTCAACTTTACTATTCCTTCACCCAAATTGCCCGAATAACTTCGGCTTTACCCTGGTGAAACGGCCCTTCATCTAATACGATTTGCAAATGTTCACAATACTCCAATTTCAGTCCGATCTGAATTGATCGCACCCGTTCCTCAGAAAGTAAAAAATCTGAATCTTTCGGTCCGCCAGATTTATTGAAAAGTTGCTCTTTAGCAAACGCTTCTAATAATAAATGTCCTCCCGGTTTCAAATAACTGGCATATCGTGCGAAAATCTGTTCCAAATGATTTTCATGAATTGGGACAAAAACAAAGGCGATTGCATCGAAACGCGGGTGCAATGAATGATAGGACTCTACGCTTTCCTCTCTGATCGAGAACAACGCATTATCCCCTATTCGTGCTAGCATTTTCTCACAAGCAACTTTACTGTAATCAAACGCCTCCACACACCAACCTTGTTGAATACAATACTGGGCATTTCTACCTTCGCCTTCAGCTGGCAATAATAATTTTCCCGGTTTCCATTGTGCCAATGCTTCTGCCAGAAAAACGTTCGGTTTATCTCCATAAACATTCGGATGTTCCGAATACCGTTCATTCCAAAATTGTGGCCCCATGATCAATGTGGTAATTTATCTTTCAATACACCATATAGGAAGGTTCCGATCAAAGCGCCGAAGATCACAATCATGATCGACATAGCTCCGGTTCCAATTAACACATACATCGGACCGGGACAGGCACCGGAAAGCGCCCAACCCAAACCAAAGATCGTTCCTCCCAGGATGTAACGCCAGAAGCTCTTCTCTTTGTCCTCAATGGAAATCACCTGACCATTCACATTTTTCATACGCGATCGTTTGATCCATTGAATCGACAAAACACCCAAGAACAAGGCACTTCCAATGATCCCATACATATGAAAGGACTCAAAGCGGAACATCTCGTGGATACGATACCAGGAAACAGCTTCCGATTTATACATGATGATCCCAAAGACCATCCCTACTAAAATAAATTTCAGTGACTTTAACATGCTCGTTGTATTATTGTTGTGACTTAAAAAAGTGCCGGAAAAATAAAATGTGTCATGATCAGACCTCCGATAAAGAACCCGATCACGGCAATCAATGATGGTAATTGTAAATTACTCAAGCCGGAAATAGCGTGTCCTGAAGTACACCCTCCTGCGTAGCGCGCGCCAAAACCTACCAAGATTCCTCCGATCAATAGGATCATCAGCCCTTTGAAGGAGGTGATCGCTTCCATTCCGTACAAGGTTTCCGGAACTACGGTCTTCCCTACTTCTTTAAATCCTTGGGCTTCCAGAGCCGCGATTGTTTTAGGATTCAAGGCTACTTGCGTATCTGCAGAAAGGAATTGAGAGGCAACAAAACCTCCGATGATCGCTCCAAGAACTACCAGCAAGTTCCATTTCTGACTTTTCCAGTCGAAATTGAAGAAGCTAGCGTATTTCCCGGCACCGGCAATGGTACAAACGGTTCGTAAATTGGATGACATTCCGAAGTTCTTACCAAACTTCAACAAGATAAACATGACCAATGCGATCAATGGGCCGGAGACATACCACGGCCAAGGTTGTAAAATGACATTCATAGTTTGCAGGTATTAAAGAATTAAAAGCGGTAATTGTAAATGATTCAATAGATAATCGTTTGTTTCTTTATTCGTTAATTTTTGCCAGAATCCGGGCTGTTTACGGAATACAACCAATAGATCAATGTTATGTTCATTGGTACATTTATAAAAATCATGATCATGGATAGAACCCGGCACTTGTACTTCAGTCATCGAAATTCCGTCCAAGATGTCGAATTTCACTGCTTTGTCCTTTGGATGATCTGATGTATGGATCCATTTGATCTGGGCGTTGTGGGCACGCGCGATTCTTTCGATACAGGTTACATCTTTACCGGACATGGCCTTTTCGTCGATCACTACTCCTATTGTTTTTAAAATGTCATGCGAACGATCGCATTTCACAGAAAGCAAAGGTAAATTCAACTTATGCACCATTTGTGCCGCAAACGAAGTCTGCAAGGACTCTGTCCAGTCAGTAACATGCGCACCGGAAAGGATCAGGTCGATCTCATGTAACTTGGTGTAATATTCAATGAATTGCAATGGGTTCCCTGCAACCACCACTCCTTTGGTATAAGGAAATGCAGACATAACTCCTTGCAAAATGTTTTTTCGATCTTCTACTGTTTTGTAATGTTTGCTCAGATCGAATTCTGTACAATTATCGATGATCGAACCATCCATTTTCAAGGGTACTTCTCCTGACACGGCATCCACATGAATGAAATGGATATTGGCCTCTAAAGGCATGATTGTTCTACGGAGGTAATCTAAAATGTACTGATCCTTCTCATCGAATTTCAATAAGACTGCTACGTTCATGAAAGGTATTTTTAGGCAAATATCACCTCTTAGCATTTCAAGAACTGTGACAATTGTTACACAGCGCGAACTTGTCACTAAAATATAACCGGTATCTTCACGAATCGTAATATGAAAACTAACTGAAGCACAAGGAGGTTCTGAAAGACTTACTTGAAAGTGTAACCTTTGTCACTTTAAAAAACAGATGTACACTTCAACTTTGCATCAACGAAACAGAGCAAATTAACTTTTAAGAACCTCACAAAGTGTTAGACGTATGATTGCAATTGGTTATGTACTTGCTGTATTGGTTGGAGTTTCACTGGGACTAATTGGTTCCGGAGGATCTATCCTAACCGTTCCTATTTTGGTGTACATCATGGGTGTAGATCCCGTGATTGCAACCGCTTATTCACTCTTTATTGTTGGAGCAACTTCCTTAGTAGGAGGAGTTCAAAATGCCCTATTGAAAAAGGTCGATTTTAAAACCGTCCTGATCTTTGGAGTTCCATCGATTGGTACCGTTTATTTGACACGCGCTTTCATCATGCCGCACATTCCGGATGAATTGTTCACCGTTGGAGGATTCACGTTCACGAAACCCATCGCATTGATGCTGTTGTTCGCCATCGTGATGATCATGGCCTCCATTTCGATGATCAAACCTTCGAAGAACAAGGAAGAAGTTGAAGCGGATAAACCAATGTCCTACAATTATCCTATGATTCTGTTAGAAGGAACTGTAGTAGGTGTTTTGACCGGACTTGTGGGTGCAGGCGGTGGATTCCTGATCATCCCTGCCCTTGTGTTACTTGCAAAAATGCCGATGAAATTAGCTGTGGGGACTTCCCTGTTTATCATCGCAGCTAAATCACTGATTGGGTTTACAGGCGACTTGAAGAATGCCGAAACCATCGATTGGACTTTATTGAGTTTGTTCACTGCCTTATCTGTGGTAGGAATCTTCATCGGAATTTTACTTTCCAAAAAGATCCCGGGATCTAAACTGAAATCTGCATTTGGAGTTTTCGTACTCATCATGGGTGTGTACATCATCGCCAAAGAACTTTTCTTTTAACATCGCAACCTGCTTCGTTTCTAGTTTCTATTAACTTTAAGCTACTGAACCATGGAAAATAAAGAAAAAGAACGACTATTGGCATCCATTCAACGCTTGAATCGCGTGATCATTTTGATGGTAATTGCCATGGTGTTTTTAGTGGTATACATCGAATTTAAACCCAAATTCAATTTTTTCAAGCACGAAAAGATCGAAACAGTTCCCTATGTAGAGCAAGTATTAACCCCGGAAGATTCCGCTTGGCAAGAATCAATGGTTGACATGTGGTACGCTCCGGAAATAGCTACGGTGAAAAGCGAAAACCTACGTAAACAGTTAGAATACGGGAAAGATCTGATCGCTCATACCTCAAAATATTTCGGACCAAACGGTAGCATTCGCAAAAGCACCAACGGTTTGAATTGTCAAAACTGTCACTTGGAAGGCGGCACAAAACCTTGGGGAAACAACTACGCCGCTGTTAAGCACGGTTACCCGCGTTACCGACCAAGATCCGGTGCCATAGAAACCATTGAAAAGCGCATCAACGACTGTTTCGAGCGTTCTTTGAATGGATTGGCTTTGGATGTTATGAGTCCGGAAATGAAAGCCATGAAAGCCTACATCCAATTTTTAGGTTCGAATACGAAAAAAGGCGACAAACCAAAAGGTGCCGGAATCTATGATCTGCCTTTATTGAAGCGCGCGGCCAGTCCGCAGAATGGCAAGAACATCTACGACCAGAAATGTGCGAGCTGTCATGGTGCTGATGGACAAGGGCAAATGAATCCAGATAAAATCGCATATCTGTATCCACCGTTATGGGGACCGAATGCTTACAACGAAGGGGCTGGACTGTTTCGTTTATCGCGATTAGCCGGATACGTGCGATTCAATATGCCATTTGGGGTGACCATTGATGCGCCGCAACTTTCAAACGAAGAAGCATGGGATGTGGCAGCGTTTGTTAACAGTCAACCTCATCCGAAAAAAGATCTGTCCAAAGATTGGCCTAAGATCGAAGAAAAACCTATGGATCATCCTTTTGGTCCGTTCGCGGATGGTTTTTCTGAAACACAGCATAAATACGGACCGTTCCAGCCAATTAAAGCGGCAAAAAAGAAGAAAAAATGAGCGTAAAACAACGTAGGCAATTTTTAAAGAATTTCGGTGCACTTGGAATCGGTCTACTTGCAGGTAAAGTAGCAATGGCTGAAGGAGATGAACTGGATTTCCCGATGACAAGCCAAGATCAAAATACAGCTGATGGCAAGTCAAATGCATTTACGGTTTCGATCTTGCAGACAACAGATGTGCACTGTCAAACACAGCTACACGACGAGCTATTTTGGGAAAACAACAAAACTGTTTTTAGAAAAACTGGAGGTTATGCCCGTATTGCTACTTTTTTTAAGCAATTCCGTAAAAAACAGGCGCATACCTTCATCATTGATACGGGTGATATGTTCCAGGGAAGTGAATTAAGCGTTGAAACCACCGGTGAGGCGTTCATTCCGATCTTGAACAGCCTAAATTACGACCTGTACCTTCCGGGAAACTGGGAAGTGATCTATGGAAAAAAGCGCATGCAACAACTTTTAGGTAAACTATCCGCTCCAAAGGTTTGTGCCAACATGTATCACGACTTAGGTGATGGAAAACGCGGTGAATTGATCTTTCCTCCTTATTACATTTGGGTAGTGAATGGTGTGAAAATCGGCTTTTTAGGATATACTGACCATTTGGTTCCATTAAGACAATCGCCTGTCTACTCAAGAGGCATTCTATACACTGAACCGCATGAGAACTTAGCACATTACGTAGAGGTGTTGAAGGACCAGGAAGCATGTGCGGC
>CAYLJB010000021.1:24583-32596 GCA_964383785.1 uncultured Fluviicola sp.
GCAGTGGTTATCATCGGTCACTTGGGGCTTTCACAGCAAATCGCATTGGCAAATCATCCGGCTTGTAAGGGAGTCGACTACATTTTGGGTGGAGATACTCATGAGCGCGTGCGAAAACCAATTCAGGGAACTTATGCAAAAATCGTAGAGCCCGGAGCATTTGGTTCATTTGTAGGGCAATTGGATTTCACTTTTGAAAATGGAAAATTGGTAAAAGATCACTATCAATTGCGTGAAATAAAAGAAAGTATAAAGCCGGACAAAGCGATGCATCAGTTGATCACAGATCGTGAAGCCGCTTATGCTACTAAAATGCATGAAGTGATCGGTCATTCTACCATTCCGTTGTACCGCTACTTCGTGGTTGAAAATCCGATCGACACGATGATCCTGAATGCATTGCATTGGAAATTCCCAGAAATTGACATTGTTCTTTCCAACGGTTTCCGTTTTTGTCCACCGCGCACCACGCCAGATCAAACCGGAAACATTCCGATCACGCACAGTTATATCTACGATATGCTGCCAGTTGACAGCACGGTAAGGACCGGCAAAGTTACCGGTGAACAATTGCGTAATTGGCTAGAAAAAGAATTGAACAACGTATTTGCTCAGGATGCCGGCAAACGCTTTGGTGGTTGGGTGGTAAAATTCAAAGGCATGCAAGTAAAATTCTACGCTTTCAAACCGGAGGGACAACGCGTGGAAAGTATCATGGTCAAAGGTCAACCAATAGATCCGAGTGCAACATATACCATTTTGGCTTGCGAGCGCGAAGGGGATCCGGAAGACATGCTATGTCGAATGAAAAAGGTAAAAGAAGCAAAGAACACCAATTCTACCTTGCATCAGGTACTGAGCGGATACTTAAAGGAATTTTCACCTATAACACCAAGTCCGGAAGGCAACGCGATCGTTTTAGATGCTTCACAGCAGTTGTTAACACAAGTTTACGGAGTAGATTATCAATTCCATTAGAAATATGAAATCATCGATCACAATTCTTTTCTTTCTTTTCTTATCTGTTCAAGTTTTTGGGCAGGAAGGTCGTAAGGTAGTAATGCAACTCACAAGTTCAGACACGCTCGTTTACAATTCACTTTTCAAGCAATTGCATCATTTGCGCGAAGCCGATCCGGAAATTGAGATAGAGGTGGTTTGCCACGGCCCCGGTTTGTCGCTCTTGAAAAAAGAGAATCAGGTTAAACTCGATAAAGCTCAGTCGAAAGCGAATAGTCACTTACATTTTGTAGCTTGTGAGAATACAATGATTGAAAAAAAGATCAGTAAAGAACAACTGGCAACGAATATCGAGTTTGTTCGCGCGGGAATCATTGAAATCATTGACAAACAGCAGGCTAACTGGAGCTATATCAAGGTCGGTTTTTAAATCTTATATACATGAAACGAATTATTCTTATACCCATATTAGCATGGGCAGGGATTCTATTTGCACAACATCAAGAATTAAACGAGGAACCAACCATTTATAATGGAAACAATGTGCGCGTGGCAGATTCCTCTTCCTTTCTGAAAGCATTCAAGAAAGGTTCGTTCCAAGGACATTTTCGCTATTTCTTCATGAATACGATCAATGAAGGGGCACTTACCGATTACTTTGCGAATGCTATCGGTGGTGGTTTGAAATATGAATCTGCGATCTACCGCAATTTTCAATTTGGCGTAAGCGGATTTTACGTGTTCAATATTGGGTCTTCCAATTTGTCTGAGGTCGATTCAATTACGGGTGTTGCTAATCGCTATGAAATAGGTTTATTCGATATTGAAAACCCCAATAATCACAAAGACATCGATCGTCTAGAAGAACTCTACCTGAATTATCACTGGAAAAAAGGTCACATTTCCTTCGGACGACAATTGGTGAACTCTCCTTTCATCAACCTACAAGATGGTCGTATGCGACCCACAGGAGTTGAAGGCGTCACTTTCGTTCATTACTTTTCAAAAAATTACCGTTTGCAAGCCGCCTACCTCTATGCATTTTCACCAAGAAGCACAACCAAATGGTACGACGCAGGCGAATCTATCGGATTGTATCCACAAGGAGTAAACATAGACGGTTCAAAAGGAAATTATGGCGGTCATTTGGAAAGTAATTTTGCTGCTTATATAGATTATCAGATAAAACTGGGAAAATCCTGGTCATTACAAGCCCATAACTTATGGATAGATCAGATTTTGAATAGTGCCTTTTTGCAAGTGAACTGGAAACATGTGTTTTCTGATTCGCGAATTTTTGAGTTAGCCGGTCAAACAGTCCGTCAAGATGCCATAGGTCATGGCGGCAATGAAGACCAACAAAAGACCTATGCCGCAGCAAACAGTCATGCGATGACTTTTGGTGCAAAAGGAGAATGGAAAGAAAAAAAATCAACATTCACAGTAGCTTACAATCACATTACAAAGGCTGGAAGGTATTTGATGCCGCGCGAATGGGGACGCGACCCATTCTTTACTTTCTTGCCGCGAGAACGAAGCGAGGGACTTGGAAATGTGCACAGTATTGCAGTTAAATATCAACGCGTTTTCCCGAAAGAACGCTTGAAAATGTCGATCGCTTTGGCTCATCATTCGCTGCCGGATGTAAAGAACTACGCACTGAACAAGTATGGCATGCCATCTTATTATCAAAGCAACTTGGATCTTCGTTATCGCTTTGCAAAAAAACTGGAAGGATTAGAGCTGCAAACACTACTCGCCGTTAAAATTAATAACGGCGGAACCTACGACAACAAGCGTTACATCATTCACAAAACCAATATGTTACTATTAAACGTTGTATTGAATTATCACTTTTAGTAACTTTGGTTACTTCTTTTAACTTCGATGCTTTCGAAATTTGCATCAACAAACTGTAAAAAACACACACATGAAAATCGAACAAATTTACACTGGATGTTTGGCTCAAGGAGCGTACTATATTACATCCAATGGAGAAGCAGCAATCATTGACCCATTGCGCGAGATCACTCCTTACTTGGAGCGTGCAGAACAAGACGGGGTGAAAATCAAGTACATTTTTGAAACACACTTTCACGCAGATTTCGTTTCCGGTCACGTGGACTTGGCGAAAGCTACAGGAGCTACGATCGTTTATGGACCAAATGCAAAAACAAGCTTTAATGCGCACATTGCAACCGATGGCGAAGTTTTCAAATTAGGAAATGTAAGCATTGAATTGTTACACACGCCCGGACACACCATGGAAAGTAGCTGTTTCTTGTTGAAGGATGAAAACGGAAAAGATCAAGCATTGTTCTCTGGAGACACTTTATTCATTGGAGACGTTGGTCGTCCGGATTTGGCTCAAAAAGCTGCGGATATGACGCAAGAGCAATTGGCTGCTACCCTATTCCACTCATTGCGCAACAAGATCATGCCTTTGAACGACGATGTAATTGTTTATCCGGCTCACGGTGCGGGATCTGCTTGTGGAAAAAACATGAGCAAGGAAACTACGGATACTTTGGGCAACCAGAAAGCAACAAACTATGCATTGCGTGCAAACATGACAGAAGCCGAATTCGTGCAAGAGGTTACCGATGGTTTATTGCCTCCTCCGGGATACTTTGGAATGAACGTAGCCATGAACAAACATGGATACGACAACATTTCAGAAGTCATGACGCGCAGTATGCGTCCACTCTCTCCTCGTGAATTCGAAGTTGCGGCAAGCGAAACAGGAGCTGTGATGTTAGATACACGAAATCCGGAAGTATATGCTGAAGGATTTGTCCCAAATTCGATTAATATCGGTTTGAATGGACAATTTGCTCCATGGGTTGGTGCCTTGATCCCAGACGTGAAACAACAATTGTTATTGATCACAGAACCGGGTATGGAAGAAGAATCAATCAAGCGTTTAGCGCGTGTTGGTTACGATTTCGTGATCGGTTTCTTGGATGGTGGAATCAATGCCTGGAAAGAAGCAGGTTTTGAAACAGATACCGTTGGTCGTATCACAGCAGAAGAATTGGAAGATCAATTCAACGCAGAGACTGTCTTGATCGACGTACGTAAACCGGGAGAGTTTGCTGCAGAACACGTGGATGGTGCGAAGAGCATTCCTTTGGATTTCATGAACAACTACTTATCAGAGTTCCCGAAAGACAAGCACATTATTTTGCACTGTGCGGGTGGATACCGAAGTATGATCGCAGCTTCAATCTTGAAAGCGCGCGGTTGGGACAACTTGGTAGATGTTATTGGCGGATTCGGAGCAATTGCAAAAACATCTATTCCAAAAACAGATTACGTTTGTCCATCGACAATTAAAAAATAATCGAAAGCCCTGGAAACAGGGCTTTTTTATGCTTTGTATGAGATACGTTTACCTACTTTTTGCATTAATCGTACTGGTATTGTTTTTTACGAAACAAATTCACGGACCTGAAGCCGGTATTTTGCTAACAGCTGCAGGTTTAGCAATCCTTCATGCCTGGAGAGGAAGCTGTGCATTCAATGGAGCTTGTCGTATCCCAGACCAAAACATGGTAAAAGAGACTGAAAAAACAGATTTATGATGAAAACGATTAATGCCCTATTTGGCGGATTCATTTTGGCCGCAGCTTTGTTTTCTTGTACCAATACGCAAGAACCTACGAAAAAAGCACCAGATTTCAAAGGAAATGGAAAAACGATCATCGTCGATGTACGCACACCAGAAGAATGGAATGCTGACGGACATGCAGACTGTGCGGTAAATTATCCATTGGATCAATTGGAATCGCATCAAGCTGAATTGAGTCAGTACGACACTGTGATCTTCGTGTGCAGATCAGGGAATCGCGCCGGTAATGCACAAGGCTGGTTATCCGGATTGCAGGTTGGAAATGTTGCCATTAACGGAGGTGCTTGGAGCGAGGTGCCGTGTAAGTAAACTAATTTGAACTTACTTGACACGCTGATTAACTGAAATGTGAATCAGCGTTTTTTTTATTGAAGCAACATACTTATTTTAAGTATATTAGCCTAAAATACTTGAAATGAAATCACTTACCACTATTCTCTTTTTTAGCTTATTTACAATAAGCGCAAATTGTCAACCATTTACGTGTGGAGATTCTTTAATTGATCCCAGAGATGGTCAAAAATACGCCACCGTTTTAATAGGATCCGACTGTTGGTTTAAACAAAATTTGAATTACGGAAACTATGTAGAAAGTACAACTTTATCATCAATTCACTCACAACAGACCAACAATGGCATTGCTGAAAAATATGCTCAATTGAACACTCCTGCAAATTTTGGAATATATGGTGGATTATATGAGCAAGCCGAATTAATGAATTACAATACTTCTGGCCAAGGCTTATGTCCTTTAGGTTGGCATGTATCAACAGATCAAGAATGGAATAATCTCATCACAATAGCAGGAGGAAATATGCAGACTTCTACTGGTGGAATTGGAGGTAACAGACTAAAAAAAATTGGAGAAGGATTTGGGAATGGAGCAGGAACAGATAATGTTGGTATTTCTTTAATTCATGGTGGTGATAGAGACGGATTTGGCGCATTCTATGGCATGGGAAATAGAGCAATTTATTGGACTTCTACTTCAGCAGGTATTAATCAAGCTTATCATTATACATTGTGGGCTTCGAACGACACGATTGAAAGGCTTCCTTTAGGAGTTACTACGACAGCATTTTCATGTCGCTGCATCAAAGACTTAACGGCCGATTTAAATGAAACATCCCCTGAAAAGAGTTTGTTTATACATCCAAATCCATTTACTGAATCAACATTGATCAACTCAACATGGGAAATTACAAACGGGAAAATGATTATCCAGAATTCCATCGGAGAAACTGTGCTTACTTTTCAAAATTTAAATGGTAAAGTGTTTGAATTACATCGGAATGATCTAAAAAATGGAATTTACTTCATAATAATTACTGATGATCATAAAACGGTATTAATTTCTAAAATGGTGATTACAAATTAGTTGGCAAATTGTTACTTTTTCGGTTAAACCATGATGTAAAAAAACAATATAGAATTATAACTTTTTGCAGCGAAAAGAGATATTTATAGAAAGTAGAGCCGGCTTTAGAAAGTCGGCTTTTTTTTGAATCAATATTGCAATTTGGCAATATTGCAATATTGCCAAATTACTCGACAATCTTGTGGTTCGGCGGAAAATTTGTAGAGACCTTCACCGCCCTATCATGCAGTACTATACTCCCTGTTACCGCCACGTTCAAACTCGAATTTCCGGGCAATTTCAACACATGGTTGCAGCGCTTTAAGACCTTCTCCGGCAATCCTTGATCTTCCGATCCTAAAAGATAAATGGCACGCTTGTGATGCTGGTGCTCGTGCAACCATTCTGCATCATCTGTCAATTCAATTCCGATCAAACGGCAGTCATACGGGATATTCTCCAGAAAATCTTCTACCGTATCGTAATGAAAATAAGGGATTCGCGCCCAAGTGCGCACCACATCAGAACTTTGCTTCTTATAGCGTTTCCCAATCGTAAAAATATAAGCTGCTCCCAAAATATATGCGCTGCGCCAAAGTGTACCGATATTGTGTTCTGTCTTGGCATTCAACACACCAATGGCACAGTAACCATCAATGTTCTTCGTGTGCATGAGTTGTTTGTTCGTTGTAGATATCAATCGATGTTCCGATATGGAAGATCGCATCTCCTTTGTTCACCAAAGGTGCCTCATTCACACAAATGATGTACCCCTCCATGTGGGCGCGTACTTTCTTTTCAATGCCACCGTATGGATCGCAAACAATTCCTAAAACAGATCCTTCGTGTACCAAATCCCCATTTTTTGACTGGGATAAGAAAACACCAGAGATGGGCGCACGTAACCATTTAGATGATTCAATTACAATTGGCTTTCGCGCAGGCACCTCAGTTTTAAAGGCCCGCATGTGCAAGTGATTTAAAACCCGTTGAATCCCGGCAAGTCCTTCTTCCACGATATATTCATCAATCGAATTGGCTTTTCCTCCTTCAAAGAGCAAGATCTTCTTGTTGATCTTATTCAATGCCTCGCGAACAGATTTACTGATATACGTGGAGTGCACAATAAATGGCGGACTAAAAACATGTGCCAGCTCCATACTTACCGGATCCGAGATCAAACAGCGGATTTGTGGGATATTCGATCGTTGGGCTGCACCGGTATGAAAATCGATCACCAAATCCACATGTGGTGCGATCTCTTTCATGAATTGAAAAGCAAATTGACTGGCCAATGATCCATTCTTCGCTCCAGGAAAACAACGGTTCAAATCACGCCCATCCGGTAATTCGCGGGTCACGTTGAGGTAACCGAAAATATTGAAGACTGGCAGACAAATAATCGTTCCAGCATTGGGTCTGTTCCATTTTTTGCGGATCACACGACGAACGATCTCCATACCATTTATCTCATCGCCGTGCATGCCAGCCATTAACAACAATACAGGACCATCTTTTTCGGCTCGATCAACAAATACAGGAACCTGAACCGGGGTATGCGTGTGCAATTTGGCAACATTCATACTCAATTCCACACTTTGTCCGGGCAATATTTCTTTTCCGAGGATCGAAAACCGCTTTGCCATATTAACCTACGTTTTTCTCAATGTAACTGATGATCTTACCGGCAATATCTACTCCGGTTGCACGCTCAATTCCTTCCAAACCAGGCGAGGAATTTACTTCCAAAACCAATGGTCCGCGAGCGGATTGCAACATGTCCACACCGGCAACTCCAAGTCCAACGGCCGCTGCTGCACGAATTGCCGTATCTTTTTCTTCCTCCGTCAATTCGATCTGCATAGCAGTACCTCCACGGTGCAAGTTAGAACGGAACTCTCCTTCTTTACCTTGGCGTTTCATGGCTCCAACAACTTCCCCGTCAACGACAAAAGCACGAATATCTGCACCTTTTGCTTCGCGGATGAACTCCTGAACGATCACGCGAGCACGCAAACCATTGAAAGCCTCCAATACCGATTGAGCCGCATTCTTATTCTCTGCT
>CAYLJB010000022.1:0-27423 GCA_964383785.1 uncultured Fluviicola sp.
CAAGGAGTAACGGCCCATTACATGTTGCACCGCAGCGCAAATATATATCCGGGCGAACGGGTCTTGATCCATGCAGCTGCCGGTGGAGTTGGCAATTTGCTAATCCAAATGGCGAAGAACCGAGGTGCATTTGTAATTGCCAAAGTGAGTTCTGACGCCAAAGCCGAACGATGCTTACAGTTAGGAGCTGATGCGGCAGTGAATTACAAAAAAGAACCTTACGATCAGGCAGTTCAAAACATCCTGAAGACTGAGCGTTTGGATGCCAGTTTCAACCCGGTTGCCGGAAGTACTTTTAAGAAAGACTGGGCTTTGTTGGGTACTGGCGGTAGATTGGTGTTGTTTGGGGGATCAGAATTGGGAAAAGGAACGTTTGGAATTTTTACCACTTTGGGGTTCGTTTGGAGAATGGGCTTCGTGATCCCAATTGGATTAATGATGCGTTCTAAGAGCATGATCGGGGTGAATATGCTCAAGGTTGCTGATAACAAACAACACGTTCTGACGCAGTGCATGCAGGAAGTGGTGGAAATGGCGAAAAAAGGCGAAATTGATCCGCTGATCGGTAACGAATTCAACGAGGATGCGTTTGTTGAAGCACACGACTTGCTGGAATCCGGGAAATCGATTGGAAAATTGATCGTACGTTGGAGCTAATTGGCTAATTTTACAGACATGAAACAGGTACTTGGTTTGGTTGTTTTGTTGAGCTTGTGGGGATGTATTGAACATAGTCCGAATGAAGTACGTCCAACCTTGACACAACAAGCAGAGACGAAGTTCATCCAACAAAAAACCTACAAAGGCTACCGCATATTTGAAGGCAAGATCCCATGTGCTGATTGCTCGGGCATTCAACAGCGTCTTGTTTTGAAAGGAGATACACTTGGAATTTACCGATTGACAGAAGTGTATAAAGATGCCTCTGAAGATGGTGACGCAACGATCATTTCTACCGGCGAATGGCAGTTGGTGCGCTCTGAAAAAACGAAAGAAAAGCAGTTGGTACTTTCGCAAGGACATTTAGGCGATTCTGTCCGCATCCAATTATTCTTTTGGTCAACGTACAAGATCCGTTTACTAGAAGACGACGGTGAGAAGATCCAGAGTTCGTTGAATTATACCTTGAAATTGACCAAACAGGCGAAATAAAGAATTAGTCCCACTTCATGTGATTATTCAATTGGTATTCGGGTACGGCAGGTATTTCGTATCCATTGAACACTTCCATTGTTCCGTCTGTATAATGAACAACTGGAGTTCCATTTACCGTTACGATCCAGATATTTTCGGCAGGCTTGAATTCAAATAGCAAACTGTTTTCACGTGGATATCCCCATTTGTAATCCATGTCATAAGTAACGTAATTCGATCTTTCTAACTGTAAATACCCACTAAAATTGGGTAACACGGACTGAAAAACAGAGTCAATCCAGGCAAGGCTGTATAAATTGGAACAGCCATATACACCATATACAAAACCGTTACCAGTAATGAAACGTCGTTTTTTGAGCCCCATTTCTCGGAATAAACTATCGATGCGACTTTGAAATTGCTTATACTGAACTTCATTCAAATTGAGTTGATAGCGAAACTCATCTATGGAATCCTTCACTTCTCGCAGGTGGAAATTAGGCTGTTCTGTCATCAGGTATTCCAACGTTCGCTTGAGGAGATCAGCTCGTTTTTCAACGTCTTTTTTGTTTAGAACCAATGGTTTTGGAGACAGGTTTTTTGAAAGCGCTGTAATCGTCATGGGGAAAATTGCCTTTCGAAGTGCCGGTTCCAAAGGTTGTAGTACTTGAGGCTTGATGACCAAACAGCTTGAATCGCGCAAGCCTAGTTTGTAATGACATTTTTTAAGTACTATACCCAAACTGTCTTGTTCGATCCACCAGCCGCGTAAAGAATCATTCAAAAAATGCTTCTCGGATTTTAAATTGCCATTTGGCCAAAAAGCAAAATTGCCGCGTTCGTCACCGGAAAGCAAAATTTTGCTGATCATAACTCCCTGCTGTGAATATTGCTTGACCTCTTGGTTCTGAACTCCTGCTATGAGCTGATTTTTACTTTCAGATTGCAGTTGATGGTTTGCATAATAGGCACGGTGTTCCGACCATTGATCTTTGGATCTGTTCAAGCTAATCGTCTGTAGCCAACCATCTTCATAGAACAAGGCAGAAAGCGTGTCGTTTTGAGGGCGTAAAAAGATCTTCTGTTTCAATTGCCCATTCGGATACCACTGATAATAGGCTGTGCGTTCATTCGGACCATGTTCGAAAAGTGTTTTTTCCTTGAATTGACCATTGTCATAAAACTCATGGTGGAAACCAACGCCGTTCTTAGCGATCATCTTTTCATAGATCAACAATCCTGTTTTCGAATACCGTTTTTCATGACCAGTAGGCCAGTAATAAGCATCGCCGTAATTGATGGTAATCCAAAGTGTTCCATCCTCGTAATATTCCACCCAATTCCCAATAGAAATACCATTTTCAAAATAGCGTTTGGAAGCCAGTTTTCCGTTCGGATAGTGATAAATGAATTCGCCCCAGGGCTGACCATCCTTGTAGTTTCCTCGCTGAATTTCAAGACCATTTTCGGCATACATGATGTACAATCCGGTTTGTGTGTGGGTGAGTGACGGATAATCTGTGATGATGAATTCGTGGTGTTTAACACTTTGCAATTTTCCGTTGGGGTGATAGGTAAGCTCGGGACCGAAAAGAACACTTACATCACAGTATCCATCTGCGTCAATCAAATGATCCGGTCTTTTTGGATATCCGGCATCAATGATCTCTTGATGGGTCAGATTACGGTAATAGTGTACAGAATACAAAACGCCGTTGCGATAGTTCTCTTCACGCCAGCATCGCTTCTTATTTTTATCTAAGTAAAAGGTCTTTTTGAGCTCCAGTTTACTTTGTGGAGATTTATATACCAATTGTGCAATGACGGAATCTCTTTTGACTCGTTTGAATTCAGAATAAATTTCGTTTGATCCAAAATCGTACAAGCGTTCTACTTGAAGTTGTCCATTTTTAAATTCGCGGTATTCATAAGGTTTACCATTAACTGTTTTCTGACAAACACCTTCACGTAATTGTTTTGGATCATAGTTTTGGTGAAAGGTGGAGAAGTAATACAAGCCACCTCGCTTTTGATAGCTATCGAAGGTGCAATCTTGAGAAAAACCGAGTTTTCCCCATATTAGAGATCCCAAAGTGAGTAGAAAAATAAGCCTGTGTTGAATCATGAATCGTTTTACAATTTAGGAAAACATTGGTTCAATCTATTCATGATGAAAGCGCTTAAAAGTTTATTCTTGAACGATATATTTTTCCCGCTTGTTGGAATCATTAGTCCAGATTTCAAGTATTGTCTGAGTCTTATTCCATTTTCCCGCTTGAAAAGTATAGGTCGTCTTCAGCTCAAAGTTCGAGAGTTTGGGAAGTTTTAAATAGACTTCTTGCGAAATACCTTCAGGTAGTCCCCACATCCGTTCTTTATCCAAGCGTCCGGATGTCAGTAATACCAACTGTTCTTCGTCAACCACTTGTTTGATCTCGGCAACGCGCGTGCTCCATTTTGATCCCAGATCTTCGTCTCCGTTGATCCAACAATCAGCATTTTTTAATTGGATCACTTGTTTTAAATCCTGGTAATCGATGAAGTAGACGTTTTCATAGATTGGCCAGTATTCATCTACAGAAACACCATTGGCAACTCCACCATGAATGATAAAAAGAGGTAAACCACTCGGTAATTCTATAAGACTATCAATGCCGCTTGCTCGTTGAAAACTGCCTTGATAATTGACCACCAAATTGAATTGCTTGATTTTCCAAGTCTCATTTTTTTCGAGTAAAGCCAAACTTAACATACCCGATACAAAACGTCCGGTCAATTCATAATCCGGTCCGGTGGAAAAAGACAGCAAACTGTACGATTTATCATCAGCGCCCTGAAAGTCTAATTGACCAATCAACTGCGTGTAGTTTATCTCGAGTGGTAGTTTCTCAAAAGTTATTTCTTGCCCTTCTGAATTGTTCTCGTCTAATACACTGATCTTCTCACAACTAGAGCACTTCCAATAGCTCAAGGAATAAAAGTCATTGTAATTCCAATCATCCGGACCGCTTGGTTTGGTAAAGATCTGTTCCTGAACTAAGTCCCGATTCAAGGAGTCAGCACCAAAATCCAGCGAACGCAGACGCGATATGTTAAACGAAATATCCTTTGGTTCCGTAAAAACCATTGAATCAGAGGCCACATTAGTTGAAGCCACCGGATATTCAGGTATTGGATCAAATTTGGCCCCAAACAACCCACAAGAAGAGACCACCCAAAGTGTGACAACTATATAAATGTGGTTTTTAAGGCGTTTCATGAAATCGAATTCACTTCACATCAATTCCCAACTCTTTCAATTGCGCTTCGTCAATTGGAGCAGGAGCGTCGATCATGACATCGCGACCGCTGTTGTTTTTCGGGAACGCAATGTAATCGCGAATAGAATCTGAACCGCCCATGGTTGCCACTAAGCGATCTAAACCAAAAGCCAATCCACCGTGCGGCGGCGCACCAAATTCAAAGGCATTCATTAAGAACCCGAATTGTGCCTGTGCTTGTTCCGGTGTAAATCCAAGTAATTCAAACATACGTGCTTGTAAGTCGCGGTCGTGAATACGAATCGAACCACCACCCAACTCGACGCCGTTCATGGCTAAGTCATAAGCATTAGCGCGCACTTTTCCGGGTTCTGTTGCGATGAGATCGAAATCTTCCGGCTTTGGAGAAGTGAACGGGTGGTGCATGGCATGGTAACGTCCGCTTTCTTCGTCCCATTCCAATAAGGGGAAGTCTAAGACCCAAAGTGGTGCGAATTTGTTTGGATCGCGCAAGCCCAATTCAGTTCCCATACGCAAACGCAATTCGTTCATTTGCTTGCGTGTTTTATCCAGATCACCGCTCAAAACAAAGATCAAATCGCCTGCTTTCGCTCCAGTTAATTCGGCCCATACTTTCAGCGCTGCTTCATCGTAAAATTTATCTACAGAACTTTTGAAGGTCCCGTCAGCATTGCATTTTACATAGACCAAGCCTTTAGCACCGATCTGTGGACGTTTTACCCATTCAGTGATCTCGTCCAACTGCTTGCGTGTATATTCACTTGCTCCTGGAACGGCAATTCCGATCACCGCCTCGGCGCTATCAAACACCACAAAATCTTTTCCGGCAGTTGCTGCTTTCAAATCAGCAAACTCCATCCCAAAGCGGATATCCGGTTTGTCTGATCCATATTTTGCCATCGCTTCTGCATAATCCATACGCGGGAATGGACCATCAAATTCAATTCCTTTCACTGTTTTGAAGAGGTGTTTCACCAATCCTTCGAAGGTGTTTAGAATGTCTTCTTGCTCCACAAAGGCCATTTCACAGTCGATCTGCGTAAACTCCGGCTGGCGGTCAGCACGAAGATCTTCATCGCGGAAACACTTTACAATCTGATAGTAGCGGTCGAAACCAGATACCATGAGCAATTGCTTGAAGGTTTGTGGCGACTGCGGTAAAGCATAGAATTCTCCTTGGTTCATGCGTGATGGCACTACGAAATCACGTGCACCTTCAGGAGTAGACTTGATGAGGTAAGGCGTTTCCACGTCCCAGAATCCTTGAGCGTCTAAGTATTTTCTTGTTTCTAAAGCCACACGGTTACGCAACATCAATTTCTGTTGCACCGGATTTCTGCGCAAGTCTAAGTAACGGTATTGCGCGCGTAATTCATCTCCACCATCTGTTTCATCCTCAATGGTGAAAGGCGGTGTTTTAGCAGCGTTCAGGATCGTTAATTCACTCACTTGAATTTCAATATCTCCCGTAGGCAAGTTAGCATTCTTACTTGCACGTTCGATGATCGTTCCTTTGGCTTGGATCACGAATTCTCGTCCCAACTTGCGTGCTTGCATGCACAGATCTGCATTTTCTTCCAAGTTAAATGCCAATTGGGTAATTCCATAACGATCACGCAAGTCTACGAAGGTCATTCCTCCCAAATCGCGTGAACGTTGAACCCATCCTGCTAGTGTAACTTGTTGTCCGATGTGTGTAGCGCGTAATTCGCCACAAGTATGTGATCTGTACATAAACGAAAAATTATCGGCTGCAAAGATAGCTTTTTCTGGCACACGCTGAGCGCAGCTTCACAAGCAGTTTGGACGCGTTTTTAAAGCTGTTCCTTCGTTTTGTTACATACAAAAATGATTTTTTATCTCGATTAACACAAATAAAATCAAATAGATAGAAAAATTATTTAAAAAAATTGCATCCCAGCTGTAACAAAAATGTGACTTGAAGGTCTTACGACTGAAACACCCGATGACGGGTTGGAAAAAGAAAACAATTAGAAAAAGATAAAGTTATGAAAACAGTAATGACAAGTGTGTTGGCATTTTTACTGATGGGAAGTTTGAATGCACAAGAGGATCCGGATACAACGCGATTCAAATTAGGGGGAAGTGAGGTGATCGTTATTTCACCAAAAGGTTCTGAAGTGAAAGTTGAGGAAGGCGATACAATTAATGCTGAACCGGATGAAGAGGAATTGGAATCCATCGAGGCACATTGGGCAGGTTTGGAATTTGGTCCAACACTCCTTTTGAACAGCAGTATGAAATCAAGCTTTCCAAATGATCCGCAGTGGGAGAATGATCCGGGCAAATCTTTCAGTTGGAATCTGAACGTATTGGAACACAAGTTCCCAATCTACAAGAATTATGTGGGAATCACTACAGGTTTAGGGTTTAACTGGACACAAATTGGATTGAAACAGTACAATTTGAATTATTCTGTGGATTCTTTGTGGGTAGTTACGGATTCAGTGAATGATTACAAGAAGAACAAATTACGCGCAATTTACCTTACAGCGCCATTGATGTTGGAATTCTGTACTTCAGATGACGGTGACAAGGGATTTTACTTGGCAGCAGGGGTGATTGGTGGTGTGCGTATCGGTTCAAGCACAAAAGCCGTGATCGAATCGGATAAGAACGAAGCTAAAGTGCGCAACCGCGGAACCTATGGCTTGAACGCTTTCCGCTTGGATGCCGCTGTGAAGTTAGGATATAAAGATTGGGGTGTGTTTGCAAACTACAACGTATTGCCGATGTTTGACACCGATAAAACAGCAGCTGTTTACCCGTTGACATTTGGATTATCGTATAATTTTTAGGTGAGCTCAGAGTAGCATAAGTAGTAACACAAGTCAAGAAGGGGTCTTCGCAAGAGGACCTCTTTTTGTTTTGGCCTGTTCCAGTAAAGATTCTCTGCTTTTAACGAGTTATGTAAGCAGATTTGCTAAATTTGAAATTCATAGTTCGAAACACATCATGCGTTATTGGGTTTTCATCGTTTTCTTGAGTCTGACTGCAACATTTGTGCAAGCACAGAACAAGTGTTCGTGTGATCCCATCGAGTCGTTTGTTAAGAAACGCGATTTCGATTCAATTTCAAGCTATGAACCACGCAATTTACTGCGTGAATCGTGGAATTTTTCTAAGATGCCTGCCCCTCGTTGCAAAGCATTTTCTCACCACCTGCGCGCCGAGTACCATTTGTCAAAAGGTCAATTGACTACTGCTGAAAAATACCTGGAACGCGAACGCTTTATTCTAGATAGTCTGCGTTGTCAGCGTGCCTCGTTTATAGAGAATTATATTGGTTATGGGGAATTATACCTCAAAAAAGGCGATTTCAAATTTTCAGTTGATTCCTACACGAAAGCGTTGAGTTTGTTGAAGAAAACTCGGAATCTTCAATTGCAAAGTAAAGTTTTGTTGGCCTTGTCTACAGCGCAGTCGAAATTGAAGGATGAAGAGAAATCCAGAAACTTCATGTTTGCGGCTCATCCATTGGTACAACAGCTTCCTGACGGACCAAATAAAGTGGACCATTTGTTTAGTTTATCCACCCGTTACTACTACCATTCTCAGGCGTCGAACAACCTTGCATTGCTTGATTCGGCATACTTTGCGGCAGATTTTGGATTGCGTCTGGCAAAAAGAATAGGTTACAAAGAGTCGTTCATCAAAGGTTATAACCTGATGGAAGATAAGGCTTACCACGAACGCAATTTCCGTGTTGCATTACAATACCTTGATAGCGCCTTACAGTTTACAAAACCCGGAATCGATTTTTATGACAGAGAAGGTATTTTTTCTGACATGGCGGATATTTATCTGGAGTTGAAACAATACGAAAAAGCGTATCATTTCGCAGATTCGTCTTTGTTTAATGCTACTCGAGTAAACAATCCTTATAAAGTGAAGAATGCCTTGGAATTGTTGTACAACTGTTCCAAATTGAGTGGTGAATACGAACGTGCGCTTACGGTTTACGAGGACCTAAGTATCATGCGTGATAGTGTGAAGCAACTTGAAAGTAAAAAGGCATACAATGAGTTGGAGGAAAAATACCACCGCGTCAGACTCGAAAAGACAGCTGCTGAATATGAGCAAGATCAGCAACTTTTGCAAAAACAGCGCGAGATCGGTGATTTGAGAAATAAGTTGATAACCGTAGGCTGGGTAATCTTTGCTCTTTTAGCGTTCTATTTGTTTATGGTATTCCGTCAACGATCGATCAAAATGCGTCAAAAGAAACTGGAGATTCAACACCGTTTGAATAAGGCGCGAATCAATCCGGATTTCATTTATGCTGCTTTGAACGGCTTGCAGCAACATACCTCGGACAGCGACTTCAATAAGCGCGTTGGTTTGTTCTCTAAATTAATCAAACAATTATTGGAGCATTCCGGTGATGATTTCCTGACCCTTGACCAAGAGATCGAGTTTTTGAAGTTGTATCTCGAAATTCAACAAAAAAGAAGGAATAATGATTTCACCTATCATTTTGAGTTAGATGACCTGCTTGATGCGAAGGATGTGTGCATTCCAACTATGATCCTACAGCCATTTATTGAAAGTACCGTCGAACAAGGTTTCGATAAATTGGGTCATACAGGTGAGTTGCGCATCACCTTTACACTTTTAGGAAATAATGAATTGGCAATCCGTATTCAGGACAATGGAAAAGGGTTGAAAGCGGTAGATTCCACGCGTGCTACGAAAGTGATCAATGACCGCTTGTTCTTATTGAACAAAATGAACAAATCTGCATCCAGTTACGTCATCCGTGAGCGTCAAAGCGGCGGTGTTTTGATCGAAATCTTCTTGCCTTTGATCACTAGAGAATTCGCAGAAAAATTACAGTCGGAAGAGTAATTACTCCGATCCCTTCATTTTATCCTGGTAATATGCTTGAAGCCATACTTGTGAATGCATAAGAGGTTCATGCGTTTCAACGTGATGGTTCAATTGCTTTTTATCGATGATCCGTGCCTTCACATTGTCTCTCCATTGGGTGTCAAAAAGTAATTGGAGTTCGGCTTGAATGTCTTTTTGATACACCGGACAACCCACTTCAATACGCTTGTCGAGATTGCGTTCCATCCAGTCTCCTGATGTCAAATAGTAATGCGGATTACCATTGTTGTGAAAGATCATAAAACGCGAATGTTCCAAAAATCGGTCAACAATACTGATCACTCGGATGCGCTCACTTGTTTTCTTAATTCCCGGCACCAAACAACATACACCGCGAACGATGAGATCGATCTCGACGCCAGCAGTTGAGGCTTCGTACAATTTATCAATGAGTTTTTTGTCGACCAGGTTATTGATCTTCATTTGAATTCGTGCTGGTTTTCCTGCTTTAGCAAAGCTGATCTCTTGCTGAATGAGTTGCATGAGTTTGCGACGCGTATTGATCGGAGATACCATTAAATAACGGAAGGTGTGGCGATGTAGGCTGTGTTCCATCATTTGGAAAACATGCTGCACTTCTGTGCCGATACGTTTGTCAACCGTGATCAACCCCAAATCAGTGTAGATCTTGGAAGTTCTTTCATTGAAATTTCCCGTACCAACATAGGTGATCAACTGCTCTTTTTTATTACTGACCCGTTTGATTTGAATCAATTTGGAATGGATCTTTAAATTTTCGTATCCATAAACTACTTGGGCGCCCTCATCTTTGAGCTTTTCAGCCCAATACAAATTGTTCTCCTCATCAAAGCGTGCCTGAAGCTCAAGTACCGCCATTACGTGTTTCCCGTTACGAACAGCATTGATCAAAGCATTCATAACCTGCGAGTTTTTAGCAACCCGATAGACATTGATCTTAATGCTTTTTACCTTCGGATCGATGGCTGCCTCGCGCAACAGATCCACCACGTGATCAAATCGTTGATACGGAAAGTGCAGTAAAATATCCTTTTTTTGGATCTGTTTGATCAAACTTGATGTTTCAGCTAAATCTGGATGAGCTGCAGCTTCGTATTGCGGAAACAGATAGTTTTTCTTTCCAAAATCCGGGAAACGCATGAAGTCTTTGAAATTGTGGTAACGACCACCCGGAATGGAATTAATAGTTCGAGATATATTCAGTGAACGAAGGACGGTAGAAAGCAGGTCTTCTGGCATTTGATGATCAAAAACCACGCGAACGGGTTCGCCTTTTTTGCGTAGTTTGATACTTTTCTCCATTTTTTCAATGAGTGACATGCTCACATCATCATCTAGGTTGAGTTCCGCGTCACGCGTGAATTTAAATGTAAATGCTTCAATGGAATCGTATGAAAAAATGGTGAAGACACTGTTTAAATTCAGCCGGATAATGTCGTCTATCAAGATAAAGTTGATGGAGCCCTCTGATCTTAGAATATAGAAGCGGGGTATGGTCGTAGGCACTTCGATGAGCGCATAACGCACTTTGCGTTTACTGTCCCATTCCATCTTTATTGCCAGATAAATGGCTTTGTCTCGTACTTTCTGAAGCGGGGTTTTCTTCTCAAGGATAATTGGAACGAGATCATGTATTACCTGTTCATTGAAGTAGTGTTGCAATTCTTCTTTTTGCGCATTACTAACAGTTTTTTCAGTAAGCTGTTGAATACCGTCTTTTTTCAGTGATTCCAGGATGTCGTTATAGGTCTCTTCAAATTTCTTTTGTTGTCTAACAACTACGGCCCGAATCTCGTCGTACAAGGCGCGTGGTGTTCCGGAGAAACCTTCCACTTTCTTATTTTGTAATGAGATCATGCGCTTGATGTTTGCCACCCGAACGCGGTAGAATTCATCCATATTATTGGAGTAAATTCCTAAGAAACGAATGCGTTCGATCAAAGGCACCATCGGATCCATGGCTTCCTGCAATACGCGTTCATTGAATGAAAGCCAACTCAACTCTCTATTGATATAGCTCATACTACAAATTTGCGTTTTATTTTGTCCAGAAACAAGTGGGATTGTGCTCATGTTTTCCTTAAAACACAAAGCTACCAGTAGGATGTTTCCTAAATGTTAAGTACAGATTATGCAACAAAAAAAGGCAATCCGCCTTGGACTGCCTTTCAATTGCAAGCAGAGAGCCTATTAATTGTTAAACATATCGGAATTGACTATTTCAACTCCTTTATAAAAATAGAAGAAAAGTCTAAATTTTCCAATGAGTTAGTCTCAAAATTTCGAATGCGTGAATTGATCATTGTAATGAAATCGTCAGAGATGATTGGCATTACAACTGCGTCATCGATAATTGTTTGGTCGCATTTTATTAATAAATCGTGACGCTTGCTTGCATCCAATTCTTTGTTGGCCGCTTCGTACAAACCATCGAATACTGTGCTTTTGTATTTGAACGGGTTAATGAATTTAGCGTTGTCTTGGATGTTGCCCCCATAGAACAAGCTCATAAAGCTTTCTCCATCCGGATAATCTGCGATCCAACCACTCACCCACATTGCTGCAGTACCGTTAGAAACAACTTTGTTTCGTTCTTCGATGCTCACCAATTTCACTTGAATGGTCACATTTAGTTTTTCTTTCAATTGTTTTGCAACGCCTTTTGCCAAACGGTGACGATCTGAATCTTTGGTTCCGTTTACGTAAAGAGTAACCATCGGAAATCCTTTACCATCCGGATAACCAGCTGTTGCTAATAATGCTTTCGCTTTTGCAACGTCTGGAGTGTATCCTTTTACTTTGCTCGCATTAAAGAATTCTGAATTAGGGATCATTCCATTGCTGATCGCATAACCTTCACCCATTAATTCGTTGTTCACCAATTCTTCGCGGTCTAAAGCCAAGTTAAAAGCTTTACGCACATTTATATCTTGGAAGATTGGATTCTTGTGAGCAAAACCTATGAATGTCATCGAGAATGATGGTTTAGAATCTACTTTATGCTTCACAGTTTTACCTGCCTGTGCTTCGGCTAATGATCCCAATACATTTTCAACTTCTTCGGCCGGAATTTCCATTACCAAATCAATTTCTTGGTTACGGAATGCTAATAATTCACTTTTCTTGTTTGTAGAATAAGTCATGATAATACGACCCAAGAAAGGTAATTGATTTCCGAATTCATCTTTGCGCCAATAGTTCGGATTTCGTTTCAAAACGATTTTATCTGCTGATTTTTCCTCTAGCATGAACGGTCCGGAACCAACAGGATGGTTAATCAGATCATTGCCATAGGTGTCGTAAGCTTCACGTGGGAATATTCCAAAACCAGAATAAGCCAGAATTTTATCGAATCCGGAGAATGGTTGCTTTAATTTTATTGTCAAAGTATGGTTGTCTAATGCTTTGATGCCGCTAACGCCACCTTCCTTGAATGTTGTTTTTGTTGCTTTGTTGAATGCAGACGCACCTTCGATACGCTCTACCAACAACCAGCTCACTTCGTTTATTTTCAAGCCGCTGCAAGCCATGTCGAATGTAAACTTGACATCTTCGGCAGTCAATTCACGACCGTCACCACCAAAACACTCATCGTTATGGAAATAAACTCCCTTGCGAATTTTGAAAGTGTATGTTTTACCATCAGGAGAAACGGTATAAGTTTCTGCCACGCTTGGAATTACATTTTTACCACTTGGGTCCAGACGTAAAAGTTGATCAAAGATCTGTGTGGTCATACGTTGCGAGTAAAGGTCAACTGCCTGTAACGGAAGTAAACTTGCAACTTTTTCTGGAGACATAAAACGGAATTCACCGCCGTAGCGTGCTCCACCAACAGCTTTTTTGTTTGCCAGATCCTCATCCGGATTTGAACAAGAAACGATCACCAAAATGATTGAGGCTAAAGCAATTACGTGTTTTAACATAAGGAGTCTTTTCAGTCGTAGGTAGCAAATATAACAATTGCTTCGGCATGGTCAGATAAACCGTCTAATTTTTAATGCTTTTATGCCATTTTGAACAAAAAGAAAAAGCCCCTTGGAGGAGGAGCTTTAACATGTTGGTTTAATAAGAGTAGTTTATGTTGGTGTAACATAAGTGATTCAAATATACAAATTATTTATTCTGTGGTATACTTGATTCCAAAAATATTTACTTGCTATATCAAACATCTAGTATCCAACCTTTTGCCGAACACGCTTCAAAGTGGCTTGAGCAATTGTTCTAGCCTTAGTAGCACCGATCGCCAGCAGGTCATCCAACTCGTTCTTGTTCGCCATTAAGTGGTTGTATTTTTCGCGGTGTGCAGCGAATTTCGTCAAGATCAAGTCCAACAAAGCGGTTTTTGCATGCCCGTATCCAAATCCACCTTGCAAGTAATTTTTGCGCATTTCTGCAATTTCTTCCTGACTGGCCAATAGTTCGTATAGCTTGAACACATTACAGCTATCAGGATCTTTTACGTCTTCTAGGCCTTTACTATCCGTAACTATAGCCATCACTTGTTTTTTCAAGGCTTTTTCGGGAAGAAAGATATCGATGAAGTTGTTGCGGGATTTACTCATTTTTTCACCGTCTGTTCCGGGGATCAATTTGGTTTCTTCATTGATGCGCGCCTCTGGTAAAACAAAAGTTTCGCCATTAACTGCATGAAAACGACTAGCAACGTCGCGTGTCATCTCAATGTGTTGCTCCTGATCCTTTCCCACCGGAATGAACTCGGCATCATACATCAAAATGTCAGCAGCCATAAGCATAGGATAGGTAAATAGCCCACCATTCACGTCACTCAAACGATCCTTTTTATCTTTAAAGGAATGCGCTAATTCCATGCGAGAAAAGGGGAAATAACACAGCAAATACCAGGTCAATTCCGTTACCTCGGGCACATCACTTTGGCGATAGAAAGTGGTGTTTTCAGGATTCAATCCACTTGCAAGCCACGCTGCTGCAGTAGAGTACGTGTTCTCGCGCAATTCATCTCCATTTTTGATTTGCGTCAAGGAGTGCATATCGGCAATGAACAAAAATGAATCGTTTCCTGCCTGTTGCGACATTTCGATCGCTGGAAAAATTGCACCCAATAAATTTCCCAAATGCGGGGTACCTGTACTTTGAATACCTGTTAAAATACGTGCCATCGGTCTGAATTTGGTGCGAAAATACCACAATTTGTAGAATCTTACCCCGATTTCATCTCTGAAACGGCTTGGAACAGCGTTCAAAATACCGTATTTTTGGGTCATGAGAAAAGTGATAGGTGCGCTCTGCTTCGTCTACAAATTGTGGGTTGGTATCGTGTTCGTTGCGACATTACTTTTCTTCTATCCTTTCATCTTGATCACTCTGCAAAGATTGAAATGGCGCAGGTTTAGTTTTCCGATCAATGTGATGTGGAGTTTTACTGTACGTGTATTGTGTTTGGTACATGTGTGGCGGATTAAGAATCATCCCTTGCCGGAAGGACCCTACCTGATCGTCGCCAACCACACATCATATTTCGATATTTTCTTGATGTATTCAATTCTGCCAAAACACCGGTTTTTGTTTATGGGCAAAAGCGAGATCTTGAGTTATCCTCTTGTTAAGACCTTTTTCAAAAAATTGAACATTCCGGTACACCGCAAGGATCGCGTCAAAGCGGCAAAATCTTTCATCCAAGCAAAAAAGGCAATTGAAAATGGCTGGTCGCTGGTGATTTTTCCAGAAGGCGGAATTCCGGATAACGATCGACCGCAGATGATTCCATTCAAAGAAGGAGCTTTCAAATTGGCAAAGAGTACCGGTATTCCGATTGTGCCACTGACATTTTTAGATAATTATCACCTGTTCTCCGATCCAGACCAGCTCGATTATGCCCATCCCGGAATTTCTCGAATCGTGGTCCATCCGTACATCTCTGTTAATGACGTTAAACAACTGACAGAGAAAGAGTTGGAAGCGCGTTGTTTTAAAACAATTGCGGCTCCTTTACGAGAACGTGGTCTTATGCACTGAGAAAGTATTATCTTTGCACCATGCATATCACAGACGAAACGATCGATCACATTGCCCATTTGGCTCGTTTGCGCTTCGAAGGCGAAGCGAAAGTTGCTATCCGTCAAGATTTGGATAAGATCATCAACTTCATGGGGAAATTGTCTGAGATCCCAACAGATGAGGTAGAACCACTGATCTTTATGAGTGATGAGTTAAATGTGTTGCGCGACGACGAAGCGGAAGTGACACTTACTCAAGCCCAAGCTCTTAAGAACGCTCCTAAAAAAGATTCTGATTACTTCCGCATTCCGAAAGTGTTGGACAAGTAATTATACATCCAAATTAATTAGATCGTTTGTACGGAATGCAATAGGAAATATGGGTTCCAACGGATGCTGAAAAGAAAAATGGATTAATGGTTCCTTGCGCCTGGATTCCAAACCCGATATTTTTTAATGGTTTAAAGGTAAATCCGGCATCAACTTCTATTTCTGGGGAGAAATCAAATGATTTTACATCCTTTAATTTTCCAAAATGAACACCAGCTCCTAAATTGCCATAACATTCAAACCAACGTTTACTTTCGTTGTGGCCTAACGTGTAATAAGCGGCAAAGCTTGGATCAGGTGTATACTCACTGAACAAGGTAATATCGAGGCTGTTTCGGTATTGTAGCATCAGTCCCGATTTCATAAAATGCTTACCGTTAAAGGTGGCTTGTCCACGAAAGTAATAGGATATAGGATTGAAATAACTGTCTGATTCAAATCCTTGGTAACCCAATAACCCTGTTCCAATTCTTGCCGCAAGTAATTTAGGTTCGTTTTTATTCAGAGAATCATTTTGTGCATGAATCATGCCCATGCCGTTGAGGAATAATATAAAGATCAATTTTTTCATACCAATCAATTTAACTACCCCAAAGATGTGACCTTGGATCATTAAAATTGTTGCAAAATTCCGTACTTGAAATTCATATACCGTACTGATAAGTTAGTCACATTTGGACACACAAGAAGCCTTTAGCTATTCCAAATGAATTCTTTTTTGAATGCTGCCATCGCTATAATGATATAACAGCAAGGTGTTAGATGTTTCTTTGACCGTATTGCCGAACATATCTGTGATACGAATTAATTCAATGTCTAACTTATCATATTCGTTTAAACCAACCTCTCCTTTGCAATATTGAGAATCAGGAGAAAGGCAGATGTCGTCAATGTAATAGTAAGCAAATAAATACTCCCAATTCGATTGGTCTCCTCCATCTCCAGTGTAAACGATGTCTGATTCTAAATCATTCCTGAAGTTTCCAATTGTAATAAAATCTTCGTCCCCGGTTGCTACAAAGGAAAAACTAATCTCTGTCCACGAAAGTTTATCAAAATGTGCAGTAGTGGTTTCAAATTGAGGAGTGTAAGGTAAAGGCATGGTGCTGGCTTGTGACAAGCTATCGGAGAATAGAACGCCTAATTTGCTTGCATACTGCACACTGTCTGCTCTGCTAATATGAAACGTGCAGTAATAAAGTTGTCCTTGTATCAATGTTTGGTTAAGCCTTGCTGATAGGTATTCCCTGTTGGGATTCGTAGAATCGCAGCCAAACGGTTTGTGGCAACTTGTAATGAACCCGCCGTAGGAACTACCGCCGTGTGCGTCTTGATATCCATTGAAACTCTGTGGCACTAAATAACATCCTGTAAATAGATCTGAGGAGCCCCATGTAGGTTGAAACCAATTGGCAGCATATCCCATTTGTATCCCGTCCCACTGATACGGACAACCCAAAGTGTCTTCAAAACCTGGATTGGGAACTAGGTTTTGTGCCTGCACTTTGATTATGATTAAAAGGCCGGCGAGGAAAAAAGCAGATCTCATGATTATTTATTATTGCTTTGAACGAGTAATGATTTCAAAAAGTTGGTAGATGAATATCTTTTTCTGTACTATCCCACAAAAAAACCGCCAGTTTCCCAGCGGTTTTCTAATGGATATTTTTAAGTATTACTCGCGGATCGCTTTGATTCCCGGAAGTTCGATGCCTTCCAAGTATTCCAACATCGCACCACCTCCTGTAGAAACATAACTCACTTTGTCGGCCAAGCCAAATTGATTGATCGCCGCAACGGAGTCACCTCCACCGATCAATGAGAACCCACCTTTTGCAGTTGCACGAACGATAGCTTGAGCCACTTCAACAGTTCCTTTTTGGAAATTGCTCATTTCGAATACGCCCATTGGACCATTCCACAAGATCAATTTTGAGTTTTCGATAATTTCTGTACAAGCTTTGATTGTATCGGGACCAACATCCAAGCCCATCCAGCCACTCGGAATTTGTCCGATTGGCACCAATTGCGTGCTGGCGTTATTATCAAATTTGTCGGCAATGATCGTATCTGTTGGAATGTACAAATTCACGCCTTTTGCCTTTGCTTTCGCTAAAATGTCGTTTGCAACAGTCAAGAAATCATCTTCTACCAAAGAAGAACCCACTTCGCCACCTTGCGCTTTCACAAAGGTGTAGGCCATTCCTCCACCAACAATGAGGTTGTCAACTTTCTCCAACAAACGCTCGATGATCGTGATCTTGGATGAAACTTTCGCTCCACCTACAATGGCTGTCAAAGGTTTGTCGTCGCTATTCAATACGCGGTCAACGCTCTTTATCTCAGCTTCCAACAAGAATCCAAACATTTTATCATTTGGAAAGAATTTCGCAACAACTGTTGTTGAAGCATGCGCGCGATGCGCAGTACCGAATGCATCATTCACATAACAATCGCCATGTTTTGCCAAATCCGCAGCAAAGGATTCCGTTCCTGCAGTTTCTTGCTTGTAGAAACGTACGTTTTCCAACAACAAGACTTCGCCCGGCTTCAATGCTGCACTCATTTCAAAAGCAGCAGCTCCAACACAATCGTTCGAGAACTTCACCGATTTCCCCAACAAGCTTTCAATGCGCGAAACAATGTGACGTAAAGAGAATTTATCTTCCGGCCCTTCTTTCGGACGACCTAGGTGAGAAGCCAAAACGACGCTACCTCCATTCTCCAAAATGTGTTTGATAGTAGGAAGCGCGGCACGGATGCGCGTGTCATCTGTTACTTCTAATGTTTCCTTGTTCAATGGAACATTGAAATCAACGCGCACTAACGCACGTTTTCCTTGAAAGTTGTAATCTGCGATTGTTGCCATGTGCATTTCTTGAATGTTGCGGCAAAGTTAACAAACAATCTTTTTGGCTAGATTTAAATCACCCGCACCATCAAAAAAATTAATCCTAGAATCATTAAAGGCAATTCCCAAAGGACTTCGTAGAATTCTAGCTGATTTTTTTTAGGCGGTTTTGCAACACCAAGAATACCAACTATTGAATACGTTGAAACTATGATGATCGAATAATCTAAGAATAACAAAAATAGTGTTATAACAGCTATCATGGCACCGTAAAAAAACAAGCTGTCTCTGCGTCCAATCAACTGTGGAATGGTGCGCATGGCGTGGTGATCGTGTTCGATATCTCGCAGATCAAATGGAATGATCTGAATATAAACGGCTCCAAATATAAGTGCTAATTCTACCACAGGAATGGAAATTTGTTGCTGTAACAACGGAACAACTAGCAAACTACACCAACTTCCAGCTATTAGTAAGTTCTTTAGAAATGGAAGGCTGCGTAATCCAGACAGATTTCCCAAGGGTAGTGCATACAATCCGGTAATGATTCCTAAGACCAATAAGGTTAGGAATGCTGGAACGGTCCACGGGAAGGTAATGCTGAGAAATGCGAAGATCGACCAATGGATGAGGAACCAGATCCATTGAAAATGGCGGTATTGCAGCATCCACTGCAAGCGTGGGTTGTCAGTTGGAGCTATTTGACGCAAACGCAATAAACGATGTAATTGGTAGGCGGCAATTGTTCCAGAAAATCCCCAAATGGCATAGATTGCTGCGTTTTCCACCTGATTAAGGACTGAGAATCCGTAAAGAAGTACTCCAAAACAGCCTGCAACCCACGTGTTGGAATACAGTAGCCATTTTAGGATCGTCATACGTTGAGTAGATTTTGGAACAGGCGATCCACAGAAATCTCTGCTATGCAGTTACACGATTCGCCTTTCATACAACGCGGACAGGCAGGGTCATTTACCAATGCAATGGATCGCTCTCCCAATGCTTGCCAACGACCTGGATGAATCGGAATTTTTGGTGCAAATAAACCTACTGCACGAATCCCTAAAAATCCGGCAAGGTGCAGGGGGCCTGTACTACAAGCTACTAATGCTTTAGATTTACTGATCAATAAGATCAACTGATCAATCGTTAGCTTACCGGTTGTATCAATGATCCGAGGAAGAGCCGGAAGCTCAGATCGAAATAAGGCACCTTCTTTTTCGGTTCCGGTAAACAACACCACGTAGTTGTGTTCCGCTAAGCGATGAGCTAGTTCTATGTATTTTTCCATCGGCCATTCGCGGGCACTTCCTTGTGATTTCGGATGTAGGATCACGAATCCGTTTTGAGGATCGATGTTCAAGAAAGCAGGTAATTCCGTTGCTTTTACTTGGAATAACGTGGTATACGCATGTAAATCCTCAAAAGCCGGAATCTCCTTCAGACCAAAAGGGCGCATGAGTTCAAAGTTCAATTGTGCCTCGTGCAGGGGTGATCCTTTGCGCGTAAAATTCGGACGAACGTTGCACGTGAGGAAATGAAACAAACGGTGTGAGGTACCAATACGCACCGGAACTTTCGCTTTTTTAAAAAGCTTAGCCAATTCCTTTCGCGGGAAAACATGTACAACTGCATCGAACTTGCCGTTTTGAATGCGCTCGATTTGTTGGCTTTCCGAGAGTTTTTCCAGTTCGTCCAGAATCAACACGTCATCGATCGCTGTATAATGTCGAACGATTGGCGCTGTATAGTTCTTACACAAGAACGTGATGTGGCAATCGGGAAAGTGTTTTTTCAACCAGGCTGTAACGGGCAATGTAAGCAAGACATCGCCAATACTGTCTGTACGACTGATCACAATGCGTTTACCGTTCCAATTAGTGCTTTCCTTCACGATTGAGTCTTCTGATTTCCTGATACTTTAAGATGTTTGAGGCGGCACTGATCTGTGCGATCTTGAATCCTGCCCATCCATCCAGAAAGCCTAATTTAATGAAATACATGGCAATAAAACGACCAATGGCACTGATGTATGGTTTGAATGGCCCCACATGTTTGCCGGCTGCATGGAATTTCTGTGCTGTTAGCACCGAATATTTATCGGCACGAGCGCGGTGATCCAGGTACGAATAGTAGGAGTAATGTTCCAAAATACCCTGGAAAGTTTTTAGTTCTCCTCCGGGATGCACCAATGTTTCATGGACGTAGGCTCCGTCCCAGTAAGATCCTTCTTTGGGAAAAAGGCGCGGTTTGATATCCGGAAACCAACCGGAATGTTTGATCCATTTTCCCATGTAATTGGTCATGCGATTTACGGAGTAGGTTCCCTTGAATCCATTTGCTTTTTCTGCCTTGATCTCTTGATACAACGCTTCGCTTATGGCTTCATCGGCATCCAATGAAAGTATGTAATCAGAAGAAACAAGTGAATTCAGGTAGTTTTTGGTAGCAGAATAACCTTCCCATTCGCGTTGTTCGAAACGAACTCCTAAGTCTTTACAAATACTGGCTGTGTTGTCGGTGGAAAAGGCGTCCAAAACGATGATCTCGTCGGCAAGGTCGCGCACCGAGCGAATGCATCGTTCAATATTGCGTTCCTCGTTGAGAGTAATGATGACAACTGCTAACCGTTGCACGTAATGGAGATTATTTGACGCGTAGTTTCTGACCAACACGCAATTTACCTGAATTGACTCCCGGATTCAAACGTTTCAATTGCGCAACAGTAATTCCATGTTTTCCGGCAATTTTCGCGTAGGTATCACCGCCGCGAACCGTATAGTATTTTTTGACTACTGGTGCAGGTGTTGTGGGTGCAGGCTCCTGAACGTCCGGTTCGTTGCCGTTCTGAACTTCTTCAGGTGTTTTTCCGCCACTGTTATCCTCTTGCGTATCCGGAACGTTCGTGTTTTCCACCGTTGTGGTCACTTTTGTCTGGATCTTCAGCATTTGACCCACATTGATCTGTGTGCTGGCCAAATTGTTCCATTCCATGATATTTTGGATGGAAACGTTGTACTGAGCGGCGATCTTACCCAAATTCTCACCCGGTTTTACGCGGTGATAGGTGTATTTGATCGTGGTAACCACTTTGCTCGTAGGACCGTTGTTGCCTTGTGTTGGATTGGAAACTACCAACTGATCCTGATTATTTGGATTTGGTGGTGTTACTTGGATCGGCGTGTTCGTCGCACTACCGTACATGCGGCGCTCCAAGGCATACAAACTATCTTCCAAGCTAACCAAAAGACCAATTTTTTCTAACGGTCCGGTGATGCATTGCTGAGGCGATGTAGTTGGAATGTAAGAAGTCTTGTAGATCGGATTCAAGCCTTGAATATCTGCTACTGTCCAATTTACCAAGCGCTCGATCGTTTGCATATGAATCCCGCGATTCAAACACATCGTGTCTAGCTGGTAATAAGTGATCTTTGGTTCAGCCGGCAAAATATTGTGCTCTGCGTGATAAGTCAGCAAATAAGCTGCTGCAATGAAGTTAGGCACGTATCCTTGTGTTTCTTTTGGTAGGAACGGACGAACTTCCCAATAAGTGCGCTTTCCTCCGGATCTGCGAATTGCTTTGTTCACGTTACCAGGGCCGGCGTTATATGCGGCCAAAGCCAAGTTCCAATCATCGTAGATGTCGAATAATTTCTTCAAATAACGACAGGCTGCATCCGTAGATTTTACCGGATCCATGCGCTCGTCTATGTAGGAATTCTCCATCAAACCGTATTGCTTTCCGGTAGCGTACATGAATTGCCACAAACCAAGTGCTCCGGCGCGTGACTTTACTTGCGGACGCAAACCCGATTCAATTACAGATAAATATTTTAGCTCCAATGGCAAACTATATTCTGCCAATTTCTCTTCGTACATGTCGAAATAGATGCTGGATCTACCCAGAACTACTTTAGCGAAATTGCGACGCTGAGCAGCAAAAAATTTAATGGTTGAAAGGGAAACGTTGTTGCAATCAAAACCGAAGTCAGATACCTCGTTCATTTTGGCAAGTCGCTGACAGTAAACTTCATCCGTGAAAGTAGGAGTAGTTCCTGCTTCGTAACCCAAGGCATCAATGATCGAGTCGGCTTTGCCATTTTTAGAAAAATCCGCGTAATACAAGCTCAATGTCTGCTCAATCACACGAATGAAGGCATCCTCGTTTCCGACTGCTGAATTTGTAGGGATAGGCTGCGCCTGTAAGGACACACGAACTGCCAAAAGACAAATCAGAAGGAAAAAACGAAGTGACTGCTGCATAGGCTTAGACGATTGTTTGCATCAAATGCTGTGAGAAGTTCAATAATTCCTGATCCTTGAAATCGTCAGCCATCAACTGAATTCCAAATGGCAAACCATTGCTATGTTTTCCAAGTGGTAAAGAGATAGCCGGATTTCCTGTCAGGTTGGCATGAACTGTAAAGATATCTTGCAGATACATTTGGATCGGATCCGTCAAAGAACCGGATTCAAAAGCCGTATCTGGCGTTGTTGGCAGTAAGAGCACGTCGTACTGCGCAAAAATTTCTTTGGTTTTATTTTTCAATACACGACGCACCTTCATGCCTTTCGTGTAATACGCGTCGTAGTATCCATGAGAAAGCACGAATGTTCCGGCCATGATACGACGTTTTACTTCCGTGCCAAATCCTTCTGTTCTGGAAAGTACATACGTTTCTTCCACACCTTTCGCTTGTTCAGAACGGTAGCCGTAATGCACACCATCGAATCTAGACAGGTTTGAAGAAGCTTCAGCTGTCGTCAACACGTAATAGGTTGGCACTAAATAATCCAGGTATGGAAAGGAAACCGGTGCAATTTCGTGTCCGGCTGCTTCTAGTTGATTCAGGATCTCAACGGTGCGATTGCGCACATCTAAACTAACACTTTCGTTCTCTACAGCTTCCTGTAAATAGGCGATTCGCAACTTTTTAGGCGTTTCGAATTGTGTAGAGATGTCGTTTGTTTTCGAAGAGCTCGTGGCATCATGCGGATCTTTTCCTGCCATGATCTCCATCACCAAAGCAGCGTCTTCCACTGAGTTGGTAAATGGTCCGATCTGATCAAAAGAAGAGGCATAAGCGATCAAGCCGAAGCGACTTACGCGACCGTACGTAGGTTTGTATCCTACAGTTCCCGTGAATGATGCCGGTTGGCGGATGGAACCACCTGTATCGGATCCAAGCGCAACGGTACACATTCCACCGGAAACAGCAACAGCTGAACCACCGGATGAACCACCCGGAGTATGTGTATGACGCAAATTGTTTCCTACTTTTCCATAGAAAGAGGTTTCGTTGGAACTACCCATGGCGAACTCATCACAGTTCAAACGACCAATGATCAATGCGTCTTCTGCAAGCAAGCGCTCAACAACGGTTGCAGAATAAAGGGATTCGAATCCGGCAAGGATCTTTGAAGAAGCAGATACTTTGTGGTTGGCGTAACAAATGTTGTCCTTCAAACCAATTACCATGCCTGCTAAGCGTCCGGCAGTGCCGTTCGCACGTTTCTGGTCGATAGTAGCCGCTCGTTCTAAAGCCTCTGCCTCATACACCTCAATAAATGCGTTGAGTTCTTTGTTTGCCGCTATTTGAAGCAAATAATGGTTGACAATGTCAACCACAGATTTCCCAGCGGAAAGTGCATGTTTAACTTCCGAAAACGTTGTGTACATAGTAACAGGGGCTTAGACTATTTTTTCTCCTCTACGGCGCTGTTGTCTTCGCCTTTACTAGCATCCTTGAATTCTTTCACACCTCTACCCAATCCTTTCATCAATTCAGGAATTTTCTTTCCTCCGAACAATAAAAGAACCACAGCCAAGATCAGGATGATTTCTGTTGTACCAAGTCTCATAATGCATTATTTTCTGCAAAATTAGTGAATTCTGGGCAATAACACTGTTAAAAGTTCCACGAAGTTGTTTTGTTGTGATTTTTTAGGGAAGTTATTTTCAGCCCAATTATTGCTTCATGTAGGTCAATTTATCCCCAACAAATAGCAGTGTGCGCAAACGTTCCCATTGTTCAAATGAAGGTGCCAGGATCACCACTTCTGCGCCATAACGGGTAATCGTATTCACCTGCAATATGCTGTTGAAGGCGTCTTGGTAGGTCAGTTCACCGTGAATGATCGTCATTTTTCCATTGGAGAACTCTACCAAACTTGGCTCGAAGTACATGCCTTCATGAAAATTGATCAAGTAGATGTTTGCACTGATTCGCGTTAAGCTGTTGGTCGTTCCAATGCCTGTAATCGGTAATTTTTGGGTGATGCCGTAGTAGTAATTCTCCCCTTCCAACACGCACGGTACAGAATCTCCGGCCACAATGCCATGCAAGTAGTCGCCGCTGACACGTAATTTGGAAGATTCGCGCACTTGCTCGCGGGTCACATAAGCGATCACCACAGAAATGATCGATAAACCGTTCTCGTCGATATGATACACAACACTGGATTCGGTATTTTTGTAATCGCCGTAGTGTTGTTTATCGGTTGTTCCCACGGAAGAGCTTCCTGTAGGAAGCGGGTCTGAGAATTGCACGGTTCGTTGCGAAAACGCAGAAAATATTGGGAAAAGGAGTGCGACGAAGAGAACTTTTTTCATAACTTATTTAAGAAAACGGAAATTTATGCAAAAACGCTGGTTTATCAAACAAAGTCCGGACGCGACACTCATTCATGAACTCGTAGAACGTTTAAAGGTGAGTCCGCTCATGGCGCATATCCTGGCACAACGAGGTCTTACAACACAAACTGAAATTCGTTCATTCTTCCATCCTGAAAAAGACCAACTACACGATCCTTTTCTCTTCAAGAACATGCGTGCGGCGGTAGATCGCTTACAACAAGCGGTAGAAAAACACGAACACATTTTCATTTTCGGAGATTATGACGTGGATGGTACCACTGCCGTAGCACTCGTGTTTTCTGTGCTTAAGAACTACGCGGAAGTTTCGTATTACATTCCGGATCGCTACGAAGAAGGTTATGGAATCTCTTACAAAGGAATTGATACAGCTCTGGAGCGCGGAGCCGGACTGATGATCGCGCTCGATTGCGGGATAAAGGAAGTGGAAAAAATAGCCTATGCTCGGGAAAAAGGATTAGATGTGATCGTTTGTGATCACCATACTCCCGGTGAGGTCATTCCCGATGGGATCGTTTTGGATCCGAAACAAGCAGATTGCGGCTATCCGTATAAAGAATTATGCGGCTGCGGTGTAGGTTATAAATTGCTGCAAGCTTGGTTTATAGACTCTCAAAAAGACCTTTCCAGCCTTGATGAGCATTTGGATCTGGTGGCCATTGCTATTGGCGCCGACATTGTTCCTTTGACTGGAGAGAACCGCGTATTGGCCAAATGGGGACTGGTGGAATTGAACGCACGACCACGTTTGGGAATTCAAGCCTTGTTGAAACATGCAGGTCGCGAATTGCCCCTTGATCTTTCGGGAGTGGTCTTTACGATCGCACCACGCATCAATGCCGCGGGAAGATTGGAAAGCGGGCAACGTGCCGTAGAATTATTGCTTTCGGAAAAAACTGCTGCAGCTGAGAAAATTGCGGCTGAGATCGATGAATACAATACAAATCGCCGTTTGCTGGATGCCCAAATAACTGCCGAAGCGCTGGAATTGATCGAACAGGATGCTGAATTCTCAAGCCGTAAATCTACGGTTGTTTACCATCCGGATTGGCACAAAGGTGTTGTGGGTATCGTTGCCAGTCGCTTGATCGAACGTCATTACCGCCCAACGATCGTGTTGACGGAAAATAATGGATTCGCCACAGGTTCAGCTCGTTCTGTTGCCGGATTCAATTTGTATGCGGCCATTCAAGCCTGCGAACATTTACTCACGCAGTTTGGCGGTCACCATCACGCAGCCGGACTTACCTTGCCGGTAGAAAACATCGATCCATTCAGACAAGCTTTTGATGCGGTGGTTCAGGAACGTATTTCGCGGGATGAAGAAGTGGAGGAATTGGTGATCGATGCGGAAATTCGTTTACACCAATTGTTTTTGGCAGGCGAATCAGTTGCCCAAATTCCGCGTGTGTTGCGCATGGAGCAGGAGATGGAACCCTTTGGTCCGGAAAATCAAAAACCGGTATATGCCGTTCGTGGCGTATACGCATCGTCCTACCGCGTATTGAAAGAAGCGCATTTGAAGATCGACTTGATGGATCCGGACAGCGGGGTGGTCATCCCGGCGATCGCTTTCAATATGGCCGACAAAGAAGACATCATCGCCAGTGGTTGCGCCTTTGATTGTGCTTTTACCTTAGAAAGCAATACTTGGAATAACCGAACGACTTTGCAGTTACAAGTTCGCGATATTCGGGAAAATGAGGGTTGATATTCCCTGTGTGTAAGAGCCTGTTGCCGTCAGTTCGAGTGCGGAATGCAATGAAGTATATCGAGAACGACAGCAATCCAGCGCCCCATGCCCTTCTCGATAAACTGTTTTAGGCAGCACCTGCCTTTAAGTCAGACAGGCTCGAAGTGACATGGAGGAATGGTAGATTCTTACAACGGAATATTACCGTGCTTCTTCTTCGGTAAGGTCTCGCTTTTGTTTTCCAACATTTTGAACGAAGCAATTAGTTTGTTACGCGTTTCTTCCGGCAAGATCACGTCATCAACGAATCCGCGTTCTGCCGCACGGTATGGGTTGGCAAACATTTCTGCGTATTCCGCTTCTTTTTCCAACAACTTCGCCTCTTTGTCATCCGCTGCAGAAATTTCTGATTTAAAGATGATCTCTGCCGCTCCTTTAGCTCCCATTACCGCGATTTCCGCAGTTGGCCAAGCAAAGTTCAGATCAGCACCAATGTTCTTGGAGTTCATAACGTCAAATGCACCTCCGTAAGCTTTACGCGTGATCACGGTGATACGTGGAACAGTAGCTTCTGAGAATGCGTACAATAATTTTGCACCATGCGTGATGAT
>CAYLJB010000022.1:27523-30525 GCA_964383785.1 uncultured Fluviicola sp.
TTCTTAATGCGGTTCAATTTTTCTTTGCTAAATGGAGTCAAGCTGGATGTTGGTGCTTGTTCCAACCAGTTTTGCGGCATGTAGGTCATCAAGTCGCGAACCTTGCGCAAACACTCAACGTCATTCGCAGCGGTGAAGTGGTTCACTCCTGATTTCTCCGCGTGTGCTTTCGCTCCACCCAAATCTTCCGAACTTACCTCTTCGTGAGTAACAGTTTTTACAACGTTTGGTCCGGTAACGAACATGTAGGATGTGTCTTCCACCATGAAGATGAAATCCGTCAAAGCTGGTGAATACACGGCTCCTCCGGCACAAGGTCCCATGATCACAGAGATCTGCGGCACAACGCCTGAAGCACGTGTGTTGCGGTAAAAAATATCCGCGTAACCTGCTAAAGAAACAACTCCTTCTTGAATACGTGCACCACCTGAATCGTTCAAACCGATCACCGGCGCACCGTTTTTCGTAGCAAGATCCAATACCTTGCAGATCTTTTGTGCGTGCGTTTCAGAAAGTGATCCTCCTAAAACGGTAAAATCTTGTGAGAACACGTAAACCACGCGACCATGGATGGTACCGAAACCAGTTACGACCCCGTCGCCCGGACTTTTCACTTTATCCAAACCGAAAGACGTTGCGCGGTGTTCTACAAACATCCCGATCTCTTGGAACGATCCTTCGTCTAACAACAAGGTAATGCGTTCGCGTGCACTCAGTTTTCCTTGTGCGTGTTGTTTATCGATACGGGCTTGTCCGCCACCCAACTGTGCCTCGGCACGTTTATTTAAAAGCAATTCGTTCTTTGCGCTCATGATGACCTGCTAATTATGGCTTCAAAGATAGGGTTTCAGCGCTCATGACGATTCATTTTTTTCCGAAAGATGGAGAAATTCAACAGGAATGTCTCAAATTATTTGATTGTACGGAATTTCGCAACGGAGAAAGTCCGACTCGCTGATTTTACCACCATTTACCCGGGTTGATCGCCTAGGTTTGTAGAAAGAATCAGCTCATGAAAAAGTTCATCTTCTTATTTTTTATCGCGGTTTTGATGCAATCATGCACCATTGAGAAACGATTGTACACTGGTGGATACCACGTAAGTTTTCGAAAATCGTATAGAATCCAGAAAGCGACTCGTATTAATAAGGATGAGTTAGAGGATCAACAAATAAGAGAGGAGGAAAATTTCGAATCCGCTCTTTCGGATTTCACGTACAACGAGAACCATGAAAACAATACGGTAAGTCCAACTGTAGAAGTTCCAAAGGATGCAGTTGTTGGGAAAACGAATTATCAAACTTACCCTGAACGTCGCACAAGCCATGAAGAAAGTAGAATTGAAGAGAGCTTGGCGAAAACGCCCGTTTTAAAATTCTCTTATCACAGAAAAAAGGATAAACAACTAAACCAGGCGAGGATGCAGTCCCGATCCGATGTTTGGGATACACTTGGTGACATTCTGTTTTGGGCTGTACTAGTTGGATTGGTGGCATTGGGTCTTATATTTCCGGTGGTTGGCAAGATCTTGTTGGTTCTTTCGGTGGTTTTGCTGGTGCTTTTAGTGTTTGCTATTCTTTCCTTTTTCGCGGAAATTTTTGACGCGATCTTTGAGTTGTTGTCCTAGTATTTACTGTCCCGTAGAAATCCAAACAACGGCAATATTCGTACTTGAAATATGTTTTGAAGAAATCAGTTCTTTCAAAACGGGTTGTTAGTTATGGTGTGGGGTTCGGACGAAGGTTCGGCCCCTTTTTTTTTGTATTTTACATTCTTTTATTACTTTTATTTCAACCACAATCATAATGGATTTTAATGTAATTCTTTTCTTATGAAACAACTACTACTTTTAATGTCGGCATCCTTGTTCTTCGCTTGTTCGCAACCTGAACCGAAAAAAGAGACAAAAACTGAAGTCAAAGCAGAAGAACCAAAAATTTTGGAAAGTGTGACTTACGACCAACTAATTGGAGTCTGGAAGGTAACAGAACAGCGGAAAGATCCTAAAACGAAGGGTGTGAAACCGCATCCAATGGAAGATGGGATTATTTATGGCTTCCATGAAAATGGACGATTCATGACCAGCTCTCTTGGATTGGACTATGTGAAGGATATGTTCGGTACTTTGGGCATGCAGGTGAAGGTTGAAGGTGGAAAGATCAAAAGTGCTGAAAAGAGCGACATTTTTGACAATCAATGGGGTGAAAATGGAATAGAGGTCTATTTGCTCAACGATAAAGAATTGGTGATCAAATTCAAAACATTTAAGAAATACGATAATCCGTATATGTATTTGGAAAAGGTAAAGTTGTAAACCGTAACGAAGGTGTTTTGAGAGGTCTAATCATCGTAAAAATGAAATTGTTTGAAAGAGCGGGAATAATTCTCGCTCTTTTTTGTTGTTTTTATCCCTTTACTTTCGTTCATACATGTCAACGTAAACTAGCATTTTTAGTACCTTTACGCGCTTGAATTGAAGATAATTACAAATCGTTTTACTAGATGAGCCTCAAGTACAGAGAATACGATGGATTGAATTTGCCCAATGTGGCGAAGCAAGTTTTATTCAAATGGAACGCCGAAAAAGTGTTCGAAGCGTCGATCACTTCCCGTGAAGGAGCGGAACCGTTTGTGTTTTTCGAAGGTCCGCCTTCGGCAAATGGATTACCAGGAATTCACCACGTAATGGCGCGATCTATCAAGGATATTTTCTGTCGCTACCAAACCTTGAAAGGCAAACAAGTAAAGCGTAAAGCCGGTTGGGATACGCACGGACTTCCTGTGGAGTTGGGCGTTGAAAAAGAACTGGGCATTACCAAAGAAGATATCGGTAAGAAAATCTCTGTTGACGATTATAACAAAGCATGTCGTGAGGCGGTCATGCGTTACACCGATATCTGGAACCGTTTGACAGAACAAATGGGTTATTGGGTAGATATGGATGACCCTTACATCACCTACGATTCGAAATACATGGAATCTGTGTGGTGGTTGTTGGGTCA
>CAYLJB010000023.1:0-10485 GCA_964383785.1 uncultured Fluviicola sp.
GTTTCTTTGGCATAAAACACGGGCATCGATAATGGATAGGTTCTTAATTGAAATTCTGGGAGTACCGGCAAGTGTGTTTTTACAAAGGTGTCTGGATCTTGCATAAAGTAATCCAACCGCGGCATGGCAACAAATCCAATCTTGTTTGACACCTCATAGGTATCACCCAATGCATTTTCATCTTGTTTCTTGGCATCGCGTTTTGCCCAACGCTTCTTTTTCTTTTCTTGCTTTTTCAAGCTCCATTTGCGCAGTTTTGCTTCGCGTTTCTTTGTGCGCTTTTCAAGTTTCTTTTGCGCCTCCAAATGTTTTGGAATGCGGCCAATGTATCCTGCATCCCAAGTTGGATCACTCACATACCATGTGCCATTCAACTTCATCAAAAGCCACATGTGATCACTGCTTGAGGCATAGGCCATACTATCAGAGCGCTCGTGCGCCGTATTACCTTCAACAATAGCAGTTGTAATTCCAGCATGGTTTAAAAGTTCTCTATACAAATATGCATAACCTTGACATAACGCTTTTCGTGTTTTCAGAACATCCCTCCCCGTTTGAAAAGTAAGTCCTTTTCCTTTTTTCAAGGCATCGTAATCGTAAACGATATTATTCGTAACCCATTGATAGATCACACGTGCCTTGGCAGAATCTCCGCTTACATCTTTCGTTAAGAACGCAGCTAATAGTTCGGTAGATTTAGTAGCACTTTTAGGTACTGTTAGTTCAAAAGGCACCTTCTGGGCGACGATCGTATGTGTCCAAGAAAGTGCGCAAATCAGGTAAATTAATTTTCGCATGTGCAAAATTAACATGAATATCAGTATCCGCAATCATGCGGCTTCCGCCATTTTCTAATATAGATTTTTAGGATAATCTACTTCACAAAGAAACAACCCTTTGGCGGGCACTGAAGTTCCTGAAGCTCCGCGATCTTTTGCCTGTATAACAGACTGGAAATCATCCAAATTCAACTTACCTTGCCCCACTTCAATCAAAGTACCAACAACGGCACGGACCATGTTCCGTAAAAATCGATCCGCAGAAATTTCAAAACGCCATTTATTCGATGCTATTTCCACCCATTCAGCATTTGAAATGGTACAGATATTTGTTTTTACATCCGTGTGCAATTTCGAAAACGAGGTGAAATCTTGCGTACCTAACAACATTTTGGCAGCCTCATTCATGGCTTTAAAATCCAACTGCTGAAATTGCTGAACACTATTGTAAGCAAACGGGTCCTTTCCAAAATGGATGAAATAGTGATATGTACGATTTATTGCCGAGAAACGTGCATGGAACTCATTCGAAACTTCAGCCAAAGAAAAGATCACAATGCTATTTGGAAGCATTTTATTCAGCTTATAAACCCATTGATTGGTGTCAATTGAAGTTTCTAAATCTAAATGCGCAACGAAGTAAGATGCATGTACCCCGGCATCCGTTCTTCCGCAGCCTACCAAGTCGACAGCTTTTCCTCCCAGTAATTTACTGATCGCTACTTCCAACTCCTCTTGCACGCTAATCTGATTCGGTTGTTTTTGCCAACCAAAAAAGTGGGTTCCATCATATGCCAAGCTCATTGCATAACGCATACAACAAAGTTACACATTTGATCTGGACAGAATATTGTTTCGAAATTCTCACAAGATTAACAATTTCGTAAAGCAGCGATCTTGAACTTAATTATTTAGTAACCTCCGCCTAAACAATAGGGAAAACGGGGAGAATACATTTGTAATACAAAGAAACTGATTATGCAGTCTACAAAAGGACAAACGATATTACTGGTCGACGACGAAAAAGACATTCTGGAATTTCTGCAATACAATTTAGAAAAAGAAGGCTACAAAGTATTTACCGCATCAGATGGTATTGAAGGAGTAGAAATGACTCAAAAAGTAGCCCCTGATCTAATCCTAATGGATGTCATGATGCCACGAATGGACGGTATAGAGGCTTGTCAAACAATTCGTCAAGAATTGCAATTGAACTCACCATTAATTGCATTCCTTACTTCACGATCAGAGGATTATTCTCAGGTTGCAGGATTCGAAGCGGGTGCGGACGATTATATTACGAAGCCTATCCGGCCGCGTTTGTTGATCTCGAAAGTGGAAGCACTATTGCGCCGAGCAGGACGAACAACTGCAGAACCAAGTGAGATTAGAACCACTTCCATTGTTGTCAATCGCGAACGCTTTTTAGTAATCATGAATGATCAGGAGATTCAATTACCTAAAAAAGAGTTCGAACTCATCGAACTTTTGGCTTCGCGACCTGGTAAAGTATTCACGCGTGATCAAATTCTGGCAACGGTATGGGGAGATGAAGCCATTGTCGGCGAGCGAACAATCGACGTGCATATCCGAAAATTGAGAGAAAAACTTGGAGAATCGTATATTCGTACCATCAAAGGTGTTGGATACACATTTTCTGAATAGTGAGAAACAGTAACCCTATTTTAATTGTCTTGCTAGGAAGCTTCTTAATGAGCGTCCTTGTCGGCATTTCTGTAGTGATCATTCACCTGATCGATCCACTTCCGTTGTGGGCATTCTTTGTTTTTCCGATCGGGATCAGTGCAGGATCATTTTTGGTGTTCTACTTACTTTTCAAGCGCTTCATTCACAATCGCTTAAAGATCCTGTATCGTTCCATTCGTACCGGAAAAATGAGCAATGAAACGGCTTTTGAAATGTCGATGACCAAAGACATCATTGGTGAGGCCGAACTGGAAACGAAAATGTGGGCAGAAGAAAAGCAAACCGAGATCGTTCAATTGAAGGAACAAGATAAGTTTCGTCGTGAATTTCTTGGAAACCTTGCTCACGAATTGAAGACCCCGGCATTTGCGATCCAAGGATATGTACTCACGCTTCTCGAAGGAGGAATTGATGATGAAAAGGTCAACCGTACATTCTTAGAACGTGCTTCCAAGGCAATTGACCGGATGACATCCATTCTGGAAGATCTAGACACGTTAACGAAATTGGAGGTCAACGAACTGAAACTTGAATTACGCCATTTTGATATTCGTGATCTGGCCAAAGAAGTGATGGAGTCGTTTGAGATCAAGGCGAAAGAAAAGTCCATTACTCTGCGATTTGAAAAAGATTACCCGAAAGAAAAATTGGTGAAGGCAGATCGCGGGAAAATTGCTCAAGTCTTAACAAATTTGATTGGGAACTCCATTGCGTACGGAAATGAAGGTGGAACTACCACAGTCCGTTTTTACGAAGTAGATGATCTGATCACTGTGGAAATTTCAGATAACGGCCCTGGTATTGATCCAAAACATATCCCACGACTATTTGAACGTTTTTATCGCGTAGAGAAAAGTCGCAACAGAAATGAAGGCGGTTCGGGTCTAGGTCTGTCTATTGTGAAACGTATTTTGGAATCTCACGGACAAACTATTTCCGTAAGAAGTACGGTAGGTGTGGGAAGTACCTTCACTTTTTCTCTCGATAAATTTGGAGGAAATTCCAATACAGTGATCTCTTCTAAAGGCATTGTGATCAAACCTTAAAACTCAAAGCTGTTCGATAGCTGCCAAACTCGCACCTTGAAACGTTTCCTCATCGGTAGTTTGAAGAACAGACTCCAATCCATTTCTCTCCGATAAATACATTTGTTCGCTTTGACCTGGTGTTGCAATTAGAATTGCCTTTTTTCCAAGCACAGTCAAATCCATAAGCGTGGAATATCCGTTACGTGATAAGATCAAATCAGCACTCAGAATGGCCTGATCACCCAACTCCCAATCATGGATAAATTCAATATTTGATGGAACAGAAACAGCTAAGCGCTCCGGACAAATGATCGTCATTTTTTGGATACTTCTCGAAGCGATCTTCAGAAACAGTTCAAAAAGTTGATCCGCATAAGGTTCCGGACCGCTAACAATTCCAACTACCCCACCACCCTGTTTTGGTGTATCCAACAATTGAAATCGCGAATAAAATCCGATGTAGGTACAATGAGGATGGTCTCCAATACTCAATTTTCCTGCAAGGTTTATTTCGCGGTCATCAAAAAGCCAGATTTCGTTGAAATCACTCAACCAGTTCTTATGCAACATAGCAACCATGCGTGGAGTATCTTCCGGTAAATTCAGCTGATGCGTAAGAAAGATACTGTGAACGCGCGGATGACGGAAACCATAGCGATGATCGGAAAGGATCACATCGATAGCATCGTGTTTTACCAACTGACGCACCAATCGCAGGTCTCTACGGATAAATTTTGGTCCTTTCAACAGGTTGCGAATTCCTTCCAAAACAAAATTTCCATCGCCTTTAAATCGCAGGTTAGCACCCTCCAGATCTACTATTTTACCTTGAAAGCCATAAGACCGAATTACGGATATCTGCTCCTTACTCCCGGCGAAGAGCACGTTATTCCCTTGTTCTTCCAATTGTCGGATCAAGGAAATAGAGCGAGCCACATGTCCCAAACCCCAATCGAAACAGGCGAAAAGAATGCGCTTGTGCTGAAGTTCAGAAGGACGCATTTACTCGATGCGTTTCATTTGCAACGGTGCCGCTTTTGAAAGCACGTAAGGGAAATTCTCCTCCACAAACGAACTTGGATCCAAACCAAACTCGTTCTTTTCAGTTAGCGACATGCCTTTGATGTAGAAATAAGCGTTCAGGATCACTTTGTGGAACCACGGCAACTCATTGTCATTCGACAAGAATTTGCGGATCACCACAAAGCGGAAATCACCAATATGGTCGCTGTGGTGGTATTCGCAAGCATAGCGCGATTTGATCTCGATCTCTCCTGCTTGAACCATTTCTTCCACAACCTGTTTGAACATCGTATCGAGTTTTGGCTGAACACGGAAACCTAGTTTAAAATCCACACGGATCAAATCATTCTCATCGTGTTTCGTAACCTTATATTCCTTTGTATACGGTTCATCGGCTGTACTCACATGCACGAACCAATAGCGCTCAGCGCGTTTCGGTTGTTGTTCCAAGATCGAATAGAAGACCTTCGACTCTACTTCATCCGCGCGATCGGCACTTGTCAAATACACCAAGTGTGTCGCATAGGTCGGAATTTGCTCGTCCGCAGACAATTTTTGCAATACCGGAAGGTAATTTTTGATCTTCACGAACTCCAAATAACTCGTACGGATGATCTTACTTTTGAAGATGATGTACATGATGGCAATCAAAACAATTGCAATGATCAAAGTGATATAACCACCGTGTGGGAACTTATCGATTTGCGCCACAGCGAAACCACCTTCAATCACGAAAAATGCTGCAATTAGGGTAAATCTCAATACCGGATTCCAGTGCTTTTTCGCCATGTAGAAAATCAACAACATGGATGTTGAGATCATTGCCAGAACAATTGACAATCCATAAGCGGCCTCCATGTTTTCTGACTTCTCAAAGTACCAAACCACACCCAAACAACCGAACATCAACATCCAGTTCACAGATGGAATGTACAATTGTCCTTTAATATCCGATGGGAAATTCACTTTTACACGTGGCCACAAATTCAAACGAATAGCCTCGTTAATGAGCGTGAATGAACCTGAGATCAAAGCTTGAGAGGCAACAATCGCAGCCGCGGTAGCAATGATGATCGATGGAATTTTAAACCACTCCGGAACGATCATATAAAAAGGATTTTCCTCATTGATAAATCCATTCGCATGGTGGTTCAACAAATAAGCACCCTGACCGAAGTAATTAATGATCAACATCGCTTTTACGAAAATCCAACTTACACGGATATTCTCTTTTCCACAGTGTCCTAAGTCAGAATACAGGGCTTCTGCTCCCGTGGTACACAAGAAAACAGCACCCAATAGCCAAAATCCTTCCTTGTAGTTTGTCAACAAGTCAAAAGCATAATACGGATTAAGCGCCTTTAGAATCGTAAAATCTTGTAATAAAGAAGAAAAACCAACGAAACCAAGCATCAAAAACCAGATCATCATAACTGGTCCGAAAGCCCTACCTATGAATTTGGTTCCAAATTGTTGAATAACAAAAATCGAAATAATCACACCAACAATAATTGGCATGGTCGGAATGTCCTTATTTACGTAGGCCAATCCCTCGATGGCTGAGGATACGGAAATCGGCGGAGTAATGATGCCATCAGCTAACAAAGCGGCTCCTCCGATCATTGCAGGAATCACCAACCATTTCTTACGACGACGAACAAGCGTGTAAAGCGAAAAAATCCCCCCTTCACCCTTGTTATCAGCGCGCAAGGTAATGATCACATATTTTAAAGTCGTTTGAAGTGTCAATGTCCAAAAAATACAAGACAAAGCTCCCAAGATCAGTTGGTCTGTGATCTGTTTACCTACTTCTACTCCATTTACTGGCTCAGCGTTCGTAATCGCCTTTAATACGTACAACGGAGATGTTCCGATATCACCGAATATAATCCCTACTGTGATCAACAATCCTGCAAAGGATAAGGCGTGGTGATGATGCTTTGACATGTTACAAAAAATTAACGTGTCAAATTTACGTAAAGCCCACACTCCACAATGCGTTTTTCGTTTTTTTCGCTAAAAATTCTTTCCACCGGAATTTCCTATTTTTGTGGCCGCTATGGGAAAGAACAAATTGCGCAAATTCGCCGAAATGAAGACCATGAAAAATGTCTTCGAACCGACCTTACAAGCCGATCCAAAAGATTTCGAACTGAAGGGAAAATGGAGAGAGGCTTTTTTTGGAAATAACAACCCGATCGTTTTGGAATTGGGCTGTGGAAAAGGCGAATACACCGTTGGTTTGGCCAAACATTATCCAGATCGCAATTATATCGGTATTGACATCAAGGGGGCGCGCATGTTCGTTGGTGCCAAAGAGGCAGAGGATGCAGGCATGGACAATGTCGCCTTTTTACGAACGAAGATCGATTTCATTGAAGATTACTTCGCCAAAGATGAGATCGATGAAATTTGGTTAACTTTTTCTGACCCTCAACCGGTAAAGCCGCGTAAGAGATTGACTTCGGAACAATTCATCAAACGCTATAAAAATGTGCTCAAGCCAGGCGGATTGATCCATCTTAAAACAGATTCGGATGTGCTTTTTGAATCTACAGAGGAACAAATTAAAGAACACGGTTACAACGTAAAAGAATTGACCTGGGATCTGTATCATTCATTACCAGCCGATTTGGATCCGGTCATTCGCGACATCTTGCACATCAAAACACATTACGAGCAGCTGTTTACAGCCAAAGGTTCTGTGATCAAGTATTGCTGCTTTACCGTTCATTGATGAAGACCAACTGGTGGAAGCAATTTAGTACTTGGGTCGGGATCTTTTTCCTGGTGCGCTTGTATGGTATTTGGAATCCACCTTTGGAAACATGGCATTCATGGCGACAAACGCTAACGGCAATGATAGCACGAAATATGTCAGAAGGCAATTTTTCGTTGCTCTACCCCCAGATCGATATGGGTGGCGATCGCACAGGTATTTTGGGTTCTGAATTTCCTTTTTTTCAAACACTGATCGCAAGTTTTAACTCCATTTTCGGATACCAGCATTGGTATGGTCGTTTAATCTCTTTATTAGTCGCCTCTTTTGGGGTCTATGCCTTTTATTTGATCGTCAAGCGATTGTGGAACGAGCAGGTTGCAAAGTACGCAGGTATTCTCCTACTTTGTTCTCTTTGGTTTGCCTTCTCCAGAAAGATCATGCCCGATGTGTTTGCAGTTTCCCTTGTATTAATTGGGATTTGGTGGATTATACGCTTTGTTGAATCAAATAGTTGGGTCTTTTGGAGTGGTGCTTTGCTCCTATTAACCCTTGGCGGACTAAGTAAAATCCCGGCTACTTACCTCTTTATCGGTATTTTACCATTCATGATGAGCAGTCAAGTCACTTTTCGCATCCGCTTTTGGGTAATGACCAGTTTTGGTTTGGCAACAGCGATCATTGGGTGGTGGTATTTCATATGGGTTCCTCATTTGGTCGACACCTATCATTTTCAGTTGTTTTTCCCGAAAACCATTACAGAAGGACTCAACGAAATAAAACCGTTATGGTTCGACTTCTGGAAGCAGATCTATTTCGGAGGAATGCGCTCCTACATGGTGTTGCTTTTTGTTGGAATTGGCGGCTATTTCCTGGTTAAAGGTAAAAAGACACTGTCTCTTGGGATTTTCTTATCCATAGGTGTTTTTCTCTTGTTTGCCATTAAAACAGGAACGGTATTTCCTACCCACAACTACTATGTACTCCCGTTGGTTCCAATTATAGCTTTGATCGCGGGAATCGGTTTGTCTGCCATTCCTCAAAAATGGGCTGTAGCAGCTGCCGTTGTTATCTGCATTGAGGGTATTGGCAATCAGATCTCAGATTTTCGCATCAAAGAGGAAGTTTGCTATAAACTCACTTTGGAAACCCAGCTCAATACTGTTTTAAAACCTCATGAGAAGGTCGTTATTTTCACTGGGCCTGATCCACAGTTAACCTATTGGTTGAATAGAAAAACATGGAGTATTGATCGTGCCGAATTTGGAGAACAGCTTTTGATGGAGCGTATTCGAAAGGATGGTGTTCATTTCGTGGTGTTGGACAGAAATATTGACGCATCCATTCCTGGTCAGAAACCAGTCTTTACCACCAAAGACTGTTTGGTATACCGTATTCAATAAAAAAGAGGCCCGAGAGCCTCTTTCTGTATGTTTAACCTACTTTTTTCAAGCGGGCCATTTTACTTTTCGAGAATTGTGCTTTGGCATAATCCAATTCTACACGGAACTCCTTTTCATTTTTAGAAGGTAATTCATACATAGCATCCGTTAGGATCGCTTCGCAGATGGAACGCAATCCACGTGCTCCCAATTTGAATTCGATCGCTTTTTCAACGATGAAGTCCAAGACCTCTGCATCGAAAGTCAAACGAATTCCATCGATCTCAAACAAGCGCACATATTGCTTCACCAAGGCATTTTTTGGTTCAGTCAAGATACGTTTCAAGCTTTTTGCATCCAATGGCTCAAGGTATGTCAATACTGGGAAACGACCGATCAATTCAGGGATCAATCCATACGTTTTGATATCTGTAGGATTGATGTATTTCAAGAAGTTGTCTCCGTCGATCTTTTCAACACCTTGCTGACCAAATCCAATTGTTTGGGTGTTCACGCGACTTGCAATGATTCGCTCAATTCCATCAAATGCTCCACCACACACGAATAGGATATTCTTCGTATCGATTGAGATCATCTTTTGTTCCGGATGCTTACGCCCTCCTTGTGGTGGTACGTTTACTGTAGAACCTTCCAACAATTTCAACAAAGCCTGTTGTACTCCTTCTCCGGAAACATCACGTGTAATGGACGGATTATCACTTTTACGTGCGATCTTATCAATCTCATCAATGAATACGATCCCGTTTTGAGCAGCTTGCACGTTGTAATCTGCGGCTTGTAATAAACGCGACAGAATACTCTCTACATCTTCACCTACATAACCTGCTTCTGTCAATACTGTTGCGTCAGCAATGCAAAACGGAACATTCAGCATCTTAGCAATGGTTTTCGCCAACAATGTTTTTCCTGTACCGGTACGCCCCACTAAGATCACGTTTGATTTTTCAATCTCAACGTCTTCGATCTTGCCTTGATGCAAACGCTTGTAGTGATTGTAAACAGCTACTGCCAATGTTTTCTTGGCGTCGTCTTGTCCGATCACATATTCATCCAAGCGTATCTTGATATCTGAAGGCTTCAACACATTTACCGGAGCAGCCGCATTCGGTGTATTGTTCGAAGCCATTTCTTCATCCACAATAGAACGAGCCTGTACGATACAGTGGTCGCAAATGTGACCGGAAAGTCCGGCTATGAGCAATCCAACCTGACTACGCGGTCTTCCGCAAAAGGAGCAAGTTGTTTCTTTTTTAGACATGTGTCTTGTAGTTTTTAAGTGCAAAAAAGTCATTCACCAAAAGGTAAATGACTTAGATATCTGCTACAAAATTAGCTTATTTCGGGTTGCGAACCAAAACTTCGTCCACCATTCCGTAATCTTTTGCTTCTTGAGATGTCATCCAGTAATCGCGATCAGAATCAGCCCACACTTTATCATACGTTTGTTTTGAGTGATGCGCGATGATATCGTACAATTCTTTCTTCAATTTCTGGATCTCTCGTGCGGTGATCTCGATATCAGATGCCTGACCTTGTGCACCTCCCAATGGTTGGTGGATCATCACACGTGAGTGCTTCAACGCCGAACGTTTTCCATCAGCACCGGCACACAACAATACAGCCCCCATTGACGCTGCCATACCTGTACAGATAGTAGCAACATCCGGCTTAATGTATTGCATTGTATCATAAATCCCCAATCCTGCATAAACAGAACCTCCAGGAGAATTCAAATAGATCTGAATGTCTTTTTTCGCGTCAACTGATTCCAAGAACAACAATTGCGCATTGATGATATTTGCAATACGATCGTTGATCCCTGTTCC
>CAYLJB010000023.1:10495-19555 GCA_964383785.1 uncultured Fluviicola sp.
TGTGTCATATTCAAATGACGCTCTTCGATAATATATGGTGTCATTGAAGACTCGATATAGCTTTCCAAATGCATGCTGGAAATCCCCATGTGTTTGGTAGCGTATTTGTTGAATTCGTTCTTATCAAACATGCTTGTAGATTTTTCAATAATTGTGAACTAAAAGTAATAGCTTTTAACCGACTTCCTAGCTTTTTTGGCAGAAATTAACGAGAAAAGTAGCAACAGTCAATGGTTAACAACTTCGTGTGTTAAAATTCAAATTGGACCTCGTAACTGGTGTGCTTTCTCAAGTTGATCACTCGATCGTCTGAAAAGATCAAGTATTGGCCTTTAATTCCCTTTAATACGCCTTCAACTAATGCTTCCTTATCAAATCCAACGCTTTTTACTTTTACCGGATACGCTTGTACCGGATAGACTATTCGCGTAATAGCATCATCGCCGGAAACATAATCGCGCAGATCAAAAGGTAAAGCTTCCTCTGCCTCTCCTTTGGCCTCTTCCAGATCAATGAACGGATCGATCTCATTCTTCAGCATACGCTGCCAGTTTGTTTTATCCGTGAATACAGATTTCAACGCAACTTCGATCAATCCTGCTGTGTAACGATTAGGCGTTTCAGCCAATACAATGGCACTACTTGCTCCTTGATCCATCCAACGCGTCATTTTTTGAGTTGCTCGTGTAACACCCACCTTAACAGCATCACTGGCAGCTAAATAAACCAAATGTGGCTGGTTGTGATTTGCTTCCTCCCATTCAATATCTCGTCCTTCTCCCAAATGCGCTCTACACAATTCCGGTGAAATGATACATGGTGCTGCTTGGGGCGCCGACTGAAAACACGGATAACAAAAACCCTGACCAAAGGAATTCTTGGTTTTCTTACCGCAATTGCTGCAGAAGATATTTCCGGTATGCTCCATGCGAATGTGCTGACCAATCAGATCATTCATTCGGATCGACGCATCCAATTGTAGGTTGTAAAGTACCGGTTCGTGATACTCTACGCGCATTTTTTCAATTAATCCGCTGTGTTTCATCCTTCCAAATTTTCGAGCATTTCTGTAGTTTCCATCCACAGATCTGTATAATAATCCAATTTAGTCTTGGCTTCCTCAAAAGCTTTGAGTACAGGACCTGTTTTAGTGGTGTCCGAGAAATCCAAATGGGTCAATTGCTCTTCCAGATCTTTTACCTCTGTTTCTAATTGAGCAATTCGCTCCTCATGCTTCTTGATTGTATTTTGCAGTTGATTGCGCTGGCGTTTCAACTCTTTGCGTTCTTCATGTGCCAACTGCTTTTCAGCAACAACCGATTCTTTCTGTTCCTGAGCCGGCGGAACGGTTTCCGAAGTTTTCGTTCCAAGCTTGCGCTCCAAGTATTCATGCACATCAAAGTGATGGATCTTTAAAGTCTGATCTTCAATGTCCCAAATACGGTTCGTCAAGCCTTCTAAAAACTCCCGGTCGTGCGAAACAATTATAAATGTGCCTTCGTACTGCTTTAATGCTTCTTTTAAAACTTGTTTGCTCTGAATATCCAAATGATTCGTAGGCTCATCCAAGATCAATACATTCGAAGGACTCAAAAGTAATTGACATAGTGCCAAACGTGTACGCTCTCCTCCGGACAACACGGCAACTTTTTTATCAATATCCTCACCGGAAAATAAGAAAGCACCCAGTATCGATCTGAGATCTTTACGCACATCCCCAACTGCTACCTGGTCAACCGTTTCGTAAACAGATAAGTTTTTGTCTAGACGCTCAGCCTGATCTTGAGCAAAGTAGGTGACTTTTACATTGTGACCTAAATTGACAGTTCCTTCGTGATCGATCTCCTGCATCACACATTTGAACAAAGTTGATTTCCCGACACCATTCGGTCCTAAAAGCGCGATCTTTTCGCCACGTCCTACAGTAATTGAAATGTCGCGAAACAAGCGTTTATCCCCATAAGCCTTTCCGACGTGTTCCATTTCAAGCACCCATTTACCAGGCTGAACACTCAGAGGGAAGAAGATCTTCATTTTGGCAATGGCATCGGACTCTAATTCGATCCGCTCGGTGCGTTCCAACTTTTTGATCAAGGATTGAGCAAATGCAGCCTTGTTCTTTTTCGCTCGGAACTTATCAATCAATTCCTGCGTGTGTTTGATCTCTTTATCTTGCTGTTTCTTTGCCTCTGCCATGCGCTCTAATTCTTCGGCGCGAACAGCTTTGTATTTAGAATAGGCATAAGGAAAATCCAGAATGGATCCCAAAGAGATCTCCCAAGTACGATTCGTAACATTATCCAGGAACAAGCGATCATGGGAAATAACGATCACCGCTCCTTCAAAACGTGAGAGGTAATTCTCTAACCATTGAATAGAAACAATATCCAAGTGGTTGGTTGGCTCATCCAGTAATAAGAGATTCGGACGATTTACCAAGATCTTTGCAAGCTCGGCGCGCATTTTCCACCCTCCAGAAAAATCACTCAATTGTCGTTGAAAATCATCTTTGGAGAACCCAAGACCTTGCAAAGTCATCGCAATCTTTTCCTCCCATTGAAATCCGTCTAAAATCGCAAATTGGTCATTTGCGGCATTCAACTCATCCAACAGTTTTAGGTAAGAATCGCTTTCATAATCTGTGCGATTTACGAGATCATGATTGATCGTTTCAATCCGACTTCTTAAACCATTCAGTGTTTCGTTCGAAAAGAACAGATAATTAAATACCGATTCTTTGTAATTGATCTCAATATCTTGAGTCAAAAACCCAATCGAAAGATCTTTTTGTTTGTGGATTCCACCGGATGATGGTTTTTCCCATCCGGCGATCAATTTTAACAAGGTAGATTTTCCAGCACCGTTCTTTCCTACCAATCCTATTCGGTCACCGGCGGTTACTTGGGCTGAACAATCATCAAATAAAAAACCTTGAGGAAAATGAATTCCTACTTTGTCCAAAACGAGCATGTGCAAAAATAACGAAAAAGCCCCCAGGTAATCCTGAGGGCTTTCTTTCTTTATAAGAACTTCTTAGAAGTGCCAAACATCGTGTTCGAACAAACGAATCTCTTCAGTAATCTTTTCAGATTCCATCAAAGCATCCACACCTGTACGGTAACTATCAATAGTACGGTCGAACACATTACTCTCTTTGTAGATAGTACTGTTGAACTGACGCTTCCAGAACAAGTCATCAAAACTCATCCATTGCGCGTCGTTCTGCTCGTTGTACACAAAATAGTTGTTCAAGATATATCGGCAGTGTGGGAAATACAACCAGTACTTCTCTTCCAAACCTACGATTGTCTTTTGACCAGACGTAGCATTGATCTCGATTTTATAAACAACTGGAGCAATACCTAAGATACGTACATCCAATACAGAACGCTCTTTATCGAAGAACCAATCTTCTTTCAAACGGTACTGAACGATATCCTTAGAATCGATCCATAAAGTATCCGCAGGTGGGTACTTAAATGTGATCGTTCCATCCGGTAACGTAATCTCGATTGGGTCACCATTCTCATCTGTCAATGGAACGTCTGACTGTGGTCCCAATTTACCGATGTAATAGAACACTTTATCACGGAAAATTGAATCCGTATAGTAGTTCTTACCCGGCTCTGGAGCGATCATGTATTTAAACTGATCACCATCCAACATGTCAAACTGATAAGGATTGTACGGTGAAAACACTTTCAAATCCCCATTGATGATGTGGTGACGTAAGATCGTCCACAACGACCATCTGCTCGAGTTACGAACATACTGCCCAGAAGGCGTATGGTAATCGAATGGCAGGTAGATCGGATGATTGATCTTCTCACGCATATCAATAGTACGCCAAACACGTTTACTCCAAGTTACATCGGCCTCACGGACGAACTCATACGGGATCATTCGCTTTGTTGGAACGTGTTCGGTAATATATACCCCGTCCACAATTCCGTCTGCGGGAACATTTACAGGTCCTCCATTGATCTCCTGCGCATTCATAGAATGAGCAGAAAGCAACAACGAACTAAGGATGATTAAACGTTTCATGATTGACACTTATTTATTCAATTATATGGTGAACACACCACCTTTTTTACGAACAATCTTATCAGGACCAACAACCTTAGTCATAAAGCTAATTTGTGAACCTGGTTTTGCTTGTTTCAACAAACTAATACCATCAGCGTTCAATGTGTTACCAGTTCCCTTAGCAGGACGTGGTGCACCTGATACGATCAACTCCCATTCCAATACTTGGAACGTAGCGTTCAATGGTGAATTAGAGTATTTCGCAAACAATCTTGTTTCTGCTTTCGATGCTTTGTTACCTTCTTCAGTTGCTCCGAAGAACAATGAAGGGTTCGGCATGTTCATTACACGGAAAGTAAATGTTCCTAAACTTACTGTTTTATTCGTTACAGAGTTTTTACCTGAGATAGAGATCGTAGCCGTTTTACCAGTACCAGTAACACGTCCGATATATCCGTTTCCAGACTTAGTCAAAGAAACTCCATTCCCGTTCAAAACAGTTTGATCGTAACCTGAAGCAACACCTTCTACTTTGTTATCATAACCTTTGTAAAGTACGTTCAACTCAGGAAGAGATACAGTACCTTGAGGTTTCATGATCTTAATAGTGTGTGTCCAGTTCTCAGTTTTAGTAACACCTGATTTGTTCTTGATCGATACAGTACCGTTCAATACCATTTCAGCACCACCAGCAACTTTTGTTTTCAAAGTACCCTGACCATCAGCAACAGTAATAGTACCAGGACCAGTTACTGTAGGTTGATTATCAGAGTCAAATGCAGCCATCATTACTTTCAACTCTACTTCGTCACCTGTATTGGCGATAGAAGGTCCGTAAGCCAAACCAACAATTTTGTTGAATGAGTACTCACCAGTTGAAACTTTAGACTTCAAGTGAGCCATAGCCTTTGCACGTGCAGACAAGATATCTTGTTGCATAGATGAAAGTGATGCTACAGCTGCAACCAAAGGAGAGTGGTCGAAAGTTGCACCAATCCAGTGAACTCCTTCCATGTCGTGTACTTTCAAACGCTCCGGCTTTGTCAAACCGATGTAGATTTCAGCCAATGCCTCACCGTCGTCTTTGATGTTAGCTTTAGAACCAGCAATCATTTTTTCAACTGCTTTAACTAGATCAGCATTTGTCTTGAACTCATTGATATCCTTTGGAGTGATAGAAAACGATTTTCCACCCATCTTATAGCTACCAACTAACTTCACCAAATCAGAACGGTACTTCAAGAAATCAGCCCAAAGCTTTTTACCAGCAGCGGTAGGATTTTTAATGTCCTCTCCGATGATTTCATGCATTGGCACATCATACTGGTCTTTCGCTTGAACTGCCATCAGGTTCATACGAGTTGGTTGAACACCATCTCCTTTTTTCCAGATCAAAGTCAACTCATCGTTCTCTTTGATATCCTTCACATTTTCACCTGACTTCTCAAGAATATCCATCTTGATCTTATCAATATCTTGAATCATTACGGCTGTGATCTTATCGACCTCTTCCATTTGCTTCAAGATAGCTTGCAACTTCTCACGCTTCAATTTGTTTTCAGCGTTATTTGGAGTTGTCTTTAATTCACCACTAACATCAGATTTTGAAACATTTCCTCTTTCAAAATGTGCAATGTTAGATTTCTGAATGTTCTCTTCAATTGCGACAAAAGCGTCGAGGATGGACTTTGATACGTTCAACGCCAAAAGCGCCGTCAATACCAAGTACATCATACCGATCATCTTCTGTCTCGGGGTTTCTTTTCCTCCTGCCATGACTTAATTTTATTTATTGGTTAACAATAAACTAATGTGAATAATTTATAAAGTAACAACCCTAAAATTAGTCGCGTGTAATTGTCATAGCTTTCAACATGTTGCCATAAACGTTGTTCAAGTATGTCAAGTTCTTAGACAACATAGCCATGTTTTCTTTGTACAATCTCGTATCTTCTGCAGAAGCTGACAAGTTAGCCATCATCTCAGTAACTTGAGCTTGGAATTTCTCAGTAGCCTCCAAGTGAGCAGAAGAACCTTTCAATTGCAATTCGTAGACGTTGTTCAAAGCAGCCAAGTTCTTAGAAACTTTTTGCATTTGCTCACCGAATGACTCACCTTCTTGCGTATTAGAAGTCATACCAGAGATCGATACAGAAGCACGCTCGTAAGCCTCAGACAAAGAAGCAACTTTATCAGACGCAGCTTGCAAAGAAGAAACGTAGGAATCTGTAGCAGCAGCTGCAGAAGTCACACCTTTCAATTGAGCAGCATTCTCACCTAATTGACGCATTCCATCTCCAAGACGCTCTAACAACTGTCCGTCGATTTTTGCCTCTTCCAACATTTTGTCCAAATGCTCAGTGATACCAGTTCCACTTCCTCCACGGCCACCTTTAGCAGCTGCCGGTAATGCATCGTGGTCCAAATCTTCTGAATGACCTAATGCTAATTCTGGGTAAACCAATTCCCAGTTTGGATCCTCATGAATCGGTTCAAACGCCGAGAAAATGAAGATAATTGCCTCTGTAGAAAGACCGATTACAAGCATTGGTCCCGCACCTGGCCAGTGCATGATTTTAAACAAGGCCCCAACGATTACGACTGCCGCACCGAAACCGTAGAGTTTCGCCATAAACTTTTTCCATCCTTTACTTCCTGGTTTCATAGTTTTCTTTGTTTTTTTAGGTTTAACTAAAGTTTTTGTTTTGTAATTGTGTGTTTATTCTTAGCGAAGTTGGATATCGCTACGAATTTCTTCGCCACCTTCTCTTGAGAAGTCACGTCCACCGCGGCCTAAATGCGTCATCACATTTCGGAAACCAACGTAAGACTTGGCAGTATCTTGGTACTCGTATGTACGAGTCGATGTCATCAAATAATAACCGACGTCCTTCCATGAACCTCCACGCAATACTTTACGCTTCATGGCCGGTGGATCCCAGTCCATAGCATCGTAACGGTAATCCGTGTTCAAATCGTGAGAGAATTCATACATTGACTCATCGTAAGCAGTTTCACACCACTCAGAAACGTTTCCTGCCATACAATATAGACCCCAACCATTCGGGTTGTAAGAGTAAGCCTTCACTGTGTGGAATCCACCATCCTCGAAATAACGTCCACGCATTGGTTTAAAGTTACCCAAGAAACATCCAGATTCGTTACGAATATAAGGACCTCCCCAAGGATAAGGTGAATTGTTCAAGTCACCACGTGCAGCACGCTCCCATTCAGCCTCAGTCGGCAAACGGAAATCGTTCACAAACAAATCTCCCATTGCTTGCAACCAGCTGTTCAACAACTGTGTACGCCAGATAGAGAACGCTTTTGCCTGAACCCAAGTAATACCAACTACCGGATAATTATCATAAGCCGGATGCCAGAAGTACATGTTTGTCATTGGATCGTGGAACGAGTAAGTAAAGTCACGAACCCAACACAATGTGTCTGGGAAAATTGGTGTTTCTTCATTGATAATGAAACGTTGACGGTTGTCATGCCCTCGAATCGCACTGTTTTGACCTTTCTTGTTGAAGAAGCCCATATCCTTGTCCATACCCTGAGGCTCCTCAGTAAATGGATGTGGAGGCGTATTCAACTGACGGTGCTCTTGAGAAACAACGTTTCCTTGATTATCGATACCGTTAGGAACGATCTCAATACGACCACGACGAGCTGCTTCACGCAAATCAATCCAGTAGTACTTGAAGATGAACTTACGCGTATCAAACTCACGACGTTGGTAGAAGCGCTCTGGTTGCGGATAATACATATCAGCTAACAAAGGCAACAACTCAGGGTCATCATAAGAGAAACGACGATCCCAGTTTAACGCAAAAATAGCGCGGTTCTCATCACGGTTTCCTGGATCGAACTCAACATACTCCAAACCTCCTTCATCGAAGTACATGTCCGTGTAGTTGATGTAATCCATCGCATCCTCGTCTTCTTCTAAACCTGCGTAAATACGCTCACGAGCCATTGAATCACGCACCCATTCTACGAATTGGCGGTACTCATTGTTCGTGATCTCCGTTTGATCCATGTAGAACGCCTGAACGGAAACCGTCTTAGCACGCGTCTGGTGCAAGAACGGAACGTCCTGATCGTTTTCTCCCATGTTGTACGAACCTGATGGAATGTAAACCATACCGAGAGGAATCTCAGGTTGGTAAACGCGTCGACCCATCACTCCCGTCAAGTGCCCACTGCGTGAGCTACATGATGCGAGGAAGGCTCCAATTAAACCGACAAACAACAGTTTTTTCATTCTAGTTCAGTTTTACAGTTCCGAATCTATCGTTAACATACTACAGGATCAATCTTGCGATATAACGAAACCGTTTCAAAAATGGTTACAAAGATTTTTAATTTTTTTTTGATTTTACAACCATCTAGGGTGTTTTGATTTCGTAATTGGTATGAATGGGATGTAACAGAACTTCACTGCCATCTCATGCGTACCTCTTGAAATATTCGAAATCTTACCGATTGATAGATCGTACGAATAACCCGCCCATCCATTGATACGCGCATTATTCCCCAAAGTTTTATCGACAAACTTGTAACCCAATAATACAGCGACAGCATCCGTGTAACGCACACCTAAACCACCGTAAAATAAATTATTGTGAATATATCGTCCATTCACCATTGCTGTAAATTTCACAGCATCTGTTTGACCCAACATCTGGATATCTACTTTTCCATTTGAACCAACGTTCTCTAAGGTGTAACCACCCATCACGTAATAGTGACGTGCCAAGTTATAATCCAACGCAGTAACGCCATTTGGGTTATTTGAGTTTGGATTCAATGACAAAGGTGATGCAGGCAAATGCGTAGAAGACAAACCAGCATACCAGTTTTGACCTTTTAAATAAACTCCAAAATTCGCATCCAATCCAGTTGCTCCACTAGCAGCCGGCAAGGCTCCATCCGCTAAAGTTGTTGGTGGAACCCATGTTGGATCCATTCCCATGTTTGCGATTCCAACACTTGCACCTACTCCCAAAGTACCGAATGGTAGAT
>CAYLJB010000023.1:19565-30052 GCA_964383785.1 uncultured Fluviicola sp.
GATTGAAATGCCATGCAAAATTCAGAGTCGCGAAATTTCTGCGTGAGAATCCAATCGCATCATGCGTGAAATTGATACCCGCCCCAGCATTGATCCACTCAGACAGGTTCATTTCAGCATTAAATAGTGCCGAATTTGGCGCACCATTTACTTTATCCCATTGATTGCGGTAAAGCAAATTTCCACACAAACCTTCTTCGATTCCTGTTGCTCCAGGATTCACAGCAAATTTGTTGTACATAAAGTGCGTCAAAGCAAGGTCCTGCTGAGCAAAAACGCTGGCCGAACCAATCAACCACGCAGATAATACAAGTAATCTTTTCTTCATAAACAGTGTACTTAGTACGGTATGATCACTAGTAGGCTTTTAACAAAATTTAGCCAATTGGCGACTAAAATAAGTATTTTTTGTAAGAATCAAAATTTTTTCCTGCAAACAGAATGCGTTTTCCACAATCATTTGTTGAAGACACCTTTTTTTAACAAGGGTTTAACCCAATTTCTGATAAGTTTTCCACCATAGATCTGGAATATCCCCAGTCAACGCATTGTCATAATCTTGTTTGTTGCATGGAACCATGTGATGACGCTCGAATTTGGAACCTTCATTCGGCGGATAAGGCACTTCCATCCACCATCGTTCACTTTTTGGACTCTTATAGAAAACCACTTCGTGATCTATCTCATCCAGGAATACGGTGAACTTGATATAATTCTTTTTCGAACCATGCGGAAAATCACCGTAGCGCTGAGCCACTCCATCCAAAAAGTACCAGATCAATTGCGCCACTTGTTGATGTTCAGCCTTACCCAAACCACCTGGCAAAAGATTACAAATACTCAAAGCAGTTAGTTTATCACTCACTCCGGCATATTTTGCTATCTGACACATTTCGTGATTGAAGAATCCGTTTGGTTCTTGATAATATTCACCACGAAAATCGCTTGCACGTAAAGATTGTAAATCGATCGACAAAAGATCTGTGTTGCGCAACAAGGGCTCACCTACTCTAAAATCGGCATTGAACTCTCCCAAACGAATTGTATCGAAATACAATTTCTCGAACAGATCCAATTCACCTTGCGGCACCAAAGGCGTTTGATATCCCAAAACTGCGAAATTGAACAGGAAGCACGGACGATGCATCAATAGTTTGTTCACATAGGAGTGCACACCTAGCGGAGCTTCCGGATCACCCAGGTCCAAACGATTATCGATTGCCATGACGTTGATCAATTGCTCCAACTGCTCATAACCTTGATATACCGCATAGGTTAGATCTTGTGAACCTCCGACAACTATTGGAAGAATATCAGCTTTCACCAATTCAGCAACAATTTGACGCACCGCAAAATAGGTGTCGTCTACCGATTCTCCCGGTAACAGATCTCCAAGATCCACAATTCTTCGCGACCAGCCTGAACCTGCATACAACTGTTGGAAGGCAAAACGAAAACGATCATCCTTTTTATTATGTAATTCCGGATACCCATTACGAAACTCCGGCACATACATCATAGCGATATCGCCTTTCTTCAATTCTGGAAATCCAGATTCGGCGTGTGTGTCCATAGACTCCCCAATGCTACCTGCAGGCAGTTCTTCGGGCATAACAACGGGCTGAAAATAAATGGATAGATCTTTCATCAAACGTTACTTTGAAAGCAAAGTTATCCGCAATTAGGATTACAATTGCTGAACGCGTAATGAAGAATGAAAAGCAGAACGTGGATAACTCGTAAAAGCCCGCACTACCGCGACATCAGCTACTTTTTCTTACGAACGAACTTTTTCTTTGGGGCAGATGCTTGATCGGCTGCAATGGCTAAACACTCCTCCAGAGTCAGTTTTTCCGGCTCCGTTCCCTTCGGTAATTTGAAATTGTCTTTCCCAATCTTCAAATAGGCACCGTATCGCCCATTTAGTAACTGCACATCTTCGCGTTCCGGGAACGACTTGATTAGTTTATTCGCTTCTTCTTGTTGTTTCAAAGCGATCAATTCCTGCGCACGCTCCAAAGTAACAGTCATCGGGTCGTCTTCTTTCTTCAAAGAGACAAACAACTTACCAATTTGCACATATGGGCCGAATCTACCTGTGTTTGCTTTAACCACTTCTCCATTGATCTCACCCAAGACACGAGGCAATTTGAATAGATCCAATGCATCTTCCAAAGTGATCGTATGAATGGACTGCGAACCAGTCAAAGAAGCAAATTGAGGCTTTTCACCATCTTCCTTTTCGTCGCCGATCTGGATCATCGGTCCAAAGCGACCAATGCGCGCCAAAACTTTTTTATTGCTCACCGGATGCAAACCTAAAATGCGCTCACCCGTTGCACGGTCTGAATGCTCTAACGTTTCCTCAACATCTTCATGGAATCCTGTGTAGAACGAAGAAAGCATTTTAGTCCATTCCAAATTTCCTTGGGCGATCTCATCGAATTGTGCTTCCACTTCTGCTGTGAAGTGGTAATCCATGATATGCTCAAAATGATCGATCAAGAAATCGGTCACCACCATTCCAATATCGGTTGGGAATAATTTATTCTTTTCGCGACCAGTAACTTCTGTTTTTTGAAGGGTTTCGATTGCTCCGGATTTCAATTCTAAAATGCGGTAATTACGCTCTTCGCCTTCTCGCTCAGAACGCTCAACATATCCTCGTTTTTGAATCGTTGAAATCGTTGGTGCGTAAGTCGACGGTCGACCAATACCCAATTCCTCCAGTTTCTTAACCAAAGATGCTTCAACGTATCTTGCAGGCGGGCGGGTAAATCGTTCAGTTGCACGAATTACTTGAGGAGTCAATACTTCTCCCACTTCAACTGCCGGTAATAAGCCCTCTTCATTCGAGTCATCCTCCTCATCTGTCAATGAAGATTCCAAATACACTTTCAAGAACCCATCAAAACGGATCACTTCGCCTTTCGCCTGGAAGATCTCCGGCAAAGATTGATCACCAATACTAATTGTAGTTCTTTCCAATTCAGCATGCGCCATTTGCGATGCGATGGCACGCTTCCAGATCAGATCATACAAACGTACTTCGTCGCTATCCGAACTATTGTTTTGGTTAACGGTGAAATCTGTTGGTCGAATTGCTTCGTGCGCCTCTTGAGCACCTGAGCTTTTCGTGGTATATTTTGTAGGATTACTGTATTGAGCACCATACATGGAATGAATGGCATCCGAAGCACCCTTAACCGCTGTTTCAGATAAATTCACGCTATCGGTACGCATGTAAGTGATCTTTCCTGCTTCGTATAAGCGTTGTGCCACTTGCATCGTTCTGGTTACAGAAAAGCCCAACTTCAAACTGGCTTCCTGTTGCAGGGTGGATGTTGTAAACGGAGCGGCCGGAGTTTTCTTGGCCGGTTTTTTCTGAACATCCAGCACCTTGAAAGTAGCACCGGAGCATTTATCCAAAAAGGCACGCACATCGGATTCGGTTCCAAAATGCTTAGAAACTTCAGATTTGATGCTATCCTTCCCTTTCACGAAGAATCCATTCACGCGGAAAAAAGGTTCTGTATGAAATTGTTGGATCTCTTTTTCTCTTTCTACGATCAAGCGAACGGCAACGGATTGTACACGCCCGGCTGACAAACTTGGTCGTACTTTCTTCCAAAGTACTGGTGAAAGTTCAAAACCAACCAAGCGATCCAGTACGCGACGCGCTTGCTGCGCATCAACCAGAGGCTTATTGATCTGACGTGGATTTTCGATCGCTTTTAGGATCGCAGGTTTTGTGATCTCGTTAAACGTGATGCGTTTGGTTTCTTTTTTGGCCAGACCAAGCGTTTCGTACAAGTGCCAAGAAATGGCTTCTCCCTCGCGGTCATCGTCAGTGGCGAGCCAAACAACCTCTGCTTCCTTCGCTAATTTCTTCAGTTCGGAAACCACATTTTTCTTATCGGAACTCACCTCGTACTCCGGGGCAAAGTTGTTTTCGATATCAATGGCTAATCCCTTGGAGGCTAAATCTCGAACATGTCCGAAACTCGACTTGACAATGAAATCCTTTCCTAAATATCCTTCAATTGTTTTCGCTTTGGCCGGCGACTCCACAATAACGAGATTCTTGCCCATAAACAGTAAAAATTAGGTTTCGAAATAGACGAAACGGTGCAAAATAATCTAAATTAAAATCAAAAAACAAACAGGTGCTCCTCCAAAAGGTTCGTTTCTAAAAACAATAAACTATAGTTTATAAGGAGATAAAAAACAAGATTATTTAACAACTTCAGGTCACGATTCGACTCGACTGACATTTTGACATATAGCTAAAATCACCTATTTTTGTCCTCCATATCAAGAAACAAGATGTTAGAAGAGCACGGAGCAAATAAAGTCATTGACGAATCCAAACAAGGAGAGGCTACTGTTATTGAAGGTGGCACCGGAAACAAAAAACTCTATGTAGAAAGCTACGGCTGCCAGATGAATTTCTCTGACAGCGAAGTAGTGGCCTCCATCATGGCCAATGAAGGATATTCCACCACACGCAATATTGACGAAGCAGATGTGGTGTTGATCAACACCTGTTCGATCCGCGAAAATGCGGAGACACGCGTTCGCAATCGCTTAACAGAATTTAAAAAGCGTAAACAAGACCAACCAAATTTGGTGGTTGGGATCTTGGGTTGTATGGCCGAACGTTTGAAGCAAAACTTGCTGGAAGAAGAAAAATTGGTGGACCTTGTTGCCGGTCCGGATGCTTACCGCGATCTACCGAATTTGGTGGAAGAAGTTGGGAGCGGTCAAAAAGCCGTGAACGTATTACTTTCCCGTGAAGAAACTTACGCAGATATTTCTCCGGTTCGTTTGGACCAAGGAGGCGTTTCTGCCTTTGTGACGATCACGCGGGGTTGTGACAACATGTGTTCCTTCTGCGTAGTTCCGTTTACTCGTGGGAGAGAGCGTTCTCGCGATCCGGAGACGATCGTGCAAGAATGTCGTGATCTTTTTGATAAAGGTTATCGCGAAGTGACTTTGTTGGGTCAGAATGTAGACAGCTACCGCTGGAACATGAGCAGCAAAGGCGTGATCAAGGATGAAAGCAAGCCGACTACCAATTTCGCACAGTTGATGGAGATGGTAGCATTGGTGAGCCCTGATTTGCGTGTACGTTTTTCCACTTCCCATCCGAAAGACATGACGGATGATGTACTGGAAGTGATGGCGAAATACGAGAACATTTGTAACTATATCCACTTACCGGTTCAATCCGGAGACACCGACGTGTTGGCTCGCATGAACCGCGGATATTCCAGAGAGTGGTATTTGGACCGTATCGATGCCATCCGCCGCATTGTTCCTGACTGTGCAATCTCAACGGATATCATCAGCGGATTCTGTGGAGAAACAGAAGAAGAACACAAACAGACTGTGAGCTTAATGGAGGAAGTGAAATATCACTATGCCTACATGTTCAAATATTCGGAGCGCCCGAAAACCCTTGCAGAACGCAAATTCAAGGACGATGTTCCGGATGACGTAAAAGGCCGTCGTTTGGAAGAGATCATCCACTTGCAAACGGCACATTCTAAATATTGGAACGAGCAGGAGATCGGAAAGACGCACAAGATCCTGGTTGAAGGAAAATCAAAGCGTTCGGACGAACATTTCTGTGGAAGAAATAGCCAGAATGCCATGGTCGTGTTCCCGAAAGGAAATTTGGAAAAAGGACAATACTGCTGGGTGAAGATCGTTGATTGTACCTCGGCAACCTTAATAGGTGAATTAGTTGACGAACCACAAGCATAAGAAAACATGAACCTGAATATCCAACAGATCAAACAGCGATTCGGTATTATTGGTAATGCACCACAATTGAATCGTGCGTTGGAAGTAGCCATGCAGGTTGCTCCGACGGATATTTCTGTGTTGGTTACCGGTGAAAGTGGAACAGGAAAAGAGATCATTCCTCAGGTCATTCATCAATTGAGTGCCCGAAAGCACGCGGAGTATATCGCCGTAAACTGCGGAGCGATTCCGGAAGGAACGATCGATTCAGAATTGTTTGGTCACGAAAAAGGAGCCTTTACCGGAGCAACAGGAAGCAGACAAGGATATTTTGAAGTAGCCGATGGCGGAACGATCTTTTTGGACGAAGTTGCCGAATTGCCGATGCCCACACAAGTTCGTTTATTGCGTGTCTTGGAAACCGGTGAATTCATTCGTGTTGGTTCGTCTAAAGTGATCAAAACCAACGTGCGCGTGGTTGCAGCAACGAATGAGAACATGTTGCGCGCGATTCAAACCGGAAAATTCCGAGAAGATCTTTTCTACCGTTTGAGCACGGTTCCAATAAGTTTGCCGGCCTTGCGCCAGCGTCAAGACGACATCTATTTATTATTCCGCAAGTTCGCGAGTGACTTTGCAGATAAATACCGCATGCCCGCTGTGCGCCTGACACCAGACGCGATCGAATTGTTGAATGAGTATCACTGGCCCGGAAATATTCGCCAGTTGAAGAATTTGGTGGAACAATTGTCGGTTATCGAGCATGAGCGCGAGATCGATGGCTTGCGATTACAACAATATTTGCCTGCACAGGCTGAACAGTTCCCAACGGTCATTGGAGCAACCGAATCCAAGATCGATGAGCGCGAATTGATGTACAAGTTCTTGTTCGATATGAAGAACGACTTGAACGATTTGAAGAAATTGGTGGTTGAATTATTGAACCAACAAGGAGATTTTCGCTTATCTAATGATCAAATGGACTTGGTGAATCGCATGTATGGCGAAGTCAATATTGGTGAGCAACGCATCTTGCCGCCGGTTATGCCGAAAGTACAAGAACCAGTGAGTTCCTATCCGGTAAATCCGATTACTGAGGACATCGAAATTCAGGAAGATGAGGAAGAGTCACTTTCGTTAGAAGATCGTGAAAAAGAATTGATCCAAAAAGCATTGGAAAAACACCGCGGACGCAGAAAGAATGCTGCAGAAGAATTGGGTATTTCTGAACGCACCTTGTACCGTAAGATCAAAGAATACGATATTCAGGGATGATGCGACTGGCCCTCATAGTAGTTTTATTGACAAGTTTAACGGCTTGTTGGCCAACGGTATTTTTAAGTCCGAACGACAATTCATACCCGGAAGAATGGAAGAAATTCTACATTTTTCCGATCGAGGTAGCCAGTCCGACTGCTCCTTCGAATTATGGTGCCACATTGAGCGAGCAACTGAGAAGTGGTTTACAGAACAACACCAAGTTGAAATTAGCCAACACCTTGGAAGACGCCCAGGTACAGATCACTGGAGTTATCCGCTCCTACTCAACTGCTCCCAGTGCCATTCAGCAAAATGATCAGGTAGCTCAAAACCGACTTACGGTAAGCGTACAATTCACTATTATTACACCTTCAAAAGGATTGGAGGAGATGCAAATGGTAAGTACCCGCTTTGCGGATTACCCGGCAAATACATCGTTGGTTGATGTGGAGAACCAATTACTTGAAGAGATCAATCAGCAGGTGACGCAGGATTTGATCAATAAATTACTTTCAAACTGGTAATATGCACACGGAAGACATCGCATTATTCATCAAAAACCCAGGCGCGATCCAAGCAACGCAAGTGGAAGAATTGCGCGTCATGGCAGAAAAGCATCCGTATGCTGCCGTTTACAGTTTATTGTACTTACAAGCATTAAAACAATTCCGATCTGTGGATCTGGAAGAACAATTGCCGCATGTTGCTTATCGATTGAGTGATCGCAAGCGCTTGTACCACCTGTTGCAAGAACAAGTTTCAGTACACGAGGTGGTAGAGACTGAGCACCACGCACCGCAGGTTGTTGAAGAGCAACCGGAACCTATAATGATCCCAGAGCCGGAAATCACAGAATCCACAAGCTCATTGCAACCAATCGAAAACACGATCAGCGAACTAGTAGAGACTCCTGAGTTGATAGAAGAAGCTGAAGTAGAAGAACCATTGGTAGCTGAGATCGAAAGTGCGTTCGAACTCGAAACAACCGCCTTTAGTTTGGAGCAATCTTTCTCTTTAGAAACTGAGGAAACTTTTGAAAACTCAGAAGAAGAGCAGGAGGACATAGAAATTAGCTTTGAAGAAAACATCACAGATGAAACAGCAGAGCTGGAAGAGGCACCAGTTAACATCACTTCCGAAACAAGTAAAAAGTCATTTACTTCTTGGTTAAAAAGTGGAAACTCCGGATCTGTAGAAAACACCGTCAATGAACCTGCAGTAGAGGTTGCAAAACCATCTAAGAAACAAGAGATCATTGACAATTTCATTGCTAAAGAACCATCCATTCAACGCAACAAAACGGCTTTCTTCTCCCCTTCTCAAAAAGCAAAGGCAAGTTTGGATGAAGGCACAGTTCCGGTTTCAGAAACTTTGGCGAAGATCTACGAGGCACAAGGTAATTATCCAAAAGCAATTCATGTTTATCATCAATTAATTTTGAATAATCCAGAAAAAAAGACTTTATTTGCAGTCCGAATTGAAGAATTAAAGAAAAAATTAAGTTTATAATACAATGGTAGGAGTAATTTCAGCCCTTATTGTTTTAGCTTCCATCCTATTGGTTGCTGTGGTTTTCATTCAAAATCCAAAAGGTGGAGGTTTGACCTCAGATTTTGGTGGACAACAATTGGGTGGTGTACAACGCACAAATGATTTCGTAGAGAAAGCAACTTGGACTTTGGCAGCAGTAGTTGTAGTTGCAAGTTTGTACTTATCTTACCTGATGAAGCCAGCAGAAGTTCAAGCTCCTCAGAACACAGAGCAGGGACAAGGTCAACCTGGTCAGCAAGGACAAGGACAACCAGGTCAAGGTCAACAAGGACAAGGACAGCAACAAACGCGTTAAGCGAACAGATAAAATCATTCAGAATGTCAGTATGTCACACATACTGACATTTTTTTTGCTATTCGCTGAAAAATTGTCGGGATTCACTGATTGGCACAGAATTCGCCAAAGCGAGGCGTCAAATTAATACTAATAGTTATACAATATGTCTACAACATTTAAACCTTTGGCAGACAGAGTTCTGATAGAACCTGCGCCGGCAGAGCAAGTTACTGCAAGTGGAATCATTATTCCGGACACGGCTAAAGAAAAACCATTACGCGGAACAGTGATCGCTGCAGGTACTGGAAAAAAAGATGAGCCAATGACCGTTAAAGTTGGCGATACAGTGATGTACGGACAATATTCAGGCACAGAGATTAAGATGGATGGAACCACTTATCTGATAATGCGTGAAGCAGACATTTATGGAATTATTGGTTAATTAAACGAACGTAACAATGGCAAAGCAAATTTATTTTGACGTAGAAGCTCGTGAAAAGCTTAAAAAAGGAGTTGATGCATTGGCTAATGCAGTTAAAGTAACATTAGGACCAAAGGGACGCAATGTAGTTATCGGTAAAAAATTCGGTGCACCACACGTCACAAAAGACGGTGTTTCTGTAGCGAAAGAAGTAGAATTGAAAGATCCGGTTGAGAACATGGGTGCTCAAATGGTGAAAGAAGTTGCTTCTAAAACTGCGGATATCGCAGGTGACGGAACAACAACTGCAACGGTGTTGGCGCAAGCTATTATCACTGCAGGATTGAAGAATGTTGCTGCCGGAGCAAATCCAATGGATTTGAAACGCGGAATTGACAAAGCAGTTCTTTCGGTTGTTTCAGACTTGAAAAAACTTTCAAAGGAAGTTGGTTCAGACAACGATAAGATCAAACAGATCGCAACAATTTCTGCAAATAACGATGAAACGATCGGTTCATTGATCGCGGAAGCCATGAAAGTGGTTGGAAATGATGGTGTGATCACAGTAGAAGAAGCAAAAGGTACAGAAACAGAAGTGAAAACGGTAGAAGGAATGCAATTCGACCGCGGTTACTTATCGCCGTATTTTGTGACCAATACAGATAAAATGATCGCTGAAATGGAGCGTCCATTGATCTTGATCTACGACAAAAAGATCAGCAACATGAAAGAATTGTTGCCAATCTTGGAGCCGGTAGTTCAGAATGGAAAATCGTTATTGATCATTGCGGAGGATGTAGATGGTGAAGCATTGGCAACTTTGGTTGTAAACCGTTTGCGTGGTTCCTTGAAGATCGCGGCTGTGAAAGCTCCTGGATTTGGAGATCGCCGTAAAGCAATGTTGGAAGACATCGCGATTTTGACAGGTGGACAGGTGATAACAGAAGAGCGTGGTTATACTTTAGAGAATGCTACTTTAGACATGTTGGGAACGGCAGAAAAAGTAGAGATCGACAAAGACAACACAACGATCATCAACGGAGCTGGAGCGAAAGAAAATATTACTGCTCGCATCAATCAGATCAAGGCACAAATGGAAGCAACTACTTCAGATTACGATCGTGAGAAGCTGCAAGAGCGTTTGGCTAAATTGTCAGGTGGCGTTGCTGTGATCAATGTGGGTGCGGCGACTGAAGTTGAGATGAAGGAAAAGAAAGCCCGAGTCGAAGA
>CAYLJB010000024.1:0-28563 GCA_964383785.1 uncultured Fluviicola sp.
ACGTGATAATCTCAAAGTTGGCCTTCCGCTGTTGTTTCAGGGGCTAGTCGCACTTTCTATTTGGACGATCTTTTTCATTTGGATCGAGCAGATGGGGAATGATGATCTCACGGTCTCTTTGAATATCCGGCACATTTACTTTTTAGCCTTTGTGCCGATTTGGGGTTTTGCTGCGACTACCAAGACATACATTGCTCAATATGTTGGGGCCAATCAATTTGAAGCGATACCCACAATTAAACGGCGTATTCAAATTCTTACTATTTCATTTTTAGTACTAACGTTTCATGGATCTGTACTTTATCCGGAGCAACTCATTTCCTTGGTCAGTGAAAATCAATCACACATTACCGAAAGCGCTCGAATTCTGCGAATTGTTAGTGGGTCTATTTTAATTTATGGAGCGGTAATGGTCTATTTTCAGGCCATATCAGGCTTAGGAAAAACAACAGCGACGTTCATGGTAGAATGTATCGCTACGTCACTTTATTTATTAGCAGCCTATTTATTGATCAAGCAATGGAAAGCGCCCATCCATTTAGTTTGGCTAGTAGAATACGTTTATTTCATTGCAATGGGCGGATTTAGTTTGCTTTATTTGTGGTATTACAAAAAGAAAAATCATGTCAAGATCTGATCTGAGAGTTGTTTTTATGGGTACTCCTGCTTTTTCTGTAGGGATTTTGGATGCGATCATTCAGGCTGGGTTTACAGTAACCGGTGTTGTTACGGTTGCAGATAAACCTGCGGGTCGCGGTCAACAAATTTCAAAAAGTGCCGTGAAACAATATGCGGAGACGCATCACTTAAACATTGCACAACCAGAGAAGTTGCGGGATGAATCGTTTTTAGATACATTGAAGAATTGGGAGGCTGATGTATTTGTTGTGGTTGCATTCCGAATGCTTCCTGATGTAGTATGGAAAATGCCCAAACTAGGAACATTCAATTTACACGCTTCTCTTTTACCGGATTATCGTGGCGCTGCTCCTATAAATTGGGCTGTTATGAATGGTGATCTTAAAACTGGTGTGTCAACATTTTTTATTGACGATAAGATCGATACCGGGAATGTGATTTTACAAAAAGTAATGTCCATTGGGGAGAATGAAACAGCCGGAGAATTACATGATCGCATGATTGATGCCGGAAGTGGATTGGTTGTAGAAACCTTGGACCTGATCAAATCTGGAAAAGTGAATCCCATTGCACAAAGCACATTTACCCATGTGCAGCAGCGACCAGCACCCAAATTATTTAAAGAAAATACTCGAATCGACTGGAAGCGAGGAGTAAAAGCTATTCATGATCACATCCGAGGCTTATCCCCGTACCCTGCCGCCTGGACTATTTTGAAAAATAGCAACGGTCAGGAGAAGCAATTCAAGTTCTTTAAGACAGAGATTATTAAAGAACATACTTCGACTGAATTGAAACTTTGGGCTGATAAAGAGTTCATCTATGTGTCCTATCCGGATGCTACTTTAAAGATTCACGCATTGCAAATGGAGGGTAAAAAACAAATGTCAAGTAAGGAATGGCTGGTTGGAAACAGCATTTCCGATTGGAATTTGAGTATTTGATTTTTTATCGAACGAAAGCCTCAAATGGTCGAAAACACCCCAAAAACAGTGGGGTTTATCAACAAATGACCGTATTTATCAACAAAAAGCCTGTTTTTTGGCTCAAACCCTTTGCTGGCGTGGTTATTCGTATAAATTTGCTTCGTTAAATAATTGAAAACATTTAAAAACCAAACTATGAACAAAGCAGAATTGATCGACGCTATTGCTTCTGAAGCAGGATTGTCTAAAGCTGATGCTAAGAAAGCATTGGATGCATTCGTAAGTGCAACTGGAGCAGCATTGAAAAAAGGTGACCGTATTTCTTTGGTAGGATTCGGTTCTTTCTCAGTTTCTAAGCGTGAGGCTAGAACTGGTCGTAACCCACAAACTGGTAAAGAAATCAAAATCGCTGCTAAAAACGTTGTTCGTTTCAAAGCAGGAGCTGAGCTTTCTGGAGCTGTTAACTAATTAAGGTTAATACAACAGTATTTAAAAGCCTTCCAAATGGAGGGCTTTTTTTTTGATTTATGATTTTGAATTGAGTGCATTTTTTCAACTTTGCAACTTTCGAATTTAGCTAAGTTGCAAAGTTCGAAAGTTTGATTTTTGCAACATTGTAAACACTCAAAGTTTCAAAGTTGCAATTTCTGAAAAAAAACGACCAATTCACAACCTTCAAAATCCCTAATTTTGCAGCATGAATACAAAACTATTGGAAGAGTTCTACAAACTGATTCCGGAAGAAAAGGGCTTGCTGTTCGACGGAATTGCGGCAAACCGCACGAATTATTTGACTGTCGTACTCGAGGAGATCTTTCAAGAACACAATGCAAGTGCCATTATAAGAACTTGCGATTGTTTTGGGATTCAGGAATTGCATGTAATTGAAAAGGAAAACCAGTATAAGGTTCAACGCGACATTGCGCGAGGGGCAAATAAATGGGTCGATATGTTCAATTACAACTTAGGAACTGACCCGATCATGGATTGCTTCTCATCGCTCAAAAAGCGCGGATACAGATTAGCTGCATTAACGCCAGATGCTACTGAAACAATTGAAACTGTTTCTCTCGATCAACCCCTGGCTTTGGTTTTTGGAACAGAATGGGAAGGGATTTCTGAGACTGTTCGCAATGAAGTGGACGCACAAATTAAAATCCCAATGTACGGATTCACTGAAAGCTTCAATGTTTCCGTATCGGTCGCTCTAACGTTACAAGCACTTCGCAGAAGGTTGGACGAAGAATCTATTGAGTGGAAATTCTCGAACGATATGCAAACAAATATAAAACTTAAATGGTGCCAGAAATACATGCGAAATGGTGATGTGGTTCGTAAAGAATTGGAAAAAAGGCTCTCTTTTTAAACGCTCACATTTTTCCAAACAACTCATTTTACATTGGTTATATTATTATATTTGTCAACTACTAAACGATTTAAAATTATCCGGTTATGGGAAAAGGCGATATCAAAACCGCAAAAGGTAAACGTGTAAGAGGAACTTACGGAAACAGCAGAAAACGCAAATCAGCTCCATCTGTAAAACCAGTGGCTGCTGCAAAGACAGAAAAGAAGGCTGCAACACCAAAAGCCGAGAAAGCTGCAGCTCCTAAAGCGGAAAAAAAAGCCGCTCCGAAAAAAGCCGCTGCACCAAAAAAGACAACTAAGAAAACTGAAGAATAAATAGAAAAGCTTGCGACCTGCAAGCTTTTTTTTTGCTTCATTTTTTGTGATCTGCTAGATCGAAAAAAGAATCATTCTAAATCACGAAAATTTTGACTGATTTATTTTGAAAAAAAGTCTTGATTCAATTTAGTATTTCGGTTTAAAAACGAACTTTGCATTTTTAAATTCAAACAATACATCCATGAAAAAGCACAATTTTGGTGCAGGGCCTTGTATCTTGCCACAAACAGTGTTCAAACAAGCTGCTGATGCAGTGGTCGACTTCAATGGTCTTTCGATCTTGGAGGTTTCTCATCGTAGTAAAGATTACGAATCCGTAATGGAAGAAGCTCGTCAACTTGTAAAAGATGCCCTTTCAATCTCTGCTGATTATGAAGTGCTTTATTTACAAGGTGGTGCAACTCTTGGATTCACAATTGCTGCTTTGAATATGATGCGTGACACAAAACGCGCAGGCTATATCAATACAGGAACATGGGCTTCCGGCGCCATTAAAGAAGCTAAAAAGGTCGGTGTGGAAGTAAATGTATTTGCAAGCTCTGAGGATAAGAACTTCAGTTACATTCCAAAAGGATTTGTAGTCCCTAAAGATGCGGATTATATCCACTTTACTTCAAACAACACCATTTTTGGTACGCAATTCAAAGAATTTCCTAAGACAGATCTTCCTTTGGTTTGCGATATGTCTTCAGATATTTTCTCAAAAGAGATCAATGTTTCTGATTTTGATTTGATCTACGCAGGCGCTCAAAAGAACTTAGGTCCAGCTGGAGCGACGCTATACATTGTTAAGAAGGATGCGCTTGGTAAAAGCACCTCACCTTTCATGCCAACTTACTTAGATCTTAAGGCGCATGCGGACAAAGACTCTATGTACAACACTCCGCCAGTATTTTCAGTATATGTTGCTATGTTGAATCTTCGTGACATGATGAAGAATGGTGGTGTCAAGGCCATGGCAGCAAAAAACAAAGCGAAGGCAGATCTGTTGTATGGAGAGATCGATTCGAACCCATTGTTTAAAGGCACTGCTGCAACAGAAGATCGTTCTGAAATGAATGTGAATTTCTTGTTGACGAATGAAGAATTGAAAAATGCTTTTGATGCGGCTTGGAAAGATGCGGGTATAGTAGGATTGAATGGTCACCGCTCTGTAGGTGGTTATCGTGCGTCAATGTACAATGCTTTAGAGTTGGAAAGCGTACAAGTATTGGTTGAAGTTATGCGTGAATTTGCGCGTAAAAACGGATAAGATGAAAATTTTAGCAAACGACGGAATTTCAAACGAGGGAAAAGTAGCCCTTGAAAAAGCTGGATATACAGTAATTACAGACAAAGTAGATCAGGCAGAATTGATCAATTTTGTAAATGCAAATCACGTTGAGATCATTTTAGTGCGCAGTGCAACAACTGTTCGCAAAGAGGTGATCGATCAGTGCCCTGGTCTGAAACTGATTGGACGCGGCGGTGTAGGAATGGATAATATCGATGTGGCATACGCTCGCGAAAAAGGATTGACAGTGATCAATACACCGGCTTCTTCTTCACAATCGGTGGCAGAATTAGTAATGGGACACATGTTCGCTGGAGCTCGTTCCTTACATAATTCCTTCAAGAATATGGAGAATGGTGATTTTTCTGCTTTGAAAAAACGCTATGCGAAAGGAACTGAATTGCGTGGAAAAACCTTGTTGATCGTTGGTTTTGGTCGTATCGGACAATCATTGGCTAGCTATGCCTTAGGGTGTGGGATGCGCGTAATCGCTACAAATCTTCACGCTTGTACCGTGGATATCCCGGTGGAGATCTTCGGACACGGCACGGTTCAAGTACCGGTTGCCGCAACAGAAGATTTGAATGCACTTTTACCAGAGGCTGATTTCATTTCATTGCATGTTCCTAAGCAAGCTGATGGCTCAGCAGTTTTAGATGAAGCAGAGTTTGAATTGATGAAAAAAGGAGTTATTGTGATCAATGCTGCCCGTGGAGGTGTGATCAATGAAAATGCATTGCTAAAAGCCATCCAATCCGGAAAAGTGGCGTTTGCAGGGTTAGATGTGTTTGAAAATGAACCAAATCCGATGAAAGAGCTTTTGGCCAATGACGCGATCGGCACGACTCCCCATATTGGTGCGGCCACTGTTGAAGCGCAAGATAGAATTGGACTAGAATTGGCCAATCAGATCATTGGCGTTTTCGGAGAAAAAATACCAGCATAAGATATAATGGGGGTTCGCCCCCTTTTTTGAAGCTCATTTGGCAATGGCAAAGATTCACCCATTTAAGGCTGTAAGACCAACACGCGACAAAGCACAACTTGTCTCTACACGACCACTAGCTGCTTATCGTAAGCATATCTTACGAGCAAAACTGGATGAAAATCCGTATACCTTTTTACACATCATTCACCCGGAAGGAGATAAAGAACATCATTCGCGTGCAAATTCTAATGAGCGATTTGAGGCAGTTCGTGATCGATTTGAAGACTTCGTTAAGGAAGGGATCTTAATCCAGGATGAAGTTCCCGGTTTTTACATTTATCGACAAACGAAAGCAGGACATGTCTTCACTGGTGTTATCGCCGGAGCAAGTATCGATGAATACGATCAGGATCTCATTAAGAAACATGAAGCGACTATAACTTCTCGCGAAACCATGTTCACCAACTACTTAAGGATCACAGGATTCAATGCGGAACCAGTGCTGCTTGCACACGCTCATTCTGAAGATTTGGATCAGCTTTTACAAACCATTACTCAGAACCGTCCAGAATATGAATTCTCTACAACGGACAAGATTAAACATGAACTTTGGCTCGTTCAAGGTAGGAATGTAGCGAATATGCAATCGCTTTTCAATGATGTTGGAGCTCTTTACATTGCCGACGGACACCACCGTTCTGCTTCCTCGGCTCGCTTGAAAGATTTGTATTTAAAAGAAGAGGCTAAACACTACCGCAATCACGATTTCTTTTTAGCTTATCTCATTGATGAGCAGAAGCTTGAGATAGTTGAGTTTAATCGTTTGGTCAAGCATTTGAATGGGCATTCCGTGGACAGTTTTTTAAAACTACTGGAGAAAAGCTTCGATGTTGAACCACTTAAAAAGCTTCGTCAACCAGCAACAGAACACGAGATTATTTGTTTGATCAAGAAGAAGGCCTTTTCATTAAAGGTTAAGGCTCATGTATTGCAAACAAAAGATGTAGTAAACAATCTGGATGCGCAGATCCTTACAGATCATATTCTCACTCCTGTTTTGGGAATTTCAGACTTAAAAACGTCAAAAGATATTGAGTTCGTTCCCGGGACCAAAGGGTTAAAATACATACAGGAGCAAGTTAAAAAGGATGGATTTGAAGTAGCCTTTATTCTTTATCCGGTTTCTATGTCTGAAGTGAAAGCGGTAGCGGATGAAGGACGAATCATGCCTCCAAAATCGACTTGGGTAGAACCTAAAATGCGTAGTGGATTAACGATCTATAAAATCAACGAGTAGTGAGTACAATTCAAGAACGATTAGATAAAATCAGAAAGGATATTCCGGAAAATGTGTCGCTTGTGGCGGTCTCCAAAACCAAGCCTAATATTGCCATTCTTGAAGCCTATAATGCAGGTCAACGTGTTTTTGGAGAAAACAAGGTTCAAGAATTAGTTCAAAAATACGAAGAGCTTCCGAAAGACATTGAATGGCATTTGATCGGTCATTTGCAAACGAATAAAGTGAAATATATTGCGCCATTCGTTCACATGATCCATGCTGTGGATAGTTTGAAATTATTGCAAGAGATCAATAAACAAGGCCAAAAGAACAATCGCGTCATTTCATGTTTGCTTCAATTCCATATTGCTCAAGAAGATACGAAGTTCGGCTTGTCTTTCGAAGAAGCTGAAGCAATTTTGAATGCGAATGTATTTGTGGAAATGGAGTACGTGTCTATCAAAGGAGTCATGGGAATGGCATCAAATACTGATGATGAGGAGTTGATCAGAGATGAATTTAGAACCTTGCACAATTACTTTCAGATTATTAAAAGCCAGTATTTCAAATTCAACGAAGATTTCAATGAGATTTCTATGGGGATGAGCGGTGATTTCTTGCTTGCGATTGAAGAAGGGAGTACGATGGTTCGAGTTGGTAGTTCCATATTTGGCGATAGATGAAATCGTTGATTCTGACCATTTCCATATTTACAATCCAGTTTTGCAACGGACAAAACACCTATTTCAGGTTGATTGATTCATTACGTTCAATTGCTCAAAGAGAAATGCGAAATGACATCCTTGATTCTGTTGAAAGGAAGGAATTTCAAGGGGTTTGCTATTTTCCGATTGATACAAATTTTCGTGTAAATGCCACGTTTTACAAACAAAAGGGAAAGGTATTTTACATGCCAATGACAAAAGCGAGGAAAGTTCGCTATCAAGCTATGGGATATTTACAATTCAAAATTCATGATAGCTTATGTCGCTTAACACTTTACAAGAATTTAGATTTAAAGGACCCGGCCTACAAGAATTATTACTTTTTACCTTTTAAAGATGGGACTACCGCCCTATCAACTTATGGGGCTGGACGATATCTGGATGTGTATAGATCGAGCCGTGAAAGAACTATCCTGTTGGACTTCAATAAGGCTTACCATCCATATTGCGCCTATTCGGATCGCTACTCTTGTCCAATTGTACCTCAAGAAAATTCAATTACCCCATTCATCACAGCTGGAGAATGTTTTCGGTCAAGTCATTAAAAAAGGGAGTTAAACTCCCTTTATAAATTTCTATTTTATTGCTTGATAATGGTTTGTTGATGGCCTAAATTCGTTTGTAGCAAATAAACTCCAGGCTTTAAATCAGATAGATCAACTGTTGCATTGTCCAACACATTAACTTGTGCTACTAATTGGCCAATTAATGTGAATAGTTTTACTTCGACATCGGCACTACTTGAAATAATCAACTGATCCTCAAAAGGATTTGGATAAACATTTAATTGAATGGAACTCTCTCCAATCATTAAAGTTGGTAGGAATGGTGCGCTTTCTGTAGTGCATGGAACACTATCTGATACAACAACCGTATAATTTCCTGGTCCATAAGTTGACCAATCAATTGTCTGATTCGTTTCCCCTGATAAAACACTGCCATTTAACTCCCACTGTATATTCCCGGCAACAGAACTTGTAAGTATAGCGCCAGACTGTGTAATCGTTGGCAAGACAGGAAGTTGGTAGTTGCAATCGTTAGTTTCGACAAATCGGTTGTCCACTTGCAAAACATTTAAAAAATTGTTCCAAGACGGACAATTGTTTAGGAGGTGAAATGCAAGGTATGGATCCAAAACATCGTACATGATATCTTGCTGTGTAGCACGATCAATTGTAATGTTTCCGCCTGAAGTAGATTCCCCGAAATCACAGTTTAAGTTTGAGTTTGCAAAGTAACAATGCGCACCTCCGGTTATGGAAACAAAAGTTTTACATGTGCTTGTCCAAGCATTATAAATCAATTGATGATGATTTGCAGGTGGAGTGACAGCATCAGAAGATCCTGAAAGTACAATTCCAGGAAGATTATTGTTTGATGCTGCACTTACCGCTGAAGGATTTGTTTCAGCTGGGGCTAATCCAACCGCAAGATTAAAAGTGGCATTCGATTCTGCTGCAGCCAAAAATGTAGCTCCACCCCCCATAGAATGACCCATAACTGCTTTTTTACCATTGTAAGTATTAAAGAAAATCGAATTCATATCATTGTTCTCTAACTCCATTCGATTCCCTACAATTACAAGATCTTTTGCGAAATCCAAGTGACTGGGCGAAAAAGACCCTTCTGTTCGAGGAAATGCTAGAATATAACCTAATGGAACATAGTGATCAACTATATTCATATAGGCATCCCAACTCATAACGAATCCATGACCAAACACAATGATAGGCGAGGTTGTATTCGCAAATGGCGTATTGTCTCCCGCACTAGTTGCAGGATAATATATTTCTGTTTGAATTTGTCTTCCGGTACCGCCGCCAGAACCGAACCCACCTGTTCTTGTTGGATCATTGAACACAATGGTTGTATGGCCCACAGAATATGTTTGACTCATACTGTTTAAACAAATAAAAATGGCTAAAATAAACAGGGGTGTTTTCATCGCAGTTATTTTGGAGCCAAGTTAAATTGTATCTACTCAAATTAAGCAGTTTTTTACACGGGCGACTATTTCTAACTGATGAGCGGAATTTGAAACAGTTTGTTAATCTTTAAACACTCTATCGACTAGCTTAAAAACAAAGAAAATCATACCTTTGAAAGAAAAAAGTGAAAGCGATTGCATACACCCTGCTCTCCGGAGCAATTCTAATATCCTGTGCAACTAAGAAGCAAAAAGAAGATTCTATCATCGTGGATCGATTTGCCGATGTTCAAGTTTTAAAACTTGAAGTAAAAAGCTGGGAAAAATTGACACCTGAACAGCGTAAATACGCGTATTTTTTGAGTGAAGCCGGTTTGTCGGGAAGAGATATCATTTATGATCAAAACAATGCCTACAACTTGCGCATCCGAAAATTTATTGAGAAAATTCTGGAAACTGTAACAAAAGAAGATCGTTCCGAAAAGAATTGGCAGCTGTTCGAAACATATGCGAAACAAGTTTTCTTTTCAAATGGGATTCATCACCATTACAGCATGGATAAGATCAATCCTAAATTTACTCAATTTTGGTTGATTGATATTTGCGCAAAATATAACATCAAATATGAAGATGCTCTCATTTCAGTTATGTTCGACCCTGAAGTTGAAGCGAAACGAAAAGTGAAAAGCCCAGATTTAGATATGGTTGTTGCCTCAGCTAATAATTTCTATGGCGAGGGAGTGACACAGGAAATGGTAGAGAAATATTACTCAGAAAGGATCAAACCAAATGATCCGGAACCAATTGAATGGGGATTGAATTCCACATTGGAAATCGGAGCTGATGGTAAACTCTATGAAAACTTTTGGAAATCCGGAGGTAAATATGCTTCTTCAATTCAACAAATCATTTACTGGCTAAAACAAGCTTCAGAGGTAACAGAGAATTATGAACAACGAGTGGCTTTAGAAAAATTGATACAGTATTACCAGACTGGAGATTTACGAACATGGGATGAATACAACATTGCATGGACTCAGGCTGTAAAGGGAGATATTGATTGTATAAATGGATTCATCGAAGTATACGGTGATGCATTAGGTAAACGTGCGTCTTTCGAGTCGATCGTACAGATCAACGACTTTGAGGCTTCTGAAAAAATGGCCGTTTTAGCTCAAAGTGCACAATGGTTCGAGGACAATTCACCAATTATGTCGGAGCATAAAAAGGCCAAAGTTGTCGGCGTTACATACAAAGTAGTTGAAGCCGTTAGTGAGGCGGGTGATGCAGCTCCTTCCACTCCAATCGGCGTGAATTTACCGAACAATAATTGGATTCGTCAAAATTACGGATCTAAATCAGTTTCATTGGGAAATATAATCGCCGCTTATGAGGCTGCCGGTGGTCCTGCAATTGTTGATGAGTTCGCATTCGATCAACAAGAAATTGATAGAGCAAAATTGTATGCTGGAAAGGCTGCGAAAATGCACACTGCATTGCACGAAGTGATCGGGCATGCCAGCGGACAGATCAACAAAGGAGTTGGTCAGCCTTCCGTGACACTTAAAAACTACGCATCAACATTAGAGGAGGCTCGAGCAGATTTGGTTGGGCTTTACTATATATTGGATGAAGCTATGGTCTCCATGGGGCTGATCGAATCTTTGGAAGTGGGGAAAGCTGAATACGATGCATATATTCGAAATGGATTGTTGACTCAATTACAACGTCTGTCTCCTGGTCAAAATCTGGAGGAAGAACACATGCAGAACAGACAGCTAGTTGCCTCATGGGTTTACGAAAAGGGAAAAGAGAAAAATGTGATAGAGCGTATTGAAAAAAATGGTAAAACCTATTTTAAGATCAATGATTACAACGCACTACGTGTCTTATTTGGAGAATTATTGCTTGAAATCCAGCGTATTAAATCAGAAGGCGATTATGAAGCCGGGAAATCATTGGTTGAAACATACGGTGTCAATGTAGATCCTGAATTACACAAACAAGTTCTCGAAAGAGTAGCTCCGTTAAACATTGCTCCATATAACGGCTTTGTTTATCCGGTTATGGTACCAGTCTACAATGAGAATAAAGAATTGATTGACGTTCGCCTGGAATACTCTCAGAATTTCTTGGAGCAAATGCTTTATTACGGTAAGAAATATTCTTTTGAATGAATTATTTAGGCCATATCTATTTTAGTAGTTCTAATGAAATGGCCATTGCCAATTTGTTCGGGGATGTGGTGAAGGGTTCTTCTTTTCACCACTACCCTACTTTAATTCAAGAAGGAATAACTTTGCATCGAAAATTGGATGATTTCATGGATAATCACCATGCCGTAAAAACTGTTTGTGCAATTTTACGCGAAGATCTTCCAAAAGTCGCTCCAATTGCGATGGACATTTTTTTTGACCATCTTTTAGCTAAAAACTGGCGAGAGTTTCATTCAAAGCCTTACGAACAATTTCTGGCGGAGTTTTACCTTCAAATTGCAGAAACAAAAAAGATATTCCCTGAAGATTTTCAAGGATTTCTGAGTAATATGATCCACTACAATTGGATGTCACATTATGGTGAAGCATACGGGCTCTTCAAAATGTGTCAAGGCGTAAGTAACAAATTATCTTTTGAGAATGCTTTAAAAAATGGCCATCTTGCATTCGAAAAACATGAAAACATCATTGTATCAGCATTTTATGAATATATGCGCGATGCCAATGAATATTTTTTAACGAATAGTTGATCATTTATTCGGAACTTTACGCAGTGATAATAGTCAATTCAATATTTCGGAACATCGTTTGGCTCACACTGCTTTTTTTAGCAGGTACTTTTTCGATTCAGAGTTGTAATAATTCAGATGAGACCGCCAGTGATAAAGAATTGAGCAACAGCGAATCGGATCTTCCAGGGATCTTGAAGCGAGGAAAACTGGTTGTGCTCGCCGAAAATTCATCTACTTCCTTTTTTATATACAAAGGAAAAAAGATGGGGTTTGAATACGAATTACTCCATGAATTTGCTGAAGATCTGGGCGTAACTTTGGAGGTTAAGATAATCGATGACTTGGATGCGATCAAAGATCAATTAGACAATGGGGAGTGCGATATACTTGCTTGTAACTTTACAGTCACTAAAAGTAGACAACGACATTTTGCCTTTTCTGAGCCCTATTTTCAGTCAAATCAAGTCTTGATTCAACGAAAAAAATCAGCACTCACCACCAGCAAAGAAAATCCAGCGCCATTTATTGATGACCCATTACAATTGGCAAAAAAACGTATTCACATTTGGAAAGGGTCGAGTTATTATACACGTCTAACTCACTTACAAGAGGAGATTGGCGACACAATCTATGTTCGCCCTACTCAAGGTTTTCAAGGTGTGGAGGAGTTGATCGAATTGGTCGCGGATGGTCAGATCGATTACACCATCGCAGAACGAAATGTAGCATCTATAAACGAACAGTACTACGAAAACATAGATTGTTCAATTCCAATTTCATTCCGACAAAACATCGCTTTTGCTTTGCGTAAGGACTGTCCAATTTTATTGAAAAGATTGAATTCATGGCTGAAGAAGTTCATGACTAAAGAGTCCTTCGCTTACATTAAACGCAAGTATTTTGAACAGATCGAACAAGTAGCGTCATATCAGGACGATTTTCACAGTAGTAAACGAGGCGCCATATCCCCATTCGATGATATTCTGAAGCAAGAGTCTGCGAAATACGGCATAGATTGGCGCTTGGTAGCCGCGGTGATTTATCATGAAAGTAAATTCAACCCAAATGCCAGAGGTTTTGGTGGTGCTTATGGCTTAATGCAGTTTATGCCAGGAACCGGTCCAAGATTTGGCGTTTACCCGAGCTCATCCCCGGCCACTCAGATCAAAGGTGGGGTAAAATATATTGCTCGCATTAACGACCTATTTAAGGATATCCCAAATAAGGAGGAGCGGAATAAATTTATTTTGGCATCTTACAATGCTGGAAGCAATCACGTAAAAGACGCACAGAAACTAGCCGAAAAACGAGGTTTAAACCCAAGACTTTGGGAGAATAATGTCGGTCAAATGCTGCTCAATTTAGGTAAGCATGAATATTACAGTGATCCTGTAGTGAAAAGTGGAGCATTGCGTGGTTCAAGAACATATAACTACGTGAAAGCTGTCATTTCAAAATACGAAAGCTTTAAGTCTTTGGCCAAAGAATAAGTTACTTTATCTTTGTTCCATGCAACAACTGATCGTCATTGAAGGTCCAACCGCAAGTGGTAAGACTGCTTTAGCGGTAAACTTAGCCAAGCACCTCAAAACAGTTGTTATTTCAGCTGATTCCAGACAATTCTATAAAGAATTAGCAATTGGAACTGCTAAGCCAACTGAGGAGGAAATGGATGGTATCCCTCATTACTTCATAAACTCACATTCTATCAGCACTCCTCTAACTGCAGCGCAATTTGAGACGGAAGCAATGAATTTGATCTGCACCGAGCTTAAAAACCATTCAAAAATCATTGTCGCTGGCGGATCAGGAATGTTCATCGATGCTTTGTGCATTGGGCTGGACTCCATTCCAAAAGATGAGCAGATCCAACTGAATTTAAGAACTGAATTATCCAATAAAGGACTCGATCCGCTTTTATCCGAATTGAAACAAAGTGATCCTGTCTATTATCAGGAGGTGGATCGTTCAAATCCAACAAGAATTCTTCGCGCTCTTGAAGTTATTAGAATATCCGGCCGGCCTTATTCCGAACTGCGAAAACAAGAACCTTCTACCCGACCTTTTGAAGTAATGCGATTCGTTATTGATCATCCAAGAGAGCAATTGTATGACAGAATCAATCGGAGAGTTGATTACATGATCGACCATGGTCTAATAGATGAAGTGCGAAGCGTTGAAGCTTTCAGAAAATCAACAACCTTGCAAACTGTGGGCTACAAGGAGGTCTTTGATTACTTTGACGGCATTTACAGTTTCGATGCATGCATTGAGAAGATCAAGCAGCACACACGGAATTATGCCAAAAGACAATTAACTTGGTTCCGTAAACATCCTGATTCCATTTGGATTCCTTTTTCAAGCACTGAAAAGATGACTCTAGCCATTCTGCAAGCCATTGATTGACAGTCGATAAAAAACTTGGAACGATTCTTGAAAAACACCACCAAAACACTACAAAAATGGACATTCAATTTGATCAGGTAATGCCGCACCCCATTGCTTCAATTCAACATGGAAGCGACAGTATTTGGGGTGATTCTGTTATGCTGAAAGCTGGACATAAAATCCTACTCAATGCATCGAGTGGAAAGGGCAAATCTACCTTCACCATGTCTGTCATGGGATTGAGAAACGATTATAACGGAACGATTCGTATGGATGGTCGTGACATTAAGCAGTTTTCAATTGATGAATGGGTAGCCTATCGTCAGAATAAATTATCCGTAGTTTTTCAAGACCTGCAATTATTTCCGAATTTGTCCGTAGCTGAAAATCTGTTGTTGAAAAATCAACTCACAGAATTCAAGACAGAAAATGAGATTCGCGAGTTCCTGGATATCCTAGAAATAGGTCACAAATGGAATGAGCCCTGTCGATTATTATCTATGGGGCAGCAACAGCGTGTTGCAATTGTTCGGGCGCTTTGTCAACCATTCGAATTCCTGATCTTGGATGAGCCATTCTCACATTTAGATGACCGAAACAGTAAGATCAGCTTAGAATTGATCGCGAAAGAAGCTTCGAAACAAAACGCAGGATTTGTATTGACATCATTGGATGATGATGATAAGTTCCCCTATGATTACGAATTAAAACTTTGAGTGCCATGTTACGCAAATTGCTTTTCAAATACCAAGATAAACGGCAATTGATCATTGCTGTAGCAGGAGCTTTTTTAGGAATGACCTTTCTAATTACTTCTATCCATTACTTGATCAAAGTCAATGAATTTGGTGAAGGAGCCGATATTTTGGGACCTAATACGTTGATCGTTCAGAAAAAGGTATCTAGTTCGAATACATTGCAGTTGGCAAAGACCGATTTCACACAGAGCGAAATCCGCCAACTAAAAGGAGAATCCTTCATTCTAGATGTTCAGCCAGTTATTACCAACAATTTTGATGTTTCATTGGAAACAGATGATCCATTGGTGCCACGTTTTAGAACAGATGTATTTGTTCAAACTTTGGACAAGGAGTTTCTGGATGTGAAATCTGCAGAATGGAGCTGGAATCAATCCGATACCGTTGTTCCTATCATAATGCCTCGGGACTTCTTAGTGATGCTAAACACCTTTGCGAGTGCATCAGGAATCGGACAAGTAAGTGATGAAGTTGCCATGGATATCAAATTCAAATTCACATTAAAAAGCGAAGACAAAAAAGAATGGGTGAGCGCGAAAATCATTGGCTTCACGAATTCCGTTTCTTCGATTTTAGTTCCTGAAAGCTTTATGACATGGGCAAACAATCGCTATGCAGCTGATAAAGAGCAAAAGATCACTCAACTGATGATCTCAGGTGCTGAAAATGAGTTTGGTAAGGTAGAGTCATTATTGAAAGAACGCCATTTAGAAACCAAGAATACCCAAATGGTAGTCGGAAGACTGAAAAGCATGGTTGGTACCTTAATCATGGTGGTTTTAGGAATTTCCGTAATTGCAGTATTCCTTTCCGGATTAGTGTTGATCCAATACTTGCAATTATTGATTAGCAAAAATAGTTACGAGGTGAGAACCTTGTTGCGCTTGGGGTACCATCCAAATCTACTCACAAAGCTCTTTTTGATTTATTTCACTAAAGTGTTTGGAATCATCGCATTGATGAGTATTTCTACCTTTTTGATCGCCAAATGGTTCTTGGACAGTCTCTTTGAAGATGGAGGTCTTTACATCAATAACACCTTAACCTTTACTAGTTTACTTGCTTTAGCAATCTCTTTTGGATTGTTCGCCTTCGCGTCTTACCGAAGTGCTTCAAAAGGAATTCAACACAGCAACAATGGTTAATATTCTGTTAAACGGATGACTTTACTATTTTTGCAACGTCTATTGAACATATTCTTTAAACCATGAAACATCTACTGATTATTGCCATTCTGGCAGCAAGCTTTACTACTCAAGCACAAAAACTGCGTTTTAAAGTGGAAGGTGTGAAGGACACTACGGTATTCCTTACCAAATATTACGGCTCAAAGTTGTTTTATGCGGACACGGCAATCATGAAGAATGGAGTCGCAGAGTTTACGGCAAAACCAGATTTAAAACCGGGGATGATGGCATTTTTAATGCCAGGCCAAAAATACTTCGAGTTCCTGTATAACAACGAGGAGATTTATTTGGAGACAAAAGGCCCGGATTGGGTACAGAACATGAAAGTAAAGAAGTCTGAGGAAAACAAGATTTTTATTACTTATATCCAGTATTTAAGTTCTCAACGCACCAAAGCTACTGACATACAAAAAAAGCGTGATGCGCTGAAATCAAGTGACCCTCAGTTCAAAGTTTACTCGAACCAATTAGATTCCATTTCGAATGAGGTTGTTGCCTATCAGAAAAATCTGATTGAAACTCATAAAAACAAGTTAGTAGGGAAAATTGTTAAAATGTCAATCGACGTAACTATTCCTGAAGCTCCACGCAACGAAAAAGGTGAAATCATTGATTCGAATTTCAGATACAAATATTTCAGATCACACTTCTGGGATAATATCGACTTGATGGACGACCGTATGGTAAACACGCCTATTTTCGGACAGAAACTGGAATATTTCTTCGGAAAGAACATGTTGATCCAACATCCAGATACGATCTTGAAATTTGCTTTTCCTTTCTGTGATCTGTTCAATAAGAAATCAGAAATGTTCAAGTTCTGTGTGGACTACATTACGAATACAGCTGCGAAATCCAATATCATGGGAATGGATAAAGTATTCGTTTACATGGTTGACAGATACTACTGTAAAACTGATGAGAACGGTAAATCATACGCTTACTGGATCAAGGAGGAAAAATTAAAAGAGTTGTGTGACGACAACAAGGTCAAAATGAATTTGGTACAAGGCGTTGTTCCGCCCAATATCATTCTATTAGACACAACAGAAACGATTTGGCGCGGATTCTACGACTTGAAATCGGAATACACCATCTTGTATTTCTGGGATCCCGAATGTGGACACTGTAAGAAAACCACTCCGAAGCTTCAAAAGCTTTACGAAGAGAAATTCAAAGCGCGTAACATTGAGATCTTCGCTATTGGTAAAGCTACTGAAGAGGATTTTGAGAAATGGAAGAAATTCATCCGAGATAATAAGCTTACTTTTATCAACGTAGGTCTAACACGATCCTTGTTGAAGAAAGCGATGGAAGACCCAAATAGTTTGGTACCGGTTCCTGGAGACAAGCGTCCAAAGCCAACCACATTGGAGTCATTGAATTATCACGATACGTACGATATTTATGCAACACCGCGAATTTTCGTTTTAGACAAAGACAAGAAGATTATCGCGAAGCAATTGACAATTTCACAATTAGAAGATTTGTTGGATCGCTTGCAAAAGATCAAAGATCCTGTGAAGTTGTTCCCGCCTGACCCGGAAGACGAAGCTCATTAAGTTCAAAGCCATCGATTTTAGTCGGTGGCTTTTTTTTGAATAAACGTTAAATCGGAGGGTTCGTGAGGATTAAGTTTTATTAGCCATCAATTTTGTGTTATTTTCAAGGACAAGATGACACATACATATGACTGCAAAGAACACACTTCGAGAAAACCTTCGTTTAGAACGCCTCCTTCTAAGGGATAATTTCAAGTCCTTGACATTTATATTGCTCGGGATCTTGCTGGCCACAGTGGGACTAAAAGGATTCTTACTGCCGAATAATTTCCTGGATGGAGGGGTTACCGGAATTTCCCTGTTGATCAATCGCGTATTTGGAATTGACATTTCCTTGCTGATTATTGTTTTCAATCTCCCGTTTATATTCATGGGTTACCGGCAGATCGGGAAAGGATTTGCGATTAAAACGACTATCGCTGTGAGCATACTAGCTATTGCTGTTCACTTTGTATCCTTCAACGTAATAACTACTGATCCTCTACTCATTTCAATTTTCGGCGGATTTTTCTTAGGTGCCGGAATTGGTTTAACTATGCGTGGAAGAGCCGTGATCGATGGCACCGAGGTTTTAGCAGTTGCAGTGAGCCGAAATAGTTCACTTTCTGTTGGAGATTTTATTGCCGTATTCAACGTGTTTTTATTTATAACAGCTGCTTTCGTAGTGGATTTGGAAACAGCAATGTATTCTATGCTAACCTATTTAGCCGCTTCAAAAACAGTTGATTTTGTAATTACGGGTATTGAAGAATACGTTGGTGTAACGATCATTTCTGAAGAAGCAGAACAAATCCACGACGCTATCATCGAAAACCTGGGCATGGCTGTAACAGTGTACAAAGGTGAAGGAGGTTTCGGAAAGAAAGGAAAACAACAGTCCGAGCGAAAAATACTTTACTCTGTCGTTACACGATTAGAAGTCCAGAAGTTAAAACTTGAGATCGACAAGATTGATCCGGATGCTTTTGTCGTTCAACACACAATTAATGATACACGCGGTGGAATGATCAAGAAGCGACCGCTCCATTAGGCTTTCGAGTGAATCGTTTCATTTTTCGGAATTCGGAATAGCATGAGTAAACCAACCACAAAAAAGAATGCTACGGAAACAACTGAAAAACGCATATTATCGAAAGCAATCTCCATTAATCCGAAGAACAAGGTACCTAAAACAATTCCAATTTTCTCTGTAGCATCATAGAATGAGAAGTAGCTTGCATGATCTTCTGTTTCAGGTAGATACTTGGAATATGTTGAGCGTGCCATTGCTTGAACACCTCCCATCACTAACCCAACTGAGGCTGCCAATATGTAGAATTCTGTTGGTGAATGAATGATAAATGCAGCACTGCAAATCAATACCCAAATAACGATTGAAATTCCAAGTGTTTTGATGTTTCCAATTTTACGAGAAACACGAGACATCAAAAACGCCCCTGCAGCTCCTAGCAATTGGATCAATAAAATAGCGACAATCAAACCGCTGTCATCTGGTTTACCATCTTTAATTGGCCAGTCGATTTCTTTTTTCGCAAAGAATGTCGCCATCAACATCACGGTTTGTACTCCAGTATTGAAGAAGAAGAATGCTGTTAAGTATTTTTTTAAGCGCGTAGTTTGACGGAACTCCACAAATACTTTACGCAATTCACTAAACCCTTTCCACAAATAACCTTTCACTTTTGTTTTATTCGCCTTTGTATTTGGTAACACGCGATAGGTGAATTGAGAAAAGAAAATCCACCAAAGTCCAACAAGTACGAAACAATATTTAACCGGCATTGGATCTAATTCTGGCGTCAATGGATCGTCAAAATACGATAATGTTGGTGTTTTGATTAAAACCAAACACAAAACAAGCAAACTCATTGAACCAAAATATCCCATAGAAAAACCTCGAGCTGAAATCTTGTCATGGTCTTTTGGCTCCGCAATTTCAGGTAAATAGGAATTATAAAACACCAGGCTGTTCCAAAAACCAATACTAGCGATAAAGAGTGAAAACAACCCCAATTCAAGCCAACCTGAAACTAATAGATCCTTGAAAAAGAACAAAGAAATACAAGCTAAAGCACCCGTGTAACAGAAAAACTGAAGAAAGCGTTTCTTGTTTCCGCGATAATCAGCTACTCCAGAAAGTAAAGGAGAAAGAAAGGATACTAATAAAAATGACGCGGAAAGCACGAAACTCATCAAAGCTGAATTGGAAACTTGCCAACCGAAAAAATCTACCGTAACAACCTCATTGGCTTTAAGAGTTATCTCATCAGCCTTGTCCCATGCAACATGGTATTTTTCAGTTTTGTAATATTTTGTGGTAACCGTATCATAAAAAATCGGAAAAATTGCCGACGAAATAACGAGGTTGTAGACAGAATTTGCCCAATCATACATGACCCATCCCCGGATCGTCTTTTTGTCTCCTTTTACAATTTGATTACCCATAGTATTCTTTTAATTGGTTACGGCCGGACCATCTACATAGTCTTGAAGGTAGCTGAATAGTGGCGTTAAATGCCCGTTTAGATCCGTTTCACTTCCGCGTAAGATAATATCGTCTTTATCCTCACCAAATAAATGTGGAAAAACGGATTTGATCATTTCATTGCCAAAGTCTTCTGATGCATCTTTTGGCAATTCACAAGGCAAATTATCAACGGCCATCACTCCAACTACTCCATCCTTTTTCCAATCCGCTTCTTCCCCGGTTTTAGGATCAAATCCATAAATCGGATCTGCAATCTTAGACGATCGAATCGTACATGCTATCGGACCGGCAATGTCACATGAAACATCCGCAACGACACTCAATTTGCATGAAGGATTTTTCAAATCGTCATGTGTTAAGATGAACGGCGACTTGTTGCTCCAGAAATGACAGGCAACATACATGTTCGCAATCTGTGCATATTTACCAAAAGAGGAGCGGTACAAATGAGGATTCGCATAGAAATCTTGTTTTTCGAAGGCTGTACCGTCAGTGCGCTCGTAATAATCCTCCACTTCTAAATGTGTGAACACCGGATTATCAAAGGAACCCGAAATAAATTCTTCCGGAGTAACTTCTGTGATAGGTAACAAATCCATGATCTCTCGAGCACCATATCCGACTCTTCCAAATCCACTCAAGACAATTTTCGTGTCTGCTGGAAGAACTACCTTACTCAATTCCGCCTCCATTTCTGCACGATTCTCACATAGATTTGCTGGCTTTAGCGTGTATAAATTATACTTTTGTCCGTATGCCAAAAATCCATTGTAAGCGCCTACAATTCCGGCATATCTTCCAAATCCTATAATGCGCTTGTTTTGACGGTTCTTAAGTACTTCATAGTCAATCAACTGGATTTTCTTCTCTAGAATGGCACGCAACAAGTTGCGATTATATGGCTGCTTCTTTATTGTATGGGAGAAGAACATGAACTTTTTACCCGGGATCAAATCCTCAATATTCACTTCCTTCACCCCTATGATAATATCACAATCGTTCAATTGGTCAACTACTTCAATTCCTTCTTCAAGGTATTCCTGGTCCTTGAAAGAACGGATTGGACTACTCTGAACCTTCACCTTTACTTGTGGGAATTTGGTTTCTACCAGTTTACATTGCTTTGGGGTTAAAGGCACACGATGATCTGGCGGTACTTTTCCTTCGCGAATGATTCCTAACTTGATAGTATTCATAATGTTTTTATTAAAAATGTCTAATTGGTTCAGGTAACAAGAAATTGTCTACAAATTCTCTCACTACTCCCTCACCTCCTTTTTTTGTTAACACAATATCTGCTTGATGCTTCACCAATTGCACGGCATCTTTCGGACAAGCACTGATACCTACTTGTTCCATGATCGATAGATCATTAATATCATCACCAATGATCGCTATTTGGTCTAGGTCGATCCCCAATTGCTCGCTCCACCCTTTCAGGATATCGATCTTTTTTTCACGACCAACATAGACATGCTGGATCTTCAATGTCTCAGCACGATTGCGAACCATCTTATCTACAAAAGCGGAAGAAATGATCCCGAATTCAACACCTTGCTCCTGAGCTTTCAGAATTGCCATTCCGTCTTTGGTGTTATATTTTTTTATTTGATCGCCTTGTTCAGTGTAATACATTCCTCCGTCGGTCATGACCCCATCCACATCCAAAATAACCAATTTGATCTTTTTTAATTTTGGTGTCAGATGATCAAAGACGAATAAAGGCTTGAACAACAAGGCATAGAAATCAACTTCGTATTCCTCTGCAACGGCCTCCAGATCAAGTATAGATAACTCACTTACCGAATCAACCTGAAAATCTTTAAGAAATTGGTAGAAATCAACTCCAAACTTGGCGCAACAACCTTTGATATTTTGCTCTAGAAACTGCATTACACGATCTTTTTCTCTACAGATTGAGCGATTGGTTTCAATGAATCAATCAATTGTTTGAATGCTGCATGATCCAATTGTTGTGACGCATCCGATTTTGCAACTTTCGGATTAGGATGTACTTCAATGAGCAAACCATCAACCCCCAAAGCCACGCAAGCTCTGGAAAGTCCGGCTACACCATAAGCATAACCCATAGCATGAGATGGATCTAACACAACTGGCAAATTGGTGTAGTGTTTCAACCATTCAACACCGCACAGATCTAATGTGAATCGCGTTCCGGTTTCAAACGTACGAATACCGCGTTCACACAAAACCACGTTTTCATTACCTCCCGACAAAACGAATTCTGCTGCCTGCACGAATTCTTGAAGCGTCGTTCCAAATCCGCGTTTGATCAAAACAGTTTTTTGAGTCTTAGCACAAGCTCTGAGAATCCCTTGATCATACATTGCCTTTGCTCCAATCTGGATTACATCGGCATGTTCAATAATCTCGTCGATATGTGTTGCATCACGCGCCTCCGTTACAACAGAGAATCCATGTTCTTCGCGCATTTTAGCCAACAACTTCAATCCTTCCAACCCCAAACCTTGGAAACTGTAAGGACTTGTACGAGGCTTGTAACAACCACCGCGAAGTGAAGTCAATCCCATTTCATTCAACAAGCCGGCACTTTCACGGATTTGCTCTTCGGATTCAACAGAACAAGGTCCTGCTATAACCAATGTGTTCCCCGTGTTTCCACCAATCGTTACATTACCAATCTTTACTTCACGTGTATTTTCTCTGTAAGAACGCGCAGCCAATTGCATATCATTCGGAAATACCCAAAATGCATCTGTGTGTGCGGTTAAACCGTGTGGTACATCTTTAACACCGGAACCGGTGATCAAAATTTGTACTCCATTGGAAACAATATGGAAAGCTTTATTTTCTGCCGCTAGCTTTGATGCTTCTTCAGCACTTACTGTATTCTTTAAATGTATGATCATATTTCCCCTTTAATCAGGTTTAGAAATGTTACTATTCCTCGTGCCTTCCCCATATCATCCACCACAGGCAAATACATAATAGGAAAGCTATATGTTTTAATTTGACTCAGCATTTCATTCACCGTTGCACTTACTTTCAAGGTTTTCGGCGATTTGTTCATGACGTCTTTTACGGTTAATTGTGAAACATTACCGTTATGTGTGATCAATGCCTTTCGCACATCCGCATTGGAAACGAGACCGCTCAATAAGCCATCTGAATTTGTAACCAAGGTAAATCCTAGATCGCCAGTTTCTATTACACTCAAGGCTTCTAACACAGAATTTTCAGGAGCGACACATGGAGATTCCTCTATAGGAGTCATGAAATCTGCAATGTGAAATTGAGAGGTAACGTCTCGTTTTGTCAGGTCCATCAAGGCATGTCCTACACTTGGCGCATTGAATAAATAAGAACCAGAAACTGAAGTATGAACCCCCATATTACGTAAAATGAAGGATACCTCTCCATTTACACCCCCATCAACATGCACTGACTTCTGAGGGTATTTCTTTTGAAAATCACGGATCTTCTTAAAGTTAATCGCATCGAATACTCCTCCACTTTGACCAGGAATTGTAGCCATGATCAAAATGAAATCATAATTGTTGTGCGCGTCGAAAGCTCCAACCGGAGTTGGGGTAATAATTGCCAATCCCTTCTTACCAGGAATATCAGGTGGCAAATCCAAAGACTCTTCAGCATCTTCCAGTTGGAATGTCACGTATTCCACAGGAGTCTGACGCAATAAATCAAAGTATTTACTAGGGGTTTTAGTGATGATATGCAAGTCGATAGGAATCTTACACCAGGAGCGAATTTGACGAATATCTTCAAAAACCGCAGGGTCATCATTGCAATCCACATGAAGTAAGTCAACATGATGTGCAGCCAAATCGGCTATAGTAGTTGCCAAATCACGCTTCTTATCAGAATAAATGGAGGCTGAGATTCTCATGTGGCAAAGATAATTAAGAAACTAGAGTTGACTCATGCGAACATATCTGTTTTTACAACAATCATCGTTAAAAACCTTATTTTTCTTAACAAATTGTGAATAAAACAGTTTACTCTAAGAATCTTACACGTTTTGCTAAGAATACAAAAACCGCTTTTTCTGTTGAGCCGTGGGTAAGGCACAAAATCCGGATTGAATGCGATGACGTCGCTTTGCAATTTGATTGTAAACCCAATCTCGAATAAACTTCGGCACAATTATGAACACGAACAACATTGGCCAAGGAAACCGCAAATGGGTCAATACTCGCAAACCAGCTGTTGATCGTTCATGCAGCTTAATTCCATCCCAGAAATAAAAGGTGCTTAAGTCAGGTGATTGAATATTCTGTGATTCAAAAAATGTATGTGTCCATTCTGATTGCAAGGCAGAAAAATAAAAACGCTCGCGCTTGTCGTTGTTCAAAACAAACTGAACAGAACGATTGCAAAATCCGCAATCACCATCATAAAACAAGATCAGTCGCTTCTCATTCACCATCGTACTGCAATTTTACGGAATTGCCTTGAAGAAACAGATTCTTGAACGCTTCATTTGGTTATTTTTGAGAAAAAAAGTGACATGAAATTCGGAATTCTATTATCAGGGTGTGGTGTATATGACGGCGTTGAGATCCAAGAGGCTGTTTTAGCTATGTTGGCAGTCAAAGAAATTGGAGCTGAATATGTGTGTATTGGAATTGATGCTCCGCAACATCATGTGATCAATCATACCAATGGTTCCGAAATGAACGAATCGCGAAACATGTTGATTGAAGGTGCGAGAATTGCACGTGGAAACATTCTGAATATAAAAGATGTGGAACCAGCCGATATTGACGCATTGATCATTCCGGGTGGATTTGGTAGCGCAAAGAACCTGACCAAATGGGCTTTCGAAGGTCCGGATGGAGCGATTTTACCTGAAGTGAAATTACTCATTGTAAATCTCGTAAATATTGGAAAACCAATCGCCGCTCTTTGCGTCAGTCCAATTGTTATTGCAAAAGCTTTAGAAGGATCGGTACATAGCAGCTTGACTTTAGGAACTGATCAAGAAGCTTCACCTTATGACATTAAAGCTTTCAATGCGGGACTTGAAAAAACTGGTGTTGAAGCTGTTATGAAATCGGTTCGTGAAATTTTGATCGATGAAAAGAACAAGATTGTGACTGCTCCTTGCTATATGATGGAAACAGACATTTTGGAAGTTAGAAAGAATATTCGTTTAGCTGTTGAAGCAGTACGTGATCTGATCGAATAATGCCAAAGCACTTTTACAAATCCGAAATTGCAAAAAGAAACGAGGAATTGGCTTCCTTGCGACCAAAACTCAGCTTACTTGCTTGGACCAGATTAATTCTGATAATTGGAATAGCTTTTTTCGTCTATTTGACAATTTCCCAAAATCAGAATAGCTGGATGCTGGTTGCATTCGTGCTTTCTGTTTTATTCCTTGTTTTAGTTCGGGTTCACTTTAAATTAAAAGATCGCAAACAATTTCTGGAAAAGACCTTACAATTATGTGATCGGGAATTGGCATCGCTCGATTTCAAAAGTCATCCTTGGTCAAATGGACATCAATTCAACTTGTCTGAACATCCATATTCGAATGACCTAGATATTGTCGGTCCTAACTCACTGTTTCAATATATCAACAGAACTCATACAGTTAAAGGTGAGATCAAACTCGCTTCGTCCCTCCTATCTCCTGAAATAGATGCCAGAAAAATACAGGATCGACAAAAAGCTGTTGCAGAATTAGCTCAAGACCGAACCTGGGCTTTAGAATTCGAAGCCTATAGCGAATTAGGCAAGGACAATGACGAGGCTGCACGTTATATCCAACAATGGGAAGAGATCACTCCTCTTACATTGATCTACCGAATTACAACCTGGTTGCTAGCAGCTCTTGGTGCTAGTACGATGGTCGCCTTAATTGTTACAGGTGATATCAAATGGTTTTCGATCGGTACAACCCTCTTTGCCATCAATTTGGTTGTATTTGGACTTGTAGCAAAAAAGATCCTCAAAGAACTAGGTAGCATTGACCGCATAGATGTAACCTTTAAGTCCTATGCCCGACTGATTGAAAAAATTGAACAGGCAAGTTGGAACTCAAACGTTCTAAAGTCAATTCAAGAATCATTGAAAGGTGATAATTCGCAAGCCAGTTTGCAGTTAAAACAACTTAGTAAGATCTTTTCCAATTTGGAGAGCATGCGAAATGGTTTTGTTTTGATCCATTTCAATGGAACCGTTTTTTACCACGTACATCAATTCCATCGTCTGGCTCTTTGGCGCAAGAAAAACAAGGACCATATCCAGAACTGGATCGAAGCCATAGCAGAAATCGAAACGTTGTTGTCATTGGGTGTCTTTGCCTACAACAATCCATCTTACAAGTTCCCAAGCTTGAATCAAGAATACAATATCGGCTTTGAAGAATTGGTCCATCCACTGATTCCTGGAAATAGTTGTGTTGCAAATTCTATCCAATTTAGCGATCATGGATTTGTCGTCTTGACTGGCTCCAACATGTCGGGAAAAAGTACCTTTCTACGCTCTTTAGGAATTGCCATTGTTTTGGCCAATGCTGGTTCAGTGGTTCCTGCGAAGAACGCGAGTTTTCATCCGATACACGTTCTGGCTTCTATGCGCTTGATGGATTCTTTAGTGGACTCCACCTCCTATTTTTTCGCAGAGATCAAGCGCATGCAATTCATTATGGAAACTGTTCGAAAACAACGCTGCTTTGTTTTATTAGATGAATTGCTTCGAGGAACAAATTCTGACGATAAAATAGCAGGGACAATTGGAATTGTTGAACAGCTGGCTTCTCTATCTGCAATCGGTGTCGTCGCTACTCACGACCTTGAAGTATGCGAAACAGCAAAAAAACACCCTTCCTATTTAACAAACATGTGTTTTGAAGCAAATATTCAAAATGATCAACTCCACTTTGACTACATTCTCAGACCGGGCATTTGTAAAAATAGAAGCGCCAGCTTTTTATTAGAGAAGCACAATGTAATCCCAAGAAACAAATAATAGAGCTGATTACCAGGTTCATTATCTTGTGTTTGAAACTTATTTTAAACCTGTGTACACACTGATTTACAACGAATTAACCGATTTTAATTTAAGAACTGTTGATATTTAAGGATGATTTTATACCAACAATTACCACAATCCGTGTACTTTTGCCCCAAAATAAATTGGCAATTAACGTCAATGTTAAATCAATTTTATGGACGAATTTGGTAAACGAGGAAAAAACGCCGATTTGAAAGCTATCGGTTTAGATAATCTCGGTAACGTTTTCTGGAACCTTACACCAGCTGAATTGGTGGAGGATACAATTATCAGCGGACAAGGTGTGATCACTGACACAGGTGCTTTGGCAATCGAGACCGGCGAATTTACGGGTCGATCTCCAAAAGATCGTTTTGTAGTGCGCGATGAAAAAACAGAGAACAGCGTATGGTGGGGGGATGTGAACATTGCTGTCACACCAGAGCAATTCGACAATCTTTACAACCGCATGAAAGCCTATTTGATCGGTAAAGATGTTTATGTTCGTGATGCTTATGCATGTGCAGATGACAACTTCCGATTGAATATTCGTGTAACGGCTGAATTCCCTTGGTCAAACATGTTCGCTTACAACATGTTCTTGCGTCCAACAGATGCAGAGATCGAAAATTTTGAGGCAGAATGGAACATTGTATGTGCTCCTGGTTTCAAAGCCGACCCTGCAATTGACGGAACTCGCCAACACAATTTCGCAATCTTGAACTTTACTCGCAAGATGATCATCATCGGTGGTACAGGCTATACAGGAGAGATCAAAAAAGGTATCTTCTCTGTATTGAACTATGTATTGCCGCATGAGAAGAATGTGCTTTCTATGCACTGTTCTGCAAACGTTGGAGAGCAAGGCGACACTGCAATTTTCTTCGGATTATCAGGTACTGGTAAAACAACTTTATCTTCTGATCCGAATCGTCGTTTGATCGGTGATGACGAGCACGGTTGGTCAAAAGATACTGTATTCAATTTTGAAGGTGGATGTTACGCTAAAACAATCGATCTTTCAAAAGAAAAAGAACCTCAGATCTACGACGCCATCAAATTCGGTG
>CAYLJB010000025.1:0-2621 GCA_964383785.1 uncultured Fluviicola sp.
GATTCCCAAAACCCCCATTCGTGATCCACATTTTTTGACCATACAATATATAATGTGCACCATCCGTTGAAAGTGTCGCTTTGGTTTTGCCGGAATTTGCATCCGAACCCGAACTTGGCTCAGTCAAACAATACGCTGCCTTCCATTCTCCGGTAGCTAATTTTGGAATGTATTTCGCTTTTTGAGCTGCGGTTCCATAATAAAGTAAAGGAAGCGTACCAATTCCCGTATGCGCTCCGTAAGCTACGGAAAAAGAATGTCCAGTACCTAGACGTTCAGTAGCAAGTAAGGATGTTTTAAAATCCAATCCCATGCCACCAAGATCTTCAGGTATGGTAAGCCCAAGCATTCCCAAAGCACCGGCTTTTTCTAAAAGAGAAGGCATCAATCCTTCTTCCATTTTGTCAATTCGTTCTAGAACTGGTGTGATCTCCTGAGTAATAAAATCATCACACGTTTGCGCGATCATTTGTTGCTCTTCTGCCCATTCTTCCGGAATGAAAACCTCTGTGTGATGTACGTCTCGGACGATGAATTCGCCACCTTTTATTGCTTGCGACATAGTTTTCGATATTAGTTTGTACCAAAATACAAAAATATTCGAAATGTTATGCTTGCATAATAAAAAATTATCGAATTACTGTTCCCAGTGCTTTTCCGTTTTGCGCACGGTACCCAATCGGAGGGTGAACCTGGATATGTGGATAGTCTTTTAAGGCTTCTAATACCTCTTGAACGGTGATCTGCTGCATACATTGATTGTCGCCCTTGCACGGAGGTACAACGAACTCGTGAACACATGGACTGCAATACAGATTTTTATAGATCGATTTTACATGCGAACCAAGTCCGTATTGTTGCGGGGAACATGGTCCAAATAAAGCTAGTACATCGGTTTTCAATGCGGCAGATAAGTGCATGGGACCGGTATCATTCGTGATTACCAATTCAGCTTGTTTTAAAAGATCGAGAAGTTCATCCACGCTTGTCTTTCCGCTTAAATCGACCACATGGGTTTCGTCCTTAAATACACGACTGATAGTGCTTACATAATCTTGTTCGTTCTTGGAGCCAATTAAAACGAATTCCTTTTCCGGATAAATTTTAAGAAGCTCTTGGATCAGCTCGATAAACTTGACAGCCGGCCAGCGTCGTTCATAGCGCAAATCCGAAGCGTTTGGATTGATCACCCAATATGTTTTTTGACGTACGTCATTTCCTGAACTTTTGAGCGCATACAGTGCAGGTGTTTCCCCGTCGATTCCCAATAATCGTCCGAATTGCATATAGGCTTCCGCGATCGGTGCTTTTGTATTGAAATACATCATGTGCGTATACAATCCCATGCGGTAGGTATTCGAGCGCAGGTAAAAACCAAAACGATCATGAGATAAACTCAAGGTGGTTACAATACTACTGAAATGAGAATAGATCTCTAAATCAATGTAAATGTCGGCACGTGTCCGCATTAATCTTGTGATCAGTCTGAAGGTGTCACCGATCAATTTTCCAAAACTACGATCATCGATCAACATGATTGAATCTAAGATCTCAATCCGTTCCAGAACCGATTTGTTTTCTATGGAGCTAACAAAGATTAATTCGGAATTTGGATAGCGCGTACGCAAAGCTTGCAAGAGTGGTGTGGCCTGAACGATACTCCCCATTCCTTTGAATTTGCAAACAACAATGCGTTTCATGTCCCGTTGTAAGGTATGGTCATAACGCATGATCTTCCCTACAAGTCGCACAAGGATGTTTAAAGGATAGGCCACAAAAAATCCCAAGGCTTTATCCAATGCTATTTTGGTACGGGTATTCATTTGACCTCTAAGCTAACAATTTGAACGGTTCGGAGAGATGTTTCTGATTGCGGAAGGAACTGTAAAGGATCATTTGCGTAAATGCAATTTTCGGAACTTCCTATCGGAATGTGGTAGTAATGCGTTCCTTGTTTCACATCGAAAGACACCGAAAATCCTGTTTTACTTAAAGTCGCGACTTGATCTAAAGAACTTTTTATCTTCAAGCGCAAAAAGTTCCCCGGATGGAGTGGCTTCCGCACGCGGATTTCATTGCGAAATGCCGTAACTGAATTTTTGGATAGCTTCCATGTTTCGGATTTTTCAGGTCTCCAATAAAAAGGGATCCATCCCAGGTTCCATTGTTCGTTCGGAATTCCGGCGCGTGTTGTGATCTCCGTTTTTAGTCGCCAAACACGGAATTTACCAATGGTGTCTGCAGGTTGATAGTAATTGAAAATAAAGGAGCTGACGACATGATATCTAACCTTATTCGGGATACCATCGGAGTTATCAAAAAATCCTTCGGGAATCTGTGAAAAGATGACGTATTCAGGTTTGTTACGTTTAAGTTGTTTTAGATTGATGCGCTGCAACTTATTCGTTACGGTATTTTGAAGATACTGATTGAAATAAGACGGGACTTTTCTTGAAGAATAAAAATAGAGCATTGGAGAATTGGAAAAATCCAGAAAAGTTTCTTCTTTTTCCAAGTTTTCTCGCAAATAGGCGATGAGTGGTTTTACGTTTTGATCGAATTCTGCTGTTGGCTTAACGCGTTCAACGTGAGTAAGACCTGAAATTGAAATGTCTTTCAAA
>CAYLJB010000025.1:2631-7968 GCA_964383785.1 uncultured Fluviicola sp.
CGGATTGAAGCTGAAAAACGCTTTTTTGTTGAGATCCAGGTGCGATCGAAAAGACAAAGGGAAGTAAAAACGTTGACCCAAGGAAGATTAGATCGATCTTTCGCTCGTGTCTTTCCTGAAGGAATAAGTAGAACTGCCCCATGAGTACTGACCAACCGATCGATAGGATCTGCGTGTCGTAACCTTCTACAAAACTATGACGCACCATTCCGCGTTGTAGATTGAAGAGGTAAAATGCTCCTGCAATAAACATGTAGGCATGTATGGAATTCCACTTTTTCCAAGAATGTAACACATTTAAAACCAAGCTACCGCTAATCAAAAACGGTAGCACAAAGTAGTCGATCCAATACAGGTTTGATTCATTCAAGGCCATGACTGAAAATCCGTGTGCCTGATTCGCTCCAAAGTAACCAATGATCTGCTGGAAATTCTCAGGATATTGAACGGCAAAAACTACTGCGATAAGTAAAATGGGAAAACCAATCAGGATTAACTGGATCAGCCCGGCTTTTATCCAACTTGGTGATTTAACTGCTAAAAAAAGAAGTCCGACAGTACTGGCAACGATCAGTGAGACCCCGATATCCAAACGCCAGAGCGTTAAGATGAGAACAGCTAAATAGAACCATCGGGTGTTTTTCTTAGAAGGATCAGAAAACAGTCTGATGTATAGACCAATTGGCCAACAAACCAAAGCATAATAGGGTGGAAGTAGAAAAAATAAACCCGGACTTAGGAGTAAGATCCACAAACTGGTTTTCGAATTTGGAAAAAGTTGACGTGACAAAAAGTACAGAGCCAACATTCCCGGAACAAAGGCAAAATTGTCGTAGATCAACAAATCCGCACTTGGTTTAAATCCATGTAAACAGGCGTATAACGAGGTCCAGAAATAATCACTAACAAGGTGGCTAGAGATATGATGGATAAACGGAATTTCGCCAAATTGCCAGCGCATCACTGGATTCAGTTTATTGGCATATTCGAATAGATCCAATGGCTGTTCAATAATCGGATTGTAAACATGCATTAGGGCAATGCCTGCAAGTGTCAGTGGTATGGTATACTTAGTGGTCAATCCCCACGGATCCAATTGTTTGCGATTTAAAAACCACATAACGAGCAAGCTCACGCATGCAAAAACTATTGGATAGGGTATCGATAAATTATGAGACCCCGCGATGAAAGAAACTTCTATTGAAAGAGTAAGTAATAATGGGATACTTGCAACTACCGGCATCAACGATTTGAATTTTGTTGGTGCTATGATCTTGCTTAACCATGCTGTCAAGAAGGCAACGATTCCACCGATTAATGCGGAATGGAACAATTGATAATGACCAATAAAAATGGCGGTTACACCTAATAGATCCAGTTCATTGAATGCTATTTTCTTCAGTTTTTGTAAAGCAAGATTCACACCGACCAAAAGTGCTGTCCAATGAGCAATCTCAATCAGTTCCTTCTGAAGAAAAGCGAATATTCCCGCTAAAAAACCAACAAGGATCAATTTCTTTTCCGTTTCAGTGAATTCAAGTTCACGTTTGCGAAAAATGAAATATGAGCTAGTAAGTACGATGCCTCCTAAAAGGATCAGTTCATACAAATGAGAAACGCGTTTGGATATCGAAATTCCTTTTGCTGTAGCCTCACCAATAGCAAATGCCTCCTCGGTTGAAAGATTGTGGACGGCTCCGTGGTGCACGTGAAAACAAGCGATCAGTGCAAGTACAAAAAAGTAGATCAAACGGAAACGCTCCATTTGTCAAAGATAACAAACTGGATCAGTTATGCGGTTCCATCAACCATTTGTTCCCGAGTAACTCGTAATCTGTAAGTGTTTTCAGGAAAGCGATCAATTGTTGTTTTTCTGTGCTTGTAAGGGCGATACCAGACTGAAGCAATGGATCCAATGTTGTCGATTGCTGCACTCCTGTAATGTAATGATCCAGAACTTGAGAAAGTGTGAAATAACGACCATCATGCATGTACGGATAGGTCAACTCCACATTTCGCAGGGAAGGAACTTTGAATTTCCCGTTATCTGCGGCATTACCGGTGATCAATCCTCTTCCAAGATCAGTAAAGGTTTGATCGAGTCCATTATTGCGGTATGTATGATCAGTGAACAGCGGTTCGGTATGACACTGACTGCATTTTTGCACAAACAAGTTGTATCCACTTTGTTCTGTCGCTGTAAAACTTGCTTCTCCTCGTTTTACTTTATCATATTTCGATTGATCAGAGATGATCATTGCCAAGAATTGTGCAAGTGCTTTTAGTAATTTTTCATCTGTTACCTCTTCACTTCCATAGGCTTCTTTGAAGAGTTTGCGATAACGTGCAGAATTCTGAAGTTTTTGAACCACATTGGCCATGCTTTCATTCATTTCTACCGGATTAGTGATCGGTGCGATGGGCATAACCTCGAGGTGATTGATCCCACCGTCCCACATGAAAGTTGGGTTCCAAGCCAAGTTGAAAATTGGCGGAGAATTTCGGTTCCCGAGTTGGTTGTTCACACCCATACTGAATTGAGAACTGTGCCCTCCAAAAGAATGTGGTTGTTCATGACAGGTAGCGCAAGAAATAGTACTGTCAATGGACAGGTATTCATCGTAAAACAAAGCTTTGCCAAGTAAGAACTTTTCGTAAGACAGTGGATTGTTTAGAAAATTGTAAACGGGTGTCGGAAAATTCTCATCATAGTTAAACCCCCATTTCTTCATGGGTTCAACTTTATTTTTTGAACATGAAACGATCAGCAAGATCAAGGGTAAAGCCAGTATAAATCGCATTTCTTAATTATTTACATAGGACAAAGACCATCCGGAAACAAAATCAGTAGCCATTGTATTTGCAGCTGCTCCGGCCATTTGAAGGTCGGAAACTGTGGATAAATTTGGTGAGGTGTTCCACATGGTTGAGGCATTGATCTGAATGCCTATCTTACTCAAATTAGATCCAGTAACAGAACTGTTTGCTATCGTGCTCAGAACAAAATTCTTTATTTTTAATACACTGTTCGCTCCCTGGAACCCACCGAGGTGAAATGCATAAGACCCGGAACTACTATTCGGGCTTACACCTTCAGCTTTAAGCATGATGTAACCTGTATTCCATGACCAGAACATGCCGTGAATGGTAGAAAGCGCGCCGGATTGTGCGCCGGATACGTTCCGTGTGCTATCCACCCCAAAGAGCATTGATATTTCTGAATAATCTCCGGTAGGAACATTACTTAGCGTCAAACTATTCGTAGATCCGTTATTAAGATCGATCAAGTAGTAAGAATCAGGAACAGAAAACCAAGTTCCGTCAGTTTTTTTCAATTTAATGTTTGATATGTAGTACTTGAATGTCGTAAATGAAAAAGTGTCATTCGATGTTGGATGCACGTACTGTGAATCAAGTATCAGACTGTCCGCATTCCACAAATGATGCAATTTGATTTGTACAGAACCCGTTGTTGGGTTCTCCTCAGTTTTTTTTTCCTTTTTACAAGAAACAACTGCAAGAGGTAAAAGAAGCGCTAAGATCCAATTCCATTTCATATCGGTGAAATTAGAAATTTATTAGCAGAATAAATGAAGCAATTTTGAGGCATTCTTGGGAGGCTGTTTTTTTACACAAACGCTTGCAATTCAAAAAAATAACCTTTTATTTGTTAAAGCCAGACTACTATATGACGCAAAATAGCATACTCACCATGTTACAGACACTGATCTCGGGTTTAGACGAGCGATTGGTGATCTTTGATAACAAAGGAGAAATTTTGTTTGCCTCTCATGGCGTGAAGGAGCTTTTCGGCGAAGAAGTTGGTGCTGGCGATACCATTTTTGAATACATCGATGGTGATGCAAACGATGTTCGTGTTTTCTTACATAGTTTAAATCATTCACATTTCGTCGATTTACAGTTATCCATGTTGCGTAAAGAAAAACATTTTCCTGTGCGACTCCGGATGGCTGCATGGTCCATTTCAGCAACGGAATTTGTTGTCATTGCTTCATTGGTTGATGCCACAACGATCGCGCGAAAAAAACGCGACTTACTGCGCAAAACTTTGACTATCGAACAATTGTCAAAGTCTCAGAAGATTCGTGCGGGAAAATTGCACGATGCGATATATGAGATTTTGGAAATGTCGTCTAAAGCAGTGGGTTCAACCCGTGTGAATGCCTGGATGTTCTCTGAGGATAATTCCCGAATTGAATGCATTGGAAACTTTGATTCACGGGTAAATGACATGGTGCCTCAAGTGGATCTTCCGGTTTTTGATAAGCCGACTTATTTTAATCAATTCGAAACGGAAAAGATTATTTTGGCTCCAGATGCACAACAGGATCAAACAACTTCTGAATTGAATGATACCTACTTAATCCCTAATGATATTCAGTCATTAATGGACATTCCTTTGCGTTTGGAAGGTGAGATCATTGGTGTGATTTGTTTCGAACAAGTAGGTGCACAACGTGTTTGGACATTGAATGATCAAAAATTTGGTTTGATTGCATCTCAGATGGTTTCGCTTGCTGTGGAAACACACAAAAGAAAATTGATTCAACAAGAGTTAGAAGAAGCATTAGCGCAACAAAAGCGCATTACATCTGAAACCAATCACCGGATAAAGAATAATTTGGCAATTACACTTAGTTTATTGCGCCTGCAACTAAATAAATGTCAAGATGATTTCCACCGCAATCTCATTCAAAATTCCGTTAATCGGGTACATTCGATCGTGGCGCTGCATGAATTACTTTCTGACAAGGAACATTTCAAATCTCATGTACCATTTAAGAAATATGCTACTCAATTAATCCAAGGGATCGAAACCAGTATGCAAACGGAGGGCAAACATATCGAATTGGTCCACTCGATCGAATCCTGTGATGTAAGCAGTGATCTCGCTATCACTCTGGGGTTAATCATCAATGAAAGTGTAACGAACGCTTATAAACATGCATTTGATAAAGCCTTAACCGGGAAAATCGAAGTGCGCTTCAAAAAAGATGCGAAAGGAGGACACTTGGAGATCACCGATAATGGTTCCGGCTTACCACTTATTGGACAGGATCATAAGGGAGAAGGATTGGATATTTTAAAAGGAATGGCAGAGCATATAGATGCTGAACTACACATAGAGAGCAACTCGGGTACTCGTGTGGCTTTGGATTTTATCCTAAAGAAGTGATTTATACATTTCGTAATGCTGGAGTATATCAAATAACTTGTACGACGGTCCAATCAAAATGTAGTCTTGTTTCTTGTAAAACTCTACTGCGTAGTCTCGTGCATGTAAGATGATCTTTGCGAATCCTTTTTGGATCGCTT
>CAYLJB010000025.1:7978-17535 GCA_964383785.1 uncultured Fluviicola sp.
CCGGATTGAAAGACGTCAAAATTTTATTTTGAGCTTTTTGGATCGCTTTTTCCTCTACTGCCCGCATGATTTTGTATCCCAAACCTTTTCCTTGTTGATCTGATTCCACGGCAACAAATCGAACCTGACAGCTTTCTGGAGAAAGCGAATCCAATCTTGCTACGGCTAAAATGCGATCTCCGTCAAATAGTGCAAAATGATCTGCTGATTCGTCGCCTTCATTGCGTTCACTTCCGCGAGGTTTGTTAAATGGCTCTCGCAATACACGATAACGGAGGTCGTAGTAGGCAACCCATTCTGATGGGCTTTGAGGTGATCTGATTTCCATATCAACGAATTTGAAATGCGATTTGGGTTACTCGTTTAGTATCGATGCCCTCAATTTGTTCCGTTCGAATAAGTTTTTGAGCCTGATTATCCGCGAATACTTCATCCAAAGCTTTGATGATTCCCATCGGAATGAAAAGTGCATTCATGTTGCTTTGTATATTTGCTGAATCAAGAGCGATGATGGAATTTGACAAAATTTCATGCAGCACCTTTCGATTATTTACTCGCGCTACATTGCTTTCAAAGCGAACGTCAATTGGTAAGTCCTGAAGTTGAAGAAAGTGACATAAACCTTTAAAATGGCGATCGTTTCCGATGGCAAAGGTGATCAATTTGTTGTCTTTTGTTTGGAAGATCTCTCCGTAAGGTGCAATGTTCGGATGTAAACTACCTATGCGTTGTGGAATGTGATTCGCCATCAAATAATTGGACGCTTGATTCGCCAGTGAACAAACTGCAGCATCGTAAAGAGAAACACTCACTACACTTCCCTTGTTAGTAAAAGTTCGTTGATATAGTGCGCAAAGTAAACCTTCTTTCAACTGATGCGCAGCTAAGACATCGATCAAGGCAACGGGCATCTTAACAGGTCCCGATTCCGGGGTGCCATTCATGGACATAAATCCACTTTCTGCCTGAAGGATCAAATCATATGCTACGCGATCTGAATCTAAGCCGTATCCAGAAATTTTTCCGATGATCAATTTCGGATTTTCTTGCTGTAAAAAATCATCACTCAAGCCAAACTTTTCTGCGTCTCCTTTTTTGAAATTGCTGATGAAAATATCAGCTTCCTTCAAGGCGTTAAGAACAGCTTCCTTGTCGTTGGGATTGCGAAAATCAGCGGGAGCATAGGTTTTTCGATAGTTTACGGATGCAAAATAAGCGGAAACTGAAGTTTGTGGATCCTCAATGGCCAACTTCCAGGTGCGCGTAACATCCGGATTGGCTGGATTCTCGAATTTGATGACCTTAGCTCCAAGTTCTGCAAAAAATGTAGCTACAGAAGGTCCGGCAAGAACCGTAGAACAATCGATTATGGTAAGTCCTTCGAACATTCGTCGAAGTTACAAATTCTAGCGAAGTGAATCTTTATGAATTTCCTCAACAGTAACTTTCGTGATACCGCTTCGGACAAAATTCAGCTGTTTGGCTGCGGCCATGCTTAAGTCGATGATGTGCGGAGAAGATTTTCCCATGCGGTCTATGACACGTACGTAAACTACCGAGTCGTTTTTTTTATTCGTTACTTTCAAAAGGGTTCCAAATGGTAGTGTTTTGTGTGCACACACCATACTGTCTTTGTGGTATTTCTCTCCGGATGACGTGCGTCTACCATGAAACTTATTCGCGTAGTAGCTCGCATTACCTGATTGGGTGAAAAGCTCTTTTGCTGTAAAGCTCATCAATCCAAAAACGATCAAGAATCCTATGAATTTTGTCATAACTTCAATTTGCGGGGGCCAAGATACCGTTTCTATTTCGAGGAAAAGTTTCATTTACAATTCATTAACAAAAAAGGTCGGCTCATTGCTGGGCCGACCTTCCTGAATTTTGAGGTTGTGTTAATGTTGAATGATCAGTTTACTTGTCTCAATAGTGCTATTCGTTTCAATCATTACCTGATAGATCCCATTCGCGAAATGAGCAGTAGAGAAAGACGTTTCTCCCTTATTCAATTCCAATACTACTTGTCCGTTAATGTCCAGAACTTTCACGGTATTGTATGCTCCTCCGGAAATCGATACGATATCTTTTGCCGGATTTGGATACAAATTGAACGATGACTCCAAGTTCTCATTGATTCCAAGTGTGGAGTTGATGTTGACAGTCGTATTTGTGATGATAGGGCTATTGAAGTCAAAATAGATGTATGCGGTATTTTGAATTTCGCTGTTCAACGGTAAAGCTGCGTTTTCTGTGATCTCATAAATGATAAAGCCTTTTGAAGCCTCTTCGTCCACTGAACTAGGCGCTAGGTTGATATTGCTGAATGAGAAAGTTACCACTCTTGTTGTTGGGTTCAACGTTGTTGCCACACCATGTTTTGTGCCTAGCACTTTGAAAGTGGATAAATCTAAATTTGAGTCCAAAGTGTCTTTTACAACAACATTGACAGCGTTGTAATTTCCTTCATTTTGGAATTGAATCTTGTACTTCAAAGTTTCTTGAGTTGAAACGTCAATATGCGTTAAATGGTCAACCTGTTTGTCGTTTGGATCGTAAGAATTCAAAACAATAGAACAGCCAGTTTCAAAATTATTTGAAGGCTCTGTATCATTCGGATTTGAAACAGTTACGTCAAAGCAGATTTGAGTTCCCGCAGGTGTTGTGCCTGGAAACGTGAATGGGATCTCGATATATTCACAATCTGTAAGGTTAAGTACGTCAAATGTTAATGTTGTGCCATTTACCACCCCATTTGTAAGTGCAGAAACATCAGGAATGAAATTCGCTGGCATGTCAATACTAACAGTTGCATTTGATGTATTTGAGCAAGCGAAATTGCACACATTCAAAAATAATGTACCGGTTTCTAAAGGAGCGACAAAAGCATGCGGCCAAACAAAAGAAACACCGAAGTCAGGGTTCGCGGCTCCCGTGGTGCAGGTCACTTCAAAGAAATATTGTGAAAGATCTGCCATACCATTAGATCCGAAACTTGTAATGATCCCATCAGGAGTTACTTGACTTAGATTGTTTGCAAGTAACCAAGCATCGTTAACACTAACTGTGTATGGAACGTTTGCTGGATTTAATCCTTGGTAATAAGGTCCGTTAGGTGTTTGCCCTAAATTGATTGTAGTTACAACTCCATTGACATCAGTAAAGTCAATAGGTGCGTTCATATAATTGAAATAGGGCGTATTTTGATAAACACCAGTGTACAAATAACCGCAATAATTTGGGTCAACGGCAGTCATGGGATTTGATTGCCCTGCATCCACATTTGCTCCTGCAGTTGTGCTGTAGATAGAAGTGCTAACAGTATAAGTTCCAGGAGTTGGATAAGTATGGTCTACAGTGATCATCGTCCATCCATTAGAAGTTGGGATCGTGAAGTTTTCTGTTCCGTTCGTACCATCTCCCCAATCGATTGACAGGATTCCTCCAGTTTCAGGATTAACGCCATTTTGTACATATACAACCAGGGTGTTTTGTCCACATCCGGGAATTGAATCGGTGTATGGATAATAACTCGTAACTTGTCCGTAGACATTGGAGAAGATTCCGAATGTTCCCAATGTAATTAAGGTAATCAGCTTTTTCATAATCGTTCTTTCCAGAGATACACTCGTCGAATTCAAACGGTTGCCTGAAGTTTTAAATTAGTGCGTAATTTTGATGATTCATGAGTAAAAGCGTTATTCTTTGTGTGCTGTCCTTGGTGTTTGTGTGCGTCACGAATCGACTATCTGCACAACAAATGCGCTTTGCGCAGGTTAAGAGAAAGGTGGATGAGGTTGTTTATTCGTCAGGTGACAATGTAAAGTTGTTTGAGATTAGACAAGAATTGGTTGTTTTCGACTCATTCAGATCACCCAAAGAATGGAAACAATCCCTTGCTTATCTCGTTGATGCAGCCTCCGAGAAACCGGATACTTCCTATTTCCGAATTTTACTTTCCTCAGCTAAAGGACTGCAACACCATGATTATTTCAAGGATGCATTTCGCTATTTGTATAAAGCACGATTAATTCGAGGAAAGATTCCCGGAATTACCTCGGATCATAAGAGACTTTTTTTCGAGGTTGCCGGACTTTCAGCTTATTATTTCGGGCAATGGAAAGAATGCGAAAAGTACACAGGGTATGCCTTGTGTTCCGGTGTCACTTCCTTTAAAGACAGTATCAATTATCTGAATACCTTGGGTTTGTGTTATACCAAGGGTTCTCGATTTAATAGGGCGAATCATTATTTCAAGCGAGCTTATGCAATTGCGGAAAAGCATCAGCAAAACGCTTGGATTGGTGTGCTTTCCGGAAATATAGGGTCTAATTTGTACAAACAAGGGAAATCAAGAGAGGCCTTACTGTTTCTAAAAACAGATTACACATATAGTGAAAAGTTTGATCAATTAGAAAGTGCAGTAGCCGCCTTATCCTATCTGGTGAAGGTGTCTATCGAGTTAGGCGATGAGAGACAAGCGGAATACTATTACATGAAGATGAAAACGCTGCCTATTGATAAGAGTAATTTGTTTATCAAGAGGTATGTGTTAGAAGCATCAGCTGTCTATTTTGAAAGCAAAGGGGCTTACAGAAATGCTTTGAATGTTGAACGTGAACTTTATAAGATCAACGAAAAGATTGCCTCAAAAAGAAGTTTAGAAGGAGTGGAGAAAATTGAATTCCAATTAAACTTCCAGCAAGAACAAGATCGGTCAAAAGTTTTGAATGAAAAAAAGTTCCGCTATCAAATGCTGACCTACATGTCACTTGCCCTGTTTGTATTAGCGACGATTACTGGTTGGATCATGTTTCGATCCTGGAAAAGAGATCGGTTATTGAAGGAAATGCAGTTGATCCAAAAAAATGAGGCGCTTGACAAGGAATTGCGTCAAGCTGAATTGGAAATGCAGCAAATGATCTTAAGCCTCATTGAGAAAAATCAGTTGGTAAATACCCTAAGTGAAGAATTGGACCGTCAGGATGAAAAGCAGCGAGTTGATAATGATTCTCTGGAATCATTTGTATTGTTAACAGACGAAGACTGGTTGCGATTTAAATTGCTTTTTGAGCGTTTACATCCGGGTTTCTTTGATCGCCTGCATGGTTCTGTTGATAATCTCTCGAATGGAGATATACGTATAGCTGCTTTGTTGCGGATGAACTTGTCAAATTTTGAAATTTCCAGAATGCTGGGAATCTCAGCTGAATCAGTGCGTAAATCGCTTTTCCGTTTCCGAAAAAAAATCGGTTTGGATGATGTACATGCCTTGAAGGATTACTTGCGTAAAATCTAAAGAAAAAGGCATGTCGAAACATGCCTTTTAACCAACAATACCTAACTACTACTTAAACTACTATCTAAACTTAACGACTTCGTTGGTGTCAGTCGAAACTTTCTGAAGCAAAGCTATGTCATTACGCTTGTCGAGTGCTTTTTTAACGCGGGACAAAAACGGGACAAATGTAAAATGCACTGATGAACAAGGGGTTTTAAAAATTAAAAACGAATCGAATTATTTGCTTGAACGACCTAAAAAGATTCCGCTTATATTTGCTTCAATGACAAAACAAACCTATATACAGCAGTTGACAAGCCTGTCAACAAATTCTTGTAACAATACCATTGACTTATTGAACGAAGGGGCAACAATTCCTTTCATTGCCCGGTACCGAAAAGAAAGAACGGGTGGATTGGATGAGGTTCAAATTACTCAGATCCGTGATGCTGCCAAAAAATATGAAGAGATTATTTCACGTCAACAAACCATCTTAAGTGCAATTTCCGAGCAGGGAAAACTAACTGATGATTTGAAGCAACGTATTGAGTCGTGTTTTGAATCCAATCAGTTGGAGGATATTTATTTGCCGTACAAACAAAAACGTTTGACCAAGGGTGAGAAAGCGAAAAAGCTGGGTCTCGAACCATTGGCAAAAATGATCATGTCACAGCGCGGTGGAGATCCGGAATACATGGCTGAGAAATTTGTCAAAGGTGAGATCGAGGACGAAGCTCAGGCTTTGCAGGGCGCAGTTGATATCATGGCAGAATGGATCAATGAGAATGCTGCTGCCAGATCGCGATTGCGTCAATTGTTTCAAAGAAAGGCAGTTGTTTCAACCAAGTTAGTCAAAGGAAAAGAAGAGGAAGGAGCGAAGTACCGCGATTATTTTGATTTTTCAGAACCTTTGTTTAAAATCCCTTCTCACCGTTTTCTTGCGCTTATTCGGGCTGAAAGAGAAGGGATAATTTCCATGAAAACGCAGCCTGAGAAGTCAGATGCATTGGAGTTGTTGGAACGATTCTTTGTGAAAACCGATGATGCATGTGGAGATTACGTGGCTCAGGCCTGCAAAGAATCTTATTCACGCATGCTTTGTTCTTCTTTGGAAACGGAATTGATCAACGAAGCTAAGCGCAAGGCAGACATTGAAGCGATAAAGGTATTTTCGTCTAATTTACGTCAGTTATTACTTGCGGCTCCAGTTGGAAATAAGCGAACTTTGGCAATTGATCCCGGATTCCGAACAGGATGTAAAGTGGTTTGTCTGGATGAACATGGTTCTTTGTTAACTAATGTGACGATCTATCCACACCCACCCCAAAATGAAACGGAAAAAGCCTCCGTGAAGATTGCCCAATTGGTTCAAGCATATAAGATCGAAGTCATCGCTATTGGTGACGGAACAGCAGGTAGAGAAACAGAGTCTTTTATCAAGCGTGTTCGCTTTGACAGAGAAGTAACGGTATTTGTTGTGCGAGAAGATGGTGCGTCGATCTATTCAGCTAGTTCCATTGCACGCAAGGAATTCCCGGATTATGATGTTACGGTTCGCGGCGCAGTGTCGATTGGTCGCAGATTAATGGATCCATTAGCGGAATTGGTGAAAATTGACCCGAAATCAGTTGGTGTGGGGCAGTATCAGCATGAAGTGGATCAGCATTTATTAAAAGATGCCTTAGATGATGTAGTGGTTTCTGCTGTAAATGCAGTGGGAGTTGATCTAAATACTGCTTCCTCGTATTTACTGAGTTATGTTTCAGGACTAGGGCCTGCCTTGGCGGAAAATATTGTGGCTTATCGTTCGGAAAACGGAGGGTTTAAATCGCGCAATGAGTTGAAAAAAGTAAAGCGTTTGGGAGATAAAGCCTTTGAGCAGGCGGCCGGATTCTTGCGCGTTCGCGAGGGGGATCACCCTTTGGATAATTCATCGGTTCACCCTGAGAGTTATTCCATTGTGGAGAAAATGTGTAAGAAACTTGGCGCATCAGTTGGTGCTTTAATCGGAAATAAAGAACGGATCGATCAATTGAAGAAAGCTGATTTTCCGGACGTGGATGGATATACCTTCGATGATATCATTAAGGAGTTGTTAAAGCCTGGACGAGATCCACGACAGACGGCAAAAGTACTGGAATTCGATGCGCGTATTCGTACAATAGAAGATCTGCGAACAGGAATGGTTTTGAATGGGATCGTTACCAACGTGACGAATTTCGGAGCCTTCGTGAATATCGGGATTAAAGAAAATGGGTTGATCCATAAATCGAATTTATCCGATAGTTATGTGGAGGATCCAACACGTGTGATCTCCTTGCATGAACATGTTGAAGTTCAGATTATTGAAATTGATCCATCACGAAAAAGAGTTGGACTCAAGAAACTTTAGTGTATTTTTGAACAAACCTACTAATCATGAATAAATGGATTTTGATCACGCTTTTTGGTTTAACCCTGGCATCTTGCGGAAAGTCGGATAATGAGGCGGTAATCGGAAAATGGCGTTTCTCCAGAATGGTTGCAAATGGTTTGTTGGTAGTTTCTGATAACCAGTCTGAACAGCAGAAGATTGTTGACCAGGCCTTGAACGAAGTGCGTTCAGAGCTTCGTGAAATGAATCAAAGTGATGCTGATTACTCGAAGAAGCTAAAGCATGATATGGAATTGATGTTACGCGTTACGTTTGACTTCAAACAAGACAGTACGGTATTGATCAATAGCAATTCTTCTAAAAAATCCAATCAAACAATATGGCGTTATCGATTGGAAGAACCCAAAAAGCAATTGATCATCTATGAGCCAAATCGAACAGTGATTTACACCTATGCACTGAAAGAAGATCAATTAACACTTTCTGATCAGCGAGATAGTATCGTTCTGAAACGCTAATTATCGGCCGTATTTTGCCCAAATAGCGCCTTTAAAGGGTGTCCAAACACAACATTTTTGTCCGGATACTTTTAGTCCTTCGTTTGTCCATGAATTGCATGTGTAGAGCATGCTGTATGATTTGGAGGAATCGAAAAACAAATTGTATGGGCCATACGGATGAATGGCGATTCGATTGACTTGATCATTTTCACGGCTAAAACTTTCCGAAATGAACGAGCAGAGTTTCTGGTATTGTTTCTCGGTTAATTTCAATGGAATTAAGGCGTTAGGGTCAAGGTCTTTTGGACAGCAAAGCACGAGGTGCATCGCTCCTTCGCCTGTTCCGAAAATGGCTTTTGCTGCCGTACCAACCGTCAGATCACCCCAATTTTTAGTTTTTAAGAAAAAGTTCTTGTCTCCCCAACCAATGGCGAAATGTGTTTGAAAGGTGTCAACTTTTAACGCGTCTGATATGTTCAGTTCAAGTTCCCAGTTTTTCAATTGAGATCGAATAGGGATAATAAAATCTGTGTGGACACCATTTGTTGATAGGTAGATCTGAATGTTTTTAGGCTCTTGAACCGGAAGCGCATCAATTGTTTTAAAGGAGATCAGGAAATAGCAAATGAAATAGATCGTAGTTATCGCAAGCATCCCTTCCAAAAATCGAAAAAGACTCGAGCCAATAAATCGAAGTATACGTATGGTCCATGTTTTTGTTGGGTTCATATTCTCCTGTATGGTTGGGTTGAATTTATGTATTTTCTGAATGAGAATCAGAAATTCTTTTCAATTATAGTTTCTCTTGTTCTATTGTTACAGTGTAATGGGCTTTTTGTTTCCAATTGTGAGTGCATTCTTGGCTTGATTCTCCCGATAAATGCGTGTTATTTTGTGTTATGAGGTTTTGTTTATCGCTTATACTACTGTTTTCCATGAACAAGGTGTTTGCTCAGCAGGGTGTTTTTAAGAATTTGTTGATCGAGTTTGAGCAAGTTCCAAATCTACATGAGTTGCAATCTCATGTTCAAACATCAAGAAGCCAGCAAGACACATTCTTAGTTGATCTGGCCTATGTCATGACTTTATCAGAAAGATCATATGTTGATCTGGCGCAAGAGGTCCTGAAAAAATACCGACGAACTTTGGTGCATAAAAGTTCGGAATACAAAGCGCTGTACTTTGTTATCGCTTCAAGACTTTATGCGCGTATCGGGAAGAACAAACAAGCCATCTGGGCAAATTTGAGGGCGATAGAAATTCTTGAGAAAAAGGGGGACGGTCCGATGCTGAAATTAGCATATATCCATGCAGGTTATCTTTGGACGCGAAACGATCAAAAACGGGCAAGTATATACTTGGGAAAAGCGCTTCAGATGGAGCAAACCGGTGAATCAGCATTTTA
>CAYLJB010000025.1:17545-28228 GCA_964383785.1 uncultured Fluviicola sp.
ACTGCGTTGTAACTTGGCATTTTTACAGATCTTGAACGGCAATGAAGAACTGGCCGAGACTTATCTAAAGCAAGCGACCCGCTTTATTGACGAGAAAAATAAAGTGACATACCTCGATAAATACCGCGTGTTGATCCTTCAAGCTTCTTTGGCAGAGATGAATGGAGACCTTGCAGCAGAAGAACTATTCATGCATGAAGCGGAAGTACTTTGTTTGAAGTACAAGGTTCAAGACAACCTGGCATCCGTATGGTATTCGCAAAGTTTCAATGCGGCTTCAAGAAAGGAATATGCACTTGCTTATCAAAAACTATTGTCTTCTGATTCTTTAAAAGGTGTTTTGCCACATAAATGGGTCACCGATTCATTGTTCACGGCACTATCAGAGGACCGAATTTCTTTAGAAAAACAAAATAAGCGCATTGCTTGGAAGCATTATGCAGAGAAGAATCGAACTTTCAAAAGCTTGCTATTGATCTCTTTGCTCTTGTTGATCGGATTGATCATCATTTGGTTTCAAAGTCGTAAACTCAAGAATAACCAGCTTTTATTAATTCATCAAAACAGGATGCTCATGACCGATTTTTTACCTAAGACTACAAACAACAAAAGCTGGACTGTTGATCCGGAGTTAATACATCTGTTGGAAGGTTATGTAATCACCCAATCGCATTTTCGAGATCACGACCTCACTTTGGAGAAGTTGGCAAAAAAGTTGAAAACGAACAGAAGTTATCTTTCTGAATCTATAAATGGCCACTTTGGAGTGAATTTCAATCAATGGTTGAATCAAGTGCGCATACACGAGGCTAAGAAGATGTTGGTTGACGAAAAGTATACCCATTACAGTATAGAGGGAATCTCACAAGAAGTCGGATTTAGTTCGATTTCAAGCTTCAATTCGGCATTTAAAAAAGAAACTGGTTTAACGCCGTCTGTTTTTAGATCTTCCGTAGCTAGTTAGCACGTAATCAAGTTTATACATATCGGTTTTTAGGCTTTTGAATTGATCAATTCGGCAATCATCTTTTTGTCACACCTCGTTTTCCTGTCTTATTTCGCAGCTGAAAAATTCTGTGAAAATGAAAAAGATAAGTTACCTGATTTGGATTCTTCTGATTCCAATTGCCGCACATTTACAACCGTGCAAAGAGGTTGTAGGTTATTATCCGAACTGGCAATGGTATGACCGTGCCAAACTCGTGAATCCGCAGACCATCGATTATAGCAAGTATTCTGTGATCAACTACAGTTTCTTTGCTCCACAACCGGATGGAACAATCAAGATCACGGATCCATGGGCGGATAAAAATTTGCTTCTTGGACCGATCAATTGGTCCGTGGCACCTGCTGGTTACGACACAGCCTATGATTTTGGAAATCCGGCCTATCACCACTCGGGGCAACGCATGGCAGATTATTGTCACGATCATGACGTTGTCTTTTTACCTTCAATTGGTGGGTGGACCTTATCGGATAACTTCCCAGCTATTGCTGCTGATCCGGTGAAACGGCAAACTTTTGCCAACCAATGTGTGGCATTGATCCAAGCATTTGGTTTCGACGGTATTGATCTGGATTGGGAATATCCGGGTTTTGCAGATCATAGCGGAACTCCCCAAGATGAGGTCAATTTTACCTTGCTCTTGCAAGCCGTACGTAATGCGATCGATGTGTATGGTTTAAGTGTCAATAAAGACATGATGCTGACGATTGCCGTAAGTGCGGATCCGTCTAAAATGGACGATGTGGAATGGACGAACGTTGCTGGAATTGTAGATAAAATTAACCTGATGTCCTATGATTTCTTTGGTGCATTTGACGGTTTTACCAATCACAACTCTCCGTTGTTTGCTCCAGCTCAAGGGAATCCAGCTTTCAACGCACACTCAGCGATCGAAACATTAGTGAATACCTATCAAGTGCCTCGCGAAAAAATCAACTTGGGACTGGCATTTTACGGCCGTTCACAAATTACTGCCTCTACACCGAATTTGTTTCAATCAAGCACTGGTCAGGCAGATCAGGTGATTTTTCAGGTAGATGAAGGAACGCCGATGTATTACAATTACCTAATTCAAGCAAACTTATTCAATGAATATTGGGATGATCAAGCCAAGGTCCCTTATGCTTTGGGAAAGAATGGATTGAATACCTTTTTGTCCTTCGACAATGAACGCTCCATTGCTGAAAAGGCGAAGTATATCATAGATCACGATCTGGGTGGAGCTATCATCTGGGAGATCACGGGAGATTACATAGAAACTGCACCCGGTTCTGGAGTGATTGCCAGAACGCCATTGGTGGACACGCTCAACAGTGTGTTGTGTAATTATACAGGAAGTGGTTCAATGGCGAGCGTTATTAATCCAGAAGTAGCCCTCATTAGTGTTTTTCCGAATCCTTCAGAATCACACGTGACGATTGAAAACAAGCAGTCTCAACCTATTATCATCGATCTAATTCGTTTTGACGGATCAGAAGTTTTACGTTCCATCTCGATCGAATCAAAATCAACGCAATCAATTTATTTTGATCTGCCATCGGGTGTTTATTTGTTAAAAGCAACTTTGATAAGTGGTTATCAGGAATTTTTCAGGTTGGTAATTGATTAGATAAGATGAGGGAGCGAAAGCTCCCTTTTTTAACCTTTTTACTTTCGTTTAACGGCCAAATTCCGTACTTTTGCGGCCTTAATTAACTCACAAAACATGGAAATTCCAAAGACGTACGACCCACGTATCGCAGAAGAGCGTTGGTACAGCCATTGGATGGCAAAAGGTTACTTTCATTCTGAACCAGATGATCGCGAGCCTTTTACGGTCGTCATTCCACCACCAAACGTGACGGGCGTCTTGCATATGGGACACATGTTGAACAACACGATTCAGGATGTTTTGGTGCGCAAAGCGCGCATGGAAGGTAAGAATGCGTGTTGGGTTCCAGGTACTGACCACGCTTCTATTGCAACAGAGGCAAAAGTTGTACAGAAATTGCGTCAAGATGGGATCAAGAAATCTGATCTTTCACGTGATGAGTTCTTGCGTCATGCTTTCGATTGGAAAGAGAAGTATGGAGGTGTGATCCTGCAACAGTTGAAAAAGTTGGGTGCATCTTGTGACTGGGAACGCACAGCGTTTACGATGGATCCGGATTATTCGGATTCCGTGATTAACGTGTTCATCGACTTATACCAAAAAGGAAAGATCTACCGCGGAGTGCGCATGATCAACTGGGATCCGGAGGCGCGAACTGCACTTTCTGATGAAGAGGTGATCTACAAAGAGGTGAATTCGAAATTGTTTCATGTTCGCTACAAGGTTGCCGGTTCAGAAGACCAATGGTTGACCATTGCGACAACGCGTCCGGAAACGATCTTGGGTGACTCTGCGATCTGTATTCATCCGGAAGATCCGCGATACAAACATTTACATGGTAAACACGCTATCGTTCCGATTGCCAACCGCACGGTTCCTATCATTACCGACGAGTATGTTGAAATGGAGTTTGGAACCGGATGTTTGAAAGTTACTCCTGCCCATGACGTGAACGATTACGAATTGGGTAAGAAATACGATCTGGAAACGATCGATATCTTCCACGACAACGGAATCGTTAATGAGCACGGTTTGCATTATCAAGGAAAAGATCGCTTCGAAGTACGCAAGGAGATCGCAAAAGAATTGGATGCTTTGGGTTACTTGGTAAAAGTTGAAGATCATATCAATAAGGTTGGTTTTTCGGAGCGTACTGATTCGGTGATCGAACCGCGTTTATCGTTGCAGTGGTTTGTGTCTATGAAAGAATTGGCGCAACCTGCATTGGATAATGTCATGAATGGAAACATTGCTTTCCACCCGGATAAATTCAAGAATACCTACCGTCACTGGATGGAAAATGTGAAGGATTGGTGTATTTCCCGTCAATTGTGGTGGGGTCACCGTATTCCGGCATTTTTCTATGGTAATGGTGCCGATGATTTCGTTGTAGCCAAAACTGTTGAGGAAGCATTGGAAATGGCGAAAGCAAAATCCGGAAACACTTCTCTAACATCTGCTGACTTGAAGCAGGATGAGGACGTATTGGATACGTGGTTCTCTTCTTGGTTGTGGCCAATTTCGGTTTTCCGCGGTTTGACAGATCCAGGAAATAAGGAGATCAAATATTATTATCCTACCAATGATTTGGTAACGGCTCCGGAGATCATGTTCTTTTGGGTTGCGCGTATGATCATTGCAGGGTACGAATACATGGGCGAATTGCCATTCAGAAACGTTTATTACACAGGAATTGTGCGTGATAAATTGGGTCGTAAAATGTCCAAATCTCTTGGTAATTCACCGGATCCAATTGAATTGATCGAGAAATACGGAGCAGATGGCGTACGACTAGGGATTCTGATATCTTCACCTGCTGGAAACGATTTGCCGTTTGATTCAAGTCAGTGCGAGCAAGGCCGAAACTTCACAAATAAGGTTTGGAATGCGGCGCGCTTGGTGAAAGGATGGGAAGTGAAGGATATTCCACAACCAGCAGCTTCGAAGAAAGCGATCGAGTGGTTCCATGCGCGTTTCAATCAGGAATTGGAAAATATCAATGATCTGATGGCGAAGTTCCGTATTTCGGAAGCTTTGATGGCGATCTACAAATTGGTATGGGATGATTTCTGTTCGTGGTATTTGGAGATGATCAAACCGGGTTACGAGCAGCCGATCGATCAGGCTACTTTGGATCAGACTTTGGATTATTTCGATAAATTGTTGTGCTTGTTGCAACCGTTTACGCCTTTCGTTGCAGAAGAATTGTGGCATTTGTTGCGTGAACGCAAAGAAGGAGATGATATCATCGTAGCAAAATGGCCAATATTAGATGCATTTGATCCCGCGATTTTACAAGCGTTTACAGTCGCTGAAGAGGTTATTACGAATATCAGAACCATCCGCAAACAAAACAACGTTGCGAATAAAGTGAAGATGGACCTGTTCGTGAAGAAGAATGCCGAATTAAATGCGGACTTCGACGCAGTGATCGTGAAAATGGGGAACCTATCACAATTGGATTACACTTCGGATAAAGTAAGTAATGCGAACTCTTTCTTGGTGCGTTCCAATGAATACTTCATTCCTTTTGGTGAGAACGTGGATGTTTCTGCTGAAAAAGAGAAAATGGAGGAAGAATTGAACTATACGAAAGGATTCTTGAAAAGCGTTCAAGCAAAATTGAGTAATGAGAAGTTTGTGAGCGGAGCTCCAGAACAAGTCATTGCGAACGAACGCAAAAAAGAAGCTGATGCCCTTCAGAAAATTGCAGTTTTAGAAAATAAGATCGCTGAGTTGTCGGCTTAAAACAAATGATAAATTCGAATTAGGGAGTGCTTTTTGTACTCCCTTTTTTATGCAACTGCTTTGCGTTCAGAAATAGCTACCAGGAAAAGTTCGATCTTTCCGGAATAGGATAACACCTCTTCTTGTAGCGAATTCAAGAAGTTTGGAGTTCCAGTTAGATTTCCGGAGTACAATTCATCCATTAACATGATTAGAAAAGAGAATCTTGAAACCATGCCAGCCATTCTTTGAGTTGGATCGATGGTTTTACATTCTGAAAAATAGCGTTTCTCTATTTCTTTATAATAAGCGATTTCTGATTCCCACTGATTGTTCATGACTATTGTTTTTTTTTCTAACGGGAAAGAAACAAACATATTGGGGGTGGAAGATTGAAAAAACCTTAAAGGTATCCCTTGTTTATTTAACGGTTTCGATTCGAATTTTTGTGGGAAGTATCCAAATCAATTCTCCACGGAATCCTTGGCTTTATAACCCAATAACTCGTCAACGGTCATGATAGAAACAGGATGGTAATTTTCACGAGCTCGGTTGTAAACCTCTAAGGCCCATTTCTTACTTTCTTTCTCTTCAGAAAGGGCTGTGTAGATTGGCAACAAGAATTTGCGACGACCAATCTTCATTAAGAAGCGTTCGATATTCGGACGAATATCCGTGTAGCCAGCTTTGATGCTCAAAACATACCATTCTGTAGCTACCTCGGCATTACCCCAAGAATTGAAATGCAAATGATCATCAATATTTTTTAATCGCTCTGGAGAAATACTAGCCGGTAGTTGGCGGATAAATGCCTGCCATTCTTGAGGCGTGTAGGTGTCGCGCGTAAGTTTTGGTAAGCGCTTTTGACCTTTACGTTTTTTAGGTTGTTTAAAAATGTCTTTACCGCGAGCATATTGTTTTGCTAATTCCTGAACGGTTTCAAAGCGCGGAGATACGATACCATAACAATTCTTTGGCAATCCAGGTTTGTACAACCATTCGTCGACATTGAAAGATATGTTGTTCGGTTTCAGTAATTTTTTGTTCAGATAGTTTTTAAACTCCTCGGTAGTGAGTGTTGTAAAGGCATGATCCTTGAAATAGGAGCGCAAGAATTCATCAAAACGGCGACGTCCACAATCACGCTCCAAGGATTTCAAGAAGAAAGCGCCTTTTACATAAGCGATAGATGTCATTCCGTCGTCCGGATTTCGTCCTTTAAGTCCCAATTTCAAATGGGTATCGTCTGCCTGACCTTCTTCCGTGAATGCTTCTATTTCTTTCTGTAACTCTTGAAATTCGATCAACGCAAGGATGTCGGCAGTTTCTTTGCCATACAACTCCTCCATGATACGGTTCTCGAAATAAACCGTGAATCCTTCATTCAACCAGAAATCATCCCAAGTTGCATTAGTGACCAAGTTACCTGACCAGCTGTGGGCTAATTCGTGGGCAATTACCGAAACGGCACTTCTGTCACCGGCTATCAACGTAGGATTGGCGAAGGTCAAACGCGGATTTTCCATTCCACCAAACGGGAACGAATACGGAAGAACAACAACATCGTATTGTCCCCATTGATATTTACCGTAAAGATTCTCAGCCGCTGTGATCATCTTTGGAAGGTCAGCGAATTCCCAAGCAACATCCCGAATCATTTCAGGTTCGGTATAGACGCCGCAGTTTGGTCCCAATTTTTTATATTCCAAATTCCCAACCGCCAAAGCGATCAAGTAAGCCGGAATGGGTTTGTCCATTTCAAAATGGTATTTTCCTTCCGGTGATTTTTCTGTGACATTTGTTGCCGACATCACAGCCATTAATTCGGAAGGTACCGTAACATCTGCACTGTAAGTAATGCGATTAGCCGGAGTACACTGTGAAGGAATCCAAGTTCTGGTTAAGATCGCCTGACCTTGAGTGTACAAGTAAGGGTGTTCTTTTCCAGCTGTTAATGAAGGATCCAACCAATCCAAAGCAGCGGCATTGTCGGTTGTTTTGTAATAAATATTGATGTACTTGGTGTTCTTATCAATCTTTACACTAAGTGGTTTGCCTAAGAATTTCTTGTGTGTACCAATGATGAAATCAGCGTCTTTCTCGTTGCCCTTTTTACCGATAGTTACTTTTTGAATTTCAGGTCCGTTGATATCGAAAATAGCTGTGTCTGTTTCCTTCAACATTTCCATCTCGTGACGAGCAACACCATAAATGGTTTTGTTATCGAAGTTCACGTCTAATTCAAGGTGCAAATGTTTGGTGCGGATCTGATCAATGTTGGAATAGGTGTGAGCGTCAACAGATGATACTTTTGTGTTCACAGTTTGCGACATACCTGTTGTAGCCTCTTGTTCCTCACAAGAAAAAAGGCTAACCAGCATAAAAGCGACCAAGATGTACTTCACAAGTGCCGTCATTTTCGGATGAAATTGGGAGGCAAAGATACTAAATTTTAAGCATCTGCAGCCCCATCGCTTTTACGTTCTTTTTCAATGAAATAACGGATCACATCTGCTGCAGCCATAAGGCCAAATAAAGCAGGCATGTAAGACACCGTTCCGTAGAATGATTTTTTGAAGTTTAGACCATTGGTCATCTTCAGGGAATCCTTTTGTTGTAGCTCTGAAGAAAACACACAGCGCACTCCCTTGAATCCGAAATCTTGGCGCTTTAAGCGTTTTTTAATGTGATGACCGAGTTTGCAATTGTGACTGTTCTTGAGTGGTCCAACTTGCACTTTCGATGGGTCCGTTTTTCCTCCTGCCCCCAAAGAGGTAATGATCTTGATCTTTTTGCGTTTGCAGACCATGATCCATTCCAATTTCGGGGTCACAGAATCGATACAGTCGATCACATAATCCGGGTTGTATTGATCAAGTAGTTCCGAAACACGTTCTGGCATCACAAATTCCTCAACAACGTTTAATTGAAGTTCCGGATTGATGTCAAGCAATCGTTCCCCCAACACCACCGCTTTGTTTCTTCCAATGGTGGAGTCCAATGCAGTCAATTGTCGGTTTTTATTTGAGGGATCAAAGACATCACCATCGATGATGGTCATGGTTCCTACACCGGCTCTCGCAATGAATTCTCCGGCAAAAGATCCAATTCCGCCCAATCCAACTATCAGCACATGGGCATTTTTCAAGCGTTTCATTTCATTCTCTCCCAAGATCAGAGAGGTACGTTCCAACCAATTATTCATGGAAAAAAAGCGTGTTTACGTTGTTTGATATCGATTCAATTATCGTGCTCAAAGGTAATTGTTTTAGCTGAGCAATGGTTTCGTAGATCGTTTCAATGGATTCTGAACTTTCATCAGTTTCGGCCAGGATGCGATCAAGAGGAATCCGTTTCACTTCTTCTTGTAAAGCTTTATTGTGAAGAACACTCGCGCCAAGACTGATCAGCACATGGGAATGTTCAAGCACGACGGAGATATGAGAGGCTTTGTTGAATCCGTGAAAGATCATTGGTATGTCAGGGGCATGCTGTTTATGCAAAAAAAGACAACGATCGATACGATTGACGCAATGCAAGATGATCGGTTTGTTAATCTCTTTTGCCAGTTTTAGCTGACAGATGAACAATGCTTCTTGGGCTTGGTCATCTGCATAACGTGAGTCTAGTCCGCATTCTCCGATTGCCAGACACTTAGGATTTTGAAGATGTTCATTTAGCCAATTCAAAAAGATATTTGGTGATTCTTTCGAATTTTCCGGATGTACACCAACGGAAAAGTATGATTCGAGTTTTGCAGGAGTTTCAAACGGAAAGCATTGATATACAGATGGGTATTTGCTTAATAGCCGGTGTGTGTGAACATCAAAAAAGGTATCTGCTTGCATGTAATTGTGTCAAAGCCCTGTCTAAAATTAGAGACTTTGTTCGATTAAAAGGGATTTTTAGCTATTTTCACGGACGCTAAAATTATAATTTGACATGAGTTCACAACGAGATATTATCGCAGAAGTAGAAAGCAAAGGAACTATTTTCGGTCATCCAAAGGCTTTGTACTTGTTGTTCTTCACTGAAATGTGGGAGCGTTTTTCGTATTATGGAATGAGAGCAATTTTGATGCTTTACATGACTAAGTTGTATATCGAAAACGGACTCGAAATTGATAAAGGTACAGCATCACTGATCTATGGATTCTTTACTGGATTCGTATATTTCACTCCAATTATTGGAGGCTGGTTAGCTGATAGGTTCTTAGGTCAACGAAAAGCAATTACGATCGGTGGTGTCACGATGTTCTTAGGTCAAATGGCCTTGTTTGCGATCAATTCACATGTTGGTTTGGCAATTGGTTTGTTGTTATTGATCATCGGTAATGGATTCTTCAAGCCGAATATTTCAACATTAGTTGGACGTTTATACCGCCAAGGTGATGCACGTCGCGACTCAGCATTTTCAATTTTCTACATGGGTATTAACTTGGGCGCCTTGATAGCTCCAATTGTTGTTGCGATTTTATGTAACGATTGGTTTGCTACAAAAGGAGTTGATGCAGATGGTAAAGAAGTGATCATGTCTTTTGGTTACAAATACGGTTTCCTTGCTGCTGCAATCGGAATGTTGTTGGGTCAATTATTATTTAATTCATTGGCGAAAAAATACCTTTTGACGATTGGCGAACAACCGGAAAAAGCAAGCGCTGTCAGTGAGTCAAATGAAGAAAATGCCGTTTCATCAAAAGCTTTAACAGTTGAAGAAAAGCAACGTATGTCTGTTATCTTCATCCTAACTGCCTTTATTATTTTCTTTTGGGCTGGTTTTGAGCAGGCCGGTTCTTCTATGACCTTGTATACGGATTCTTACATTGACAGAACAATCGGAAGTTGGACAATTTCAACGGAATTATTTCAAGCAGTCAACCCGGCATTCATTGTTGTTTTAGCACCTGTATTCGCGTGGTTCTGGAGTTCTAAGATTGGATCTCGCATGTCTACACCGGTAAAGATGAGTTTGGGTATGATCTTGCTTGGTATCGGATTCATTTTTATGTTGATGGCTACAGGAGAAGTTCAAACAGAAATGGTAAATGGTAAAGAAGAAGTGTTGAAAAAAGCAGGACTTTGGTATTTGGTTGTTACCTATTTCTTCCATACAATCGGGGAATTGTGTATTTCACCGGTAGGATTGTCTGTTGTGACTAAACTTGCACCAGTAAAATTGGCCTCCATGCTGATGGGTGTTTGGATGCTTTCGACTTTCGTTGCCAATATTTTGGGTGGATTCATTGCGGCTTATGTTGAAAAACTGGGTGCAGCAACAATTTTCTCTTCAATTGGATTGTTCGTTATTTTCTTGGGTGTGATCATGTTGTTGGTTTCTCGCAAATTAAGCAAGATGATGC
>CAYLJB010000026.1:0-2557 GCA_964383785.1 uncultured Fluviicola sp.
ATTCCTTGCGAACAAAAAAGTACTCAATGTTTACATATTTATCCAAATAGGGATTTGCACTTTGTTCATGAGGCAGCACTATATTACAACCCAATGATCTTCCATCCACATCTTTCGCGCCTCTATTAGCTGCCTCCATAATTCCGGGCCCTCCGCCAGTCATGATGGTAAAACCTAACTTAGCTAATTCGGCACTGATTTCTCGTGCCTGTTTATAGTAAATGTGATCTTCTGGAAATCTCGCAGATCCAAAAACAGTGATACATGGTCCGGCAAAGTGCAAGACTCGAAAACCACGAATGAACTGTATTACAACACCTAGGGTGTATTTTAACTCTTTCCATCTGGCACGTGGACCACTTAAAAAGCTCTTTTCCTCTGCAGAGAACTTGTTTTTCATCTTACTAAAATAGATACTTTTTAGTCACACCGTATTTTGTTTTTTATCTTTGATGGCTTATGAAAATATCCAAAGTCATATTCTTACTATTGGTCATTTGTGCAGCATGTACCCAAAAAACGAAACAACAGGCGATAAAACCGCTACCACCGAAAAAAGTGAGTTTTGAAGTTGAGTTTAATGCTGTTCCAGACTCATTCTACCATGCAGTTAAGGATTCCGTAAAACATTATTTCCAAAATGTTCTTGAATTGAACGATTTGAATGGCGCTTTTCTTTTTGCTAAGAATGGAAAGATCATTTGGGAGAAATACCAAGGAATGGCAGATGTTGCGAACGATAAACCATTTTCAGCGGATATCCCCGTTCATGTTGCTTCCATTTCCAAAGTTGCTACAGCCGTTGCTGTTTTGCGTTTAGTGGATCAAGAAAAGATTGATTTGGATAAGGATATTCGATCCTATTTACCCCTAATTCCTTATGAAGGGGTCACAGTCCGAATGTTACTCAATCACCGATCTGGAATTCCTTATTACGGTTATTTCCCTCAAGAGATCTGGCCTTACTCAAAAAACATGACGAATCAAGATGTGATTCGCTTGTTGAATAATTATAAATTACCACTTTACTTTCCTCCAGGTACTCAATTTTCATATTGTAATACGAACTATGCACTGCTCGCGTTGATCGTAGAAAAGGTAACAAAGAAGTCATTTCCGATAGCCATGTATAAATTGGTTTTTGAGCCTCTGAAAATGGATCAAACATTTATTTACCAAGCTTGGAGAGAAGCCTTGCCTCATGCACAATCTTATAATGAACGTGGAAGACTAGAACCCTTCGAGCATTTGGATAAGATCTATGGTGATAAGAATATGTTCACTACTGCCAGAGATCTATTGAAGTTGGATATGGCCTTGTATTCTGAAAATTTCTTGAGTAAAAAGATGCAAAAGGAAATGCTCAAAGGATACAGCTATGAACATCCTGGTAAGAGCAACTACGGTCTTGGAATGCGCTTGCGTGAGGAATCCGGTAAAAAGACGTTTTTCTTCCATACTGGTTGGTGGCATGGTAATACAGGTGTATTCGCACATATGCGTTCGGATACGATCTGTATGATTGTCATTTCCAATCATTACACGAAGAAAGTATTCGGAATAAACAGAATGAGCATGCTGTTTGGAAATTATCCATTTGAACCACTCATCGACACAAAGGAGAATTTTGTGCAACCTGAGGAAGCCAAGGATAAGTTAAAAAATCATTTAACAAATTAAATTCCAACCATTTGACGCTCCGTGAATTAATGAATAAATACCATATGAAAATCTTTCTCCTCTTTATCACGTTTGTCATCACTGTTGCAGTAAAAGCACAATCGTACTTGCCTATTCCTGATTCTGCTGTCATTTGGCAAAATGGGTTTTACCAGCAAGTACCAATGGGTCCTACTTGGCAATATGTCTTGTACGATGTTGTGAATTACTGTGCAAACGGACAGGATACTTTGATCGGTGCGGAAACCTATACGCGAGTTCATCAATGTCCGGAGGACTTGTACCAAGGAGCATTTAGAAATTCGAATGGAAAGGTGTTCTTCGTTCCAAAGGACTCATTAAATGAATTCCTGTTGTTTGATTTTACCGTTGAAGTAGGTGACACGGTTCCCGAACTGTTTTGTAAAATGGGTGGCTACATGGATTTTGTGTATCACGATTTCGTTATATATGAGGTAGATTCAATTCTTGTGGCGGGAACTTATCGCAAACGTATTAATCAAATGTGGATTGAGGGAATAGGAAATAAACAAGGTTTTTTGTGGGAGCCCTGGATCAATGTTTCCCAATATTGGGTGGATCAAATGTGCGTGAGTATCAATAGCCAACAGGTATATCCGGTGGAAGGTCCAGATCCATGCGATCTAACGGCAGCAGTGGATGAGCAAAACATTAAAGCGTGGGAGTTGTATCCGAATCCAAGCCAAGATTTCGTGTCGATCCATGCAGATTTCACTCCTGATAACATCGAGATCTTTGATCTTGCAGGTAGGAAGTATACGTTGAATTACGCCATGAATAATGGTGAAATCGTTGTGGATCTAAAGGACTTTCGAAATGGATCTTATGTGATTCGTGTTCATCGCTCTGGACAAAC
>CAYLJB010000026.1:2657-12867 GCA_964383785.1 uncultured Fluviicola sp.
GGTTTGGAAATTGTTTCTGCATCCGGAGATCGCGTCAAGTTTATTGCGTCCTACAAAGATCAGAATGGAATGATTCATCAACATCGTGAAGATTCGTTGTTCAGGAAGCGTGGGGACAAGTGGTTTTTTGAAGAAGGAAGCGAATTTTAATCTGCAAACAACTCAGTCAAAACACGACCTTCGGAAGTTGGCATGTCAAAACCGATCATGTGTGAGATCGTTTTACTGATATCGATCAGTTCACCACCTTCGCGGATGACAACATTCTTTTTAAAGTCCGGTCCCATTGCGAGTAGTGAGATATGACGGCAGCCCTCGCAGCGATCACCATGGTTCACAAAACCATCTTTATGTCCGTTCAAATGGCGGCCATGATCATTGGTGATAAATAGAGTAGTCTTGTTACGCAAATGCGAATAACTTTGAATTTTGTTCCAAATATTGTACACGAATTGATCACATTTCTTAATTGATGAAAGATAGGCTTCCCATTCGTTGGCGTGTCCGTATGAATCCACTGAAAGGAAATTCACCAACATTATTCTTGGCATTTGTGTTTCAATCAACAAATTTACTTTGTCGTAAGTCTGTTCATCATTGACGTAATTCGAACTATTCCCTTTCTCACCGCAGTATGTCATTGGCATGTAAGTATTCCACCAGCGTTTGTTCTTGGTATTGGCTAAAATTTCCAATTTACCTTTGCTGGAAACGATGTATGCATCAGATTTGTCAGCATTGTAGGTTTTCAAATAATAATTGAAGATTGAAGGTCGTTTCGGTAGTTCCTTACCGCCGTTCGAGATGTGCTGATAATGACCTGTCGTTATGGCTGTATGTCCGGCATTGGTATATGTAGGGCCGTTATTTCTGAAATTGTAAAACAAAACCCCCTCCTTCGTTAATTCACGCCCCATTTTTGGGATGTAGGTATAACTTGAGTCGCCAAAAGTTTCAGTAAAACGTGGACCGTCAATGATCACGATTATATAATATTCCGATTGAAATTTTTTAATTGTTTGCTCTTCAGTTGACTTTCGAAAACCTAAAAGCAAATATGTTAAACTGAAAACAGCAAAAATTGATATGCGCATTCGTAGGAATTTTGGCAGTACGAAGTTACCAAATATAAGTAGATCACCGATATAAAATGTAAACACTCTTTATCCAACCAGTCTTTAAAATCAGGCAATTATTCAATTGTTTGTTTACTTTTGATGAAACCTTCGAATTACATGAATACAACTGTGGTCATTGTAGATGATGAGTTAGATGCCCGACGCGTTATCCGCAAGTATATTGAAAGACATTTTCCGGATTTTAATATTCTCGGAGAGGCTGGGTCAGTTATTGAAGCCGTTGAGTTGATCGAAGAAACAAAACCGAATATCTTGTTCCTGGATATACAACTCCAAGATGGAACTGGTTTTGATATTCTGGATAGTTTGGGAACTTTGGCACAAGAGATTGGTGTCGTTTTTACAACGGCGTACGATCAACACGCACTCAAAGCCTTCCAATACCATGCAATGGATTACTTGTTGAAACCTGTTGAACCGGAATTGCTGATCAAAGCTGTTCAACACAGTCAATCTTTCAAAGGTGCTACACCAATCAAAGAATTCATTAGTGATATGATGGATAAACACATTGAACGTAAAATTGGCATTCCTACCAATGAAGGGTTCAAGTTGCTTCCACTCGACCAAATCATTTTTCTTGAAGCAGATGGTAGTTATTGCAAAATCTTTTTGAGTAATGGCAAGCATCTGGTCGTTTCAAAACCGATGAAGTTTTTTACAGACAAATTGGAATCGGTAGGGTATTTCATCAAACCACACAAGTCCTATGTCGTGAATATCCAGTATTTGGAAGAATACATTCGAGAAGATGGCGGTTCGCTTAAAATGGTTAACGGTTTACACATTCCGATCTCACGTCAAAAGAAAGATGAAATCTTGGATTTCATTCAACGTACGCTTTTACAATAAATCATGCGGACATTAGTTGCCCTTTTTTTTTGTTTGTTTTGCCTGAATGCTGTAGCAACAACTTTTGATGCTGTAACTGGCGGACAATTAAACTGGAAACATTATGGAACAACCCAGGGCCTTCCGTCTTCCGAAACATACCAGGTTTTCGAAGATTCAAAGGGTTATATATGGATGGCCACTGACAGAGGAGTAGTTCGCTTTGACGGCCAACGAATGTTAACTCTTAATGAGGGAAATGGTCTTCCAGACCAAGTAATCTTTAAGTTTTATGAAGATTACAGAGGATGGGTTTGGTTTATCTCTTTCAAAGGTGATTTAAGTTATTGGAATGGAAAGAAATTGGTCGTATACAAATACAATTATTTGATTCGAAAGTATCTCAAAGATTATCAAGCAACATACAAAAGTCTGGTAATAGATCGGAAAGGAAATTTGTATTACTCACTTTCGGTGTATGGATCGATCAAGATCACTCCTGACGGTAAAATGAGTAATTACCATTTGAAAAAGTCGAAAATTCAGGAAGTATTTGTAGAAAAGATTGATAGGGACTATTTTTTCTCGAACCTAACTGATTTGTACGTCAAGGGCACAAAACCAATCTACGTCATTCGTAATAAGGTTAAGAAAAAAGTTCATGTTCTAAAAGGTAATATACGCATGGGAGTTTTTCCCTACAACAATGAATTGTATGGCTTAATGGAGTTTGAATTGTTAGACCTCAATAAGCGAATTGTAAAGTTTGTTGACAGCAGCATGATCAATGTATTTATAGAGAAAGATCATGTCTGGATTTGTTCGGTAGCAGGAGGTATCCGACGTTACAAAAAGTCAAATTTTCATCAAAATGCACCTTGTTTATCCTTTTTAAAAGGACATAGTGTGTCAGATGTTTGTAGAGATCGTAGCGGAGGATATTGGTTTGCGACCTTAGATAATGGCGTTTACTACTTACCCAGTTTGAAAGTACACAATTTTTCAGTAAAAAATGGGTTGATCGATAATGTTGTATATAAAATAACAACATTCAACAATGAAATTACCATAGGCACGCTGAAAGGGTATCAAATCTTGAATAGAGACAGTAAACAACTGATACCGGTAAATACCTATACCACACCGAACGCTGTTTACAGCAAAAATGGCGTTTTGTATTTATCCGGGTTTTATCATGGTATGGTAAAACGGAATAAACGGTATGTTTTTTTAAATGACAAACCGAGAAAATTCGAAACCCATGGTTATTTGCAATCAGAAACAGGTGCCTATAAATCGATTGGTAACAACATTTTCTATTTGTCCGATAACAACCCAAATTCATGGGACACTCTTGTTTTTTTTCCAAAGATTAGTGCCGGTTTTTTCTATTCACTCGCCCAAGACCAGAAAAAGAATATTTATTGTGGAGGTATAGGCGGCGTATATAAGGTGATCAACAAAAAACCAACTTCTCTAAAAAGATTTGATAAGCGCTTAAGTACAAGAGTAAGTGAAATGAAGTATGATTCCAAGTATGGTTTACTGATCGCTACAAGGGGTGAAGGATTACTTCGTTATCAAAATAACAAGATTGTTCGAACTTGGAATAGCCAATCTGGATTGTTGGATGACCACTTAACAGGGGTCTTTGTAGATTCAAACCACGATATTTACGTATGCGGTTATAACGGGGTAAGCAGAATTCGGATTTTACCAAATGATTCAGCACAAATAGTACATTGCAATAAACTTACTGGAATGATTTCAGATGAGTGTTTGTCCATAGCAGTGAATGATCATTGCATATTGGTTGGCACAAAAAAAGGAATGATATCTATCGAAAAATCATTTTTCGACTTGAAACGCAAGCGAACTGAATTGAAGATAGACCACGTTGTTGTAGATGGCAAGCCCTGTTTGATTCGCCCAAGTATGGTTTTTAAAGAGGGGACAAGTTCTATACAAATTAAGTTAAGATCACTTGATTATATCGTTTCGAATCATGCACGCTTTCGATTCAGATTAGATCCAAAACAAGCTTGGAGTGTCATTCGAATGCCTGAAATCGATTTGTCATATCCGGGAAACGGCAATTATCAACTAGAGGTCTGTAGCCTTGACGAATTTGGCAGATGGTCCAAACCGGTTCGTTTACTAGAACTATCGATCAGCCCACCTTTCTACAAGAACTGGTATTTCACTGCTTTCTTAGCGCTTTTGTCTGTGTGGGCTGTTTATCTTGCTTTTCGCGCACGATTAAAAGAAGTGAATAAAAAGTTTGCACTCCAAAATAAGGTTTATGAATTGGAGCAAAAGGCCCTTAGTGCTCAAATGAATCCACATTTCATTTTCAATTCATTGAACTCGATACAAAGCTTTCTGCTTTACGATGAAAATGAAAAAGCCGAGCGCTATTTGCTCAAGTTTTCGAAGCTTATTCGATCCATTTTGAGTATTTCCAGAGAAACATTCATCACGTTGGATCAAGAAATAGAATTGTTGACGAATTACATTGAATTGGAAGAAATGCGCTTTAAGTCTAAGTTTGAATACCGCATTGAATATAACATGATTAATGGGTTGGATCAATTCAAAATACCTCCTATGATGATTCAACCAATTGTGGAGAATGCGATCTTACATGGATTATCAAAACGAAACGTCGGTGGAAAACTAGTGGTACGTTTTGAGATGAGTTCGGCCGCGTTAATCGTTATTGTTGAGGATAACGGTATTGGTATTCAAGAAAAGAATTCTCACGAATCTAAGGGACACCGCTCTTTTGGTACACAAATTACGCGCGAACGCATGGAGATCTATGAAAAGAATTTCAATCAACGCTTTTCGTGGAAGGTAGAAAGAGTAACTGATGATACCGAATTTCCCGGTACTCGTGTTACGCTGACCATACCTGTACAGAGGAAATCGGCGTAAAGCGTCATCCGTGCATGGTTTCTTTCTTTCCGTATTTTTCCATCAAACTGGATTCGAAATCAAGAAATGCCTGCCAACGGGAATCAACATCCACACCCTTACCATATTTGCGTGCATAGCCAATAAAAGTGGTGTAATGTCGCGCCTCACTTTCCATTAAACTTCTGTAGAAGGAACGCAAGTCGTGATCATTGATCTCTTCAGATAGGATCTTAAATCGCTCACAGCTGCGTGCTTCAATCATCGCTGCAAACAACAATTGGTTGACCAAATGACTTTCTTTACTGCCACCTTGAAAGGTTGATTTCAAAAAGCCCATAAGGTCGTGAACATAAGGGTCACGGCGTTCAAATCCTAGTTTTAATCCACGTTCCAAGATCTTCTCGTGAACCATGTCAAAATGTTCCATCTCCTCTTGACAAATAGCTGTAAGTTCCTTAACCATGTCAGGGTACATGGGATATTGTACGATCAATGAGATGGCATTACTAGCTGCTTTTTGTTCGCAATAGGCATGATCCGTTAAGATCTCCTCGATGTTTTTCTCGACAATATTTACCCAACGCGGATCAGTAGGAAGTTTTAAGCCTAACATGGACGTGAAAATTTATTGACAAAGTTCGTTATTTCTTGGCTTCATTCGGTAGTTTTGTTGAAAATTGTCCACATGAAAAATTGGTTGATCGCTGTTGCACTTTTGCTGACTCTATTTACTGTCAATGCACAAAAAGAGACACCTAAATTGGTTGTTGGGATTGTTGTGGATCAAATGTGTTACGATTATTTGTACCGCTTTTATCCGCAATTTGGTAAAGACGGCTTCAAGCGATTGATGGATAAAGGGGCGCATTTCCGCAATGTAAACTACAATTACGTGCCCACATATACTGGCCCTGGTCATGCATCTGTGTATACAGGAACCATGCCGGCCAATCACGGCATTATAGCGAATGATTGGTATCATCGACCTTATGGTAAAGAGGTGAATTGTGTGGACGACACTACCGTTAATGGCGTTGGAACAACCAGTGTTGACGGCATGTGTTCTCCTCACTTTTTGCGCGCAAATACGATCACTGACCAATTAAAGTTAACTTACCCCGGGGCAAAAGTAGTTGGCGTTTCGATCAAGGACAGAAGTGCGATCCTGCCAGCTGGACACATGCCTGATGGTGCATATTGGTATGATTATTCCTCCGGTAAATTCATAACAAGTACTTGGTATAAAAATGAATTACCACAATGGGTGAATCAATTCTATACTTCCAATCCTTTTGACCGATATGCAGGACAGGTATGGAATCTTTTAAAGGACTCTTCTGCATATGCCTATGCTAAGCAAGATAATTCTCCCTATGAAGTGTTGATTGGTGGAAAATCTGCTCCAACTTTCCCGTATGATTTCACAAAACTTCAACCGACACAGCAATACAATACATTTACGGTGCTTCCTTTTGCGAATACTTATTTGACTGATTTTGCATTGGCAGCAATGGAAGGTGAAGGACTGGGTAAAGATGGGGTTACGGATTTCTTGACGATCAGCTATTCTACACCAGATATTGCCGGTCATGCTTTCGGACCTTATTCTTTGGAAATCGAGGATATGTACTTCCGATTGGATCAGGATTTAGAAAACTTGTTCAAACAGTTGGATGCGAAGGTAGGGAAAGGACAATATGTAGTTTTCCTCACAGCAGATCATGCGGTGGTTCCCGTTCCTCAGTTTTTGACAGATCATCATTTGCCAGGTGGTTACCTGTTCCTAGATAGTCGTGAACAAGAACTACGTGCTCAGTCAATATCTGAATTTCAGGTAGATGTCATCGATCGTATTGATAATGATAATGTGTATTTGAAAAAAGAGTACTTAGGAAGCCCGATCGAAGATCAGCTGATTGCATTTTTACAAAAAAGGATAAGTGAATGGCCTGAAGTGAAAGCGGTTTTTACGAAAGACCAATTGAATGCTAGTCCGAATGACACTTGGTGCAAAATGGTTGCTGCCGGTTATGATAAAGTACGCAATGGAGAACTGATCTTTTTATTGCAACCTGGATATTTGCCAAAGTCAACTGATAATGAAGCAGCGCACAAAGGAACCAGTCACGGATCTGCGTTCAACTATGATACTCACGTTCCGGTCCTTTTCTACGGAAAAGGAATTCTTCCACAAGAAGTATTCACCCCTTATGAAATTGTAGATATTGCCGCAACCATGGTTCATGTTTTGAACATACAGCGTCCAAATGCAATGGTTGGTAAGCCAATGGTGGAACTTTTTAAAAGAAAAAAATAAGCGCCGACAAATAATAACCGGCGCTTTTAGTGTGGTTCTGATTATCTTTTGATCACTTTGATCACATCCTTGAACGTTTCACTGTCAATATACACGTAATACATGCCGCATGAATAAGGCAGGTGAAATGTTTCTTCAAGCATGGAATCACTGTTGTAAGTTTCAACCGTCTGTCCGGATCCGTCTTTTATCGTGATCGTTACATTTTCCAGAGGTCTTGAAAACCGAACAGTGATATGATCTGTTGTTGGGTTTGGAAATACAGTTACGTCATCCGTGTTTAATGAATTCACCCCGCGTATCGCTGTAAATCCAATGCGTTCATCCTTGGTGTAAAATGTTAGTCGATAGTAAGACAATCCTTTGATCGGTTGTTCATCTATTATTACATAATGAGTTACCTGGGAACCTTCGTTTCGCGCAGCAATCTTTCCAATTTGCGCCCAATTTTCCATGTCTTTAGAACGTTCTATAATGTAGTACTCTCCTGAATTCTCGGATTGGGTGTACCAATTGATTAAAGTGCAATTTTTCTGAGGAACAACACTATATGAAAGTAGTTCAGCAGAAAGTGGGGCAAAACTGCAGTTTGCATAGGAGTCAGGACAATTCTCAGGATTCGAAAGTCCACTTGCAGTTCCCTGCACACACCAGTTTAGTGAGTTTGCCCAAGTACCATCGTTAATGATATTCCCTGCATCAGAAATCATACTTCCGTTTCCTGACATGGTTCCAGACGCATAGTTTTTAATATTCCCCGCAGTGAGTTGTATGCAGCTGTTGTCTGAAACGGTTGTGTTTCCATAATTATTGAAGTTTCCTACCGTAAAGAAAACTTTGCAATTGTTCTCAATCGTAAATGAACCACCTGTGAAAACCTCTATGTTTCCAGAATTTACATAAATATTTGAGAAATTCGCACTGAACGACCCCTGGATATTCATCTGCCCGTCATTATACAATGTAGAAGAAAAGAGTTGTGCAACACCTTGACTGAGCACATTTAATTCACGGGTGAAGATGGTCCCATTTGAAAACAAGACACCGTCTCGCACAGTGATCTTCATAGAAGAGTTGTAAAGTTTGGCCCCACTTAGCACTTTTAAAACAGCTCCGCCCTGAATAAAAAGGTGTGTGTTGAAATTGATGTCATTCCGAATAACAACCGTATCAGTGTCCCAAGTGAATCCGGGTGCACAAAAACAAGGTGTCGTTCCGTTTGTTGACCAAACGTTTGTCGTGTTATTCCAATCACCATTGTTTATGGTGTAATAAGTCACGGATCTACCAGCAAAAGCCAGTGAAAGCACAAAAATACTTAAGGATAATAGTTTTTTCATCACATAGTTATCAATAACATAAAGCTACATATCATCTGGTCCACTAAACATGATTTGTATCAGTTCTTTTAATGAGATTTAACCTGTGAATTTTGGTGGAGAATTCTGATATTAATTGGTTATGGCTATTTGTTCTAGATGAATGAAAAGTGAATTTTTGCTTAAACGTTCAATTCTCAGAGTTTGGAAAAATTAATTTTTTCAATTTCTATAAGTGAAAGTTGCATAAATAGAAAAAAGCACTAATTTTGTGACCCGTTTGGTTAAGGACTGAACGCGAGAGTTGAACGAAATTCTCCAAAATTGAAATAGTATTTTAACCGTCAAAGACGGAATAAATATGCGCTCCGATATAATCGGAGGTAGTGATCCCGATAGCTATCGGGATGGCAGACACGCTAGATAACTCAACGGAGTTGTTATCAATTGAAATAGATTATTGAGTACAAACTGTACTAAATAAATATGCGGATGTGGTGAAATTGGTAGACACGCTAGACTTAGGATCTAGTGCCGAGAGGTGTGCGGGTTCGAGTCCCTCCATCCGCACTTCAAAATGGTCTCGTTGTTTGCAATGAAGACCATTTTTTGTTTAAACGAATCGAAACAAACACAAACGGAATGAACGTAACGCGTCAAGAAGTGAATGCAGAAACAGCGCTTTTAACAGTGCAAGTTTCTCCAGCTGATTACCAAGGAAAGGTAAGTGCAGCTCTTGAAAAATACCGTAAACAAGCTAAGATACCTGGATTCCGTCCGGGTAAAGTGCCAATGGGCTTGATCCAAAAGCAATACGGAAAAGCTGTTTTGGCAGAAGAAATGAACAAATTGGTTTCTGATGCTTTGTATCAGTATGTTGCTGACAATAAATTGGAAATCCTTGGAAATCCAATTCCGAAAGAAGACATCGATGTAAAAGGAGATTTTGAGAATCCAGGAGATTTCGAGTTTACTTACGAAATTGGTTATGCACCTGAGATCAAATTGGAATTGGGAGCAAAATCGAAGTACGATTACGTAAAAGTGAAGATCGATGCTGCCTTGATCGACAAGCAAGTGGATGATCTGCGTCGTCGCTATGGAAAATTGTCTTCCGTAGATACTGTTGGTGATACAGATATGATCTTGGGTCAGTTTGTTGAATTGAATGAAGATGGTTCTGTAAAAGAAGGTGGTATCATGCATTCATCAACTACTTCAATGGAATTTGTTGAAGATAAAAAAGCGAAAAAAGCGCTTGTTGGAAAGAAAGTTGGAGATAAAGTAACTGTTTCTGCTTCTGCAATCACACGTGGAGAAAGCGATAAAGCTGCCATGTTGGGTCTTAAGCCAGAAGAATTAGCAAATCACGGAGATTCTTATGAAATGACGATCAATGATGTGAAGCGCATCGAATTGGCGGAATTGAATCAAGAATTGTTTGATCGTTTGTTTGGTGAAGCCGTTGTTACTTCAGAAGATGAATTGCGCGATCGTATCAAAGCAGATCTTGAGCAAATGTTCAACAACGATTCTGACCGTTTGTTGACACGTGCAGTTTACCGCGATTTGTTGGATAAAACAAACGTAGCATTGCCTGATGCATTCTTGAAGCGTTGGATCAAATTGTCTAACGAGAAGCCAATTTCTGAAGACCAGATCGAAGCTGATTATCCTGCTTACTC
>CAYLJB010000026.1:12877-19042 GCA_964383785.1 uncultured Fluviicola sp.
GAAAGATTTGAAATGGCAATTGATTCAAGGACATATATTCAAAGCGAATGATATTAAATTGGATCAAATGGAAGCGATCGAGTTTACTAAAGGATTGATCGCAAACCAATATGCACAATACGGCTTGCCTGCTCCGGAAGATAAGGAGTTGGTGCAACAAGCAGCGAAGGCTTTGGCTAATCGCGAAGAAGCAAATCGTATATACGATATGTTGGCTGAAGCGAAGTTGACTGATTTCTTCAAGAATACGGTGAAATTGAATAACAAAGAAGTTTCTTATGATGAATTCGTAGCGATGGCTTCGAACTAATCAACAAGATTACGATACGAAGGGAGTTCATTAGAGCTCCCTTTTTTTATGGTTCTAACTTCGTTGACCGAATACATGTAACTTTACACCATGCAACGTCTGCACGCGATCATACAATTCAATAAGCGTTGGTTCTTACCTTTGCTGATCTTGACCTGTACTTTACGGCTTTACACCTTGGTTACAGTTGTGTTACAGCATCAGGATCAGTTGCACTTGAGTAACGGACTGCTTGGATTACTTCTAGACTGCTTTACCGTATGCTTTTTTTGGGGAATCTTTAGTTTGGTCGAATGGGGATTTGGCTTTCTCTTGAAGCGATCCTTAGGATTCATCGTACCGACGTTGGTCCTGTTGCTCTTGTTCTTTCAGATGCTGGTGGATCAATATTACCTGACCATGTTTCAGCCCCTGGATGCCGCAGTTTATACCTTTTCGTGGGAAGAACTGTGGATGATAGCAGGGCTTGAATCGCGCTTGAGTCTGGGAATGGTCGTCGCATTGATCTTGGTATTTGCCACTTATTTCCTGTTGGTTCGTTGGTTTGCTAAAAGAACAGAGGCTGAAACTACGAAAGGCGAGAAAATTTGGTTGTTTTTACTAGGCTTAGTTATCGTATTCTCGCCATTTATGCGTCTCGGAAACGGCGATGATCCGGAACAAGAAGGTTGGGTGAATAATCGCCTGTGGTATTTTGTAGATGATAGCTTTGGTGTCATTTGGCAAGGGAAGAAAGAGCGCAAACAATTGTTTCCATCTGATTTTGCCAGACTCGATCAGGACTTTCTCCCGAAGGGCGCCAACGCTTCTTCCATTTTTCCCTTAGACCATGAATTGGATACTGCAAGTGTCTTGTCACCACTTTTGAAGAAGACGAAATCAGGCAAGCCTCCTCGAATTATTTTGCTTATTGTAGAAAGCTTATCTGCGGATTTTTTTGGAGAACGTGCTACAGAAACTGGAAACTTGATGCCTTTTATGGACTCCCTAGCGGCCCAAGGGATCTATTTCCCGAATATGCTAAGTACCTCGCAAAGAACGCACAATGTATTGCCAGCCGCTTTGTGTGCTGTTCCAAATGTCATGGATGGAGTTGCTTTTCAACAGTCGGCATATCCGCGTCATTGGTCTTTGATGAGTTTGCTGCGCAAGGATTATGTGTCCCGTTTTTATTGTGGCGTGAATCTGGAGTATTTGAACATGCGCGGTTTTATGACCTATCACCAAGTTCCCCATTTCCCGGATAAATGGTCCTCACAAAATAATCGTCTCAATAAGCAAGTTGACAGCCCTTGGGGATATCCAGATGAGGCAGTTTATCGCCAATTGGAGATCGATCGAAAACGGATGAAGCTTGATAAGCCTACCTTAGACGTTGTGCTCACTATCAGTACCCATGATCCGTTTGTTTATCCGAATGCGGATAAATACGAGCAAATTTCGAAGAAGCGAATAGGTAAAGTCAAGACTTCTGAAAAGCAAAAACGCTTACTGGCCCAAGCACGCGCATTGGGTTCATTTTGTTATGCAGATGATGCGATACGAGACTTTTTTACAGCGCTTAGGCATGAACCGAATTGGGAGGAGACAATCGTAATGATCACCGGTGACCACGGTTCAGAATTGTACAATGAAGATCGTTTAGCACGGTACCACGTTCCTTTCCTCATAGCTTCGCCACTGGTGAAACAGCAAAAAACATTTCGTTCAGTGCAATCCCACTTGGATATTACACCCACTGTTGTGACGTACCTGAAAGATGTTTATAAATTGAATTTACCTTCTCAGGTGCCGTTCATGGGGCAGCAATTGACTTGTTCGGATCAATTCTCTGCAAAACGCACACAAGTGTTTACCACCAACAAATTGCGATCAAATGAAGCCTTCATGAATGGGTATGCGCTCTTGGGGAACCGCGTATATTGGGTAGATAGTTTGTTGAGACCTCATGAGGTAAAACAAACGGAACGATTGCGCATGATGAAACAGCAATGTGAATGGTACCAGCTGTTTTCGCAATACACAATCAATCAAGACCATATTGTTCGTGTAACGGATCATGACCGGTGGGTCGGAGAAAAGAAATGGAAAGTGGTCCGTCAACAAAACGTTTTTCCGAGCAAAACGGACTTGAAAAAGCAGTTTTGCCAACTCCAACAGGTTTCCACAAAGCAATGGAAAGGTAAAACACGCATTCAGGTAATGGCCACTGTTTATTGCCGAACACCCGAGGACTTGCGTCAATGTTCCGACCTTGTGATCTCGGTAAAACCTTTGCTTTGGTTGAAGCGCGATTGGGTATTGTTTAAGGCAGTTAGACCCGTATTCATTGAGAAGTTCAAGGCTAACAGTAACAATAAAGTGGTTTACACCATTGAATTTGATTACGCCGTTTTGAAAGATCGGGTACCGAACAAACAGTTGTTCATTAATTTGTACAATAAAAAGCAAATCCCACAGCCGATCTATCAGTTAGAAACGGTAATTTCGGAACAACAATAAACACCTGTAAATGAATTTGACTCTTCAGCCGTGGTTAGTAGGAACCGTTTTGATCGCTTACTTCAGTTTGTTGATCTTGATCGCTTACCTTACCTCCAGAAAAGCAACGACGGATTCATTTTTCACAGGAAATAAGCAAAGTCCATGGTATCTCGTTGCGTTCGGGATGATCGGCGCCTCTTTGTCCGGAGTAACATTTATATCCGTTCCCGGAAAGGTTGTGGGAGAAGGGATGGCCTATTTTCAGATCGTTTTAGGTTATGTCCTCGGTTATTTGGTAATCGCCAAAGTTCTCATGCCCCTGTATTACCGACTGAATGTCACATCCATTTATGAGTACTTGAATCAACGTTTTGGATTAGTAAGTTACAAAACGGGTGCTGCATTTTTTATTTTATCTCGAACTCTTGGTTCAGCAACGCGTTTGTACCTGGCCACCGAAGTACTTCAGTTGTTCTTGTTCAAAGATATGGGTGTTCCTTACTGGATCACCGCTTTGACTACTGTTGCCTTGATCTGGGTGTATACGTTTAAAGGAGGGATCAAAACGATTGTTTATACCGATACATTTCAAACCTTCTTTTTGGTATCTGCCGTGATCATTTGTACGGTGATCATCGCACAAACCTTGGGTGTGGATTTCAGTGGATTGTACAATAAGATCACAAATACGCAAACAACGAACGGGTACAGCATGTCGCGTATCTTCTTCTTTGACGATCCGAACTCACCGCTGTATTTCTACAAACAATTCTTTGGAGGAATGTTCCTGGCAATTGCCATGACTGGATTGGATCAGGACTTGATGCAAAAGAACTTGACTTGTAAATCGATCGGAGATGCACAAAAGAACATGTATTCATTTACCTCCGTTCTAGTGGTGACCAACTTTTTGTTCTTATTGCTTGGCGGAGCTTTGTACGTTTACGCGAACACGAAAGGGGTGGAACTACCTGCCTTGACCGATCATACCTTTCCAACATTGGCTTTAAATAATTTCGGACCAATCGCTGGGATCTTCTTTTTGTTGGGGATTACGGCTTCGTCTTATGCGTCCGCGGATAGTGCTCTGGCAGCATTAACGACAGGATTCTGCATCGACTTCCTTAACTTCCACGAACGAGAAGAATCAGAGAAGAAACGCTACAAATTGTGGGTGCACGTTGGTTTTTCAGTTTTGTTCTTACTGATCATACTTGGTACAAAAGCTTATGTGGATTCCCATCCTGGCACCGATCTCATTGGTTTGATCCTGAAACTGGCGGGCTACACCTACGGGCCTTTGTTAGGCTTGTTTGCTTTTGGATTATTTACCAAGCGCAAATTGAATGAAGTGCTTGTGCCTTTTGTGTCTCTCCTGGCTCCGGCCATTTGTTACGGACTTTCGTTGTATTCTCAATCGTTTACCGGTGGAGTGTTACAAGCCAATGGTAAGTACCTTGGAGGATACGTATTTGGAAATGAATTATTGATCGTCAATGGCTTGTTGACCTTTATTTTCTTGTGGATGATTTCCCACAAAGTAAATGAAGCACCTGTCGTTGAATAATTGAATAGCTTATGTTGCACTTGCTTTTACACGATAACGGGTTGCACTTGCGTTTTGCACCGCTTACATTGACACGTCCTTTAGGAGATGTGCGAGTAGGAGTTCTTACGAACAAAGAGCGCTGGGAACGATGGATACCGGAAGCGACGGTGTCCTTCATCACGGAATCTTACCTGCAAAAGAAATTCCCAGAACTGCACGGACAAGAAGAGGTGGAGATCAATGCGGCAGTGATTCCTACAGAAGCAATTGCAGCAGCGGTAGTAAGCTTACAAGAAGATCAGATCTTGATGGGTGAAAATACGTGGATCGCTCGACGTGGAAAGGCAACGGAGAAAATTCAATTCACCGATCAACAACCAATCGTTTTGGAGCAACGTTGGGATCTGTTTCAACGCAATGATGAGGTATTGGTAGCGGATTATTTCTTCTTAACCGCCGGACGTGAATCGCAGGAACTTTCGGATACAAACACAGTTATCGGAAGCACGGATTGGATCTTCTTGGAAGAGGGAGCAAGTGTTGAAGGCGCTTTCCTGAACACAACAAATGGTCCGATTTACATCGGTAAAGATGCTGAAGTGATGGAAGGATCCTTGATTCGTGGACCTTTTGCTTTGTGCGAGCATGCCGGAGTGAAAATGGGTGCTAAGATCTATGGAGCAACAACCATTGGTCCGCACTGCAAAGTAGGTGGTGAAATTTCGAATTGTGTTTTCCAGGCTTATTCCAACAAAGGACATGATGGATTCTTAGGAAATTCTTTAGTTGGTGAATGGTGTAATTTCGGTGCCGATTCAAATACCTCCAACTTGAAGAATAACTATTCGTTGATCCGTTCATGGAGTTATGAAAATGGAGAAGAAGTGGAAACCGGACTGCAATTCATGGGAGTGTGCATGGGTGATCATAGTAAAACAGCTATCAACACGATGTTGAATACAGCAACGGTGGTGGGTGTTTCCTGCAATATTTTCGGTGGTGGCTTCCCTAAGAAATTCATTCCAAGCTTTACATGGGGTGCCTGTGAATCGTCTGAACTATTTGATCTGGCGAAAGCAAAAGAGGCTGCATCCGCAATGATGTCGCGTCGCCAAGTGGAATTCACGGATGGAGATCACGCGATCTTCGATCATTTATTCCGCAATTAGAATTCAACTGTCATTTCGTCCTGTTTTTTTTCGTGGCATAAGGCTTGACCATAAGCGTTCGTCTATGCAAATAGGTCAAATCAAGGGCCTGATATAGACATGTACTGACAAATTGACGTTAAAAGAACATATTTCAATGAAAGATTCATTCGACAATGCCATCATAGTTTCAACAGGAATAGACGAGGATTCTGAGTTCTTGCCTTTGATGACGCAGGATGACGAAGATAGCATGAACAAAGAGGTGTTTCCGGAAGACTTGCCGATCCTGCCTCTGCGCAATAATGTATTGTTTCCGGGTGTAATGATTCCGATCACGGTTGGTCGCGATAAATCATTGCGTTTGCTTCAAGATGCAAATTCCGGTAAAAAAATCATCGGAGTGGTGGCTCAGATCAACCAGGAAGAAGAAAATCCGGAGTTCAATGATCTGCATCGCATCGGTACAGTAGCGCAAATTGTGCGTATGCTCAAAATGCCGGATGGCAGTCAGACGGTGATCTTACAAGGAAAACGACGCTTCGAGATCGTTGAGCCTTACCAGACGGAGCCGTACATGCGTGCGAAAGTCAATTTCTTGAAAGAATCCATTCCACCTTCAGGTGACAAAGAAATGGATCACCGGGTTGTCCTACACCGCAAACGTGACATCA
>CAYLJB010000026.1:19052-27706 GCA_964383785.1 uncultured Fluviicola sp.
CAAAGAAATGGATCTGCTTTTCCGCAATATCAAAGATCTGGCACTTCAGATCATCAAGGATAGCCCGAATATTCCAAGTGAAGCAGCATTTGCAATTGGCAATATTGAATCACCGACATTCATGGTGAATTTCATATCCTCCAATATGAACGCGGATGTCAAGAAAAAGCAGGAATTGTTGGAGGAATTGGATTTCCGCAAGCGTGCCCGAATGGTGGTAGAACACCTGACGATGGAAGCGCAATTGTTGGAGATGCGTAATGAGATCCAAACGAAAGTACGCGAAGATCTGGATCGTCAGCAACGCGAATATTTCTTGCATCAACAGATCCGTACCATTCAAGATGAGTTAGGAGGAAATCCTCAAGAGCAAGATGTTCGGGAAATGCAAGAACGTGCCGCTACGAAGAAGTGGAATGAGACTGTAGCCAAATTGTTCAAGAAAGAGTTGGACAAGTTGCAACGCATGAATCCGCAGGGAGCAGAGTATACGGTTCAATTGAATTACCTGGATACTTTATTGGATCTTCCTTGGAATGAATTGTCTGAAGATAATTTGGACCTCAAGCATGCTTCTGAAGTGTTGGAACGCGATCATTTTGGGCTGGAAAAGGTGAAGGAACGTATTCTCGAATACTTGGCTGTTTTGAAACTCAAAGGAGATATGAAATCGCCGATCTTATGCTTCTACGGTCCTCCGGGAGTTGGTAAAACATCACTCGGGAAATCGATTGCAGAATCTCTGGGTAGAAATTACGTGCGCATGTCTTTAGGAGGGGTGCATGACGAGGCAGAGATTCGCGGTCACCGCAAAACGTACATTGGAGCAATGCCGGGTCGTGTGATGCAGCATTTGAAAAAGTCAGGTTCTGCAAATCCGGTTTTTGTGTTGGATGAGATCGACAAGTTAGGTCGTTCCAATCATGGAGATCCCTCTTCCGCTTTGTTGGAAGTGTTGGATCCGGAGCAGAACAACGCCTTTTACGATAACTATGTAGAAACTGAATTCGATCTGTCAAAAGTGATGTTCATCGCTACAGCGAATAGCTTGGCAACTATCCAAGGACCTTTATTGGACCGCATGGAGATCATCGAAGTAAATGGTTATACGATCGAAGAGAAGATCGAGATCGCGAAGCGTCACTTATTGCCAAAACAATTAGATGCCCACGGGATTTCTCGCAAGCATTTGACGATCGATAAGAAAACCTTGGAGAAAGTGGTGGAATTGTACACCAATGAATCCGGGGTGCGCGGTTTGGATAAACAATTGGCAAAATTGGCGCGTCACCGTGCTAAGCAAGTGGCGATGGAAGAAACCTACGATGTGAAAGTTTCTGTAGATCACTTAACAAGTATTCTTGGACCTGGAAGAGAACGCACCAAATACGACAACAACAATGTTTCTGGAGTGGTTACCGGCTTGGCATGGACAAGTGTAGGTGGAGATATCTTGTTCATCGAATCCAGTTTGACAAAAGGCAAGGGGCGTTTAACGCTGACAGGAAATCTCGGTGATGTCATGAAGGAATCGGCGATGATCGCTTTAGAGTTCTTGAAATCGCACGCTGGATTGTTGGGATTGGAACAGGAAAAGTTCGATGAAACAAATGTACATATACACGTGCCTGAGGGAGCGACACCGAAAGATGGTCCGAGTGCAGGAATTACCATGTTGACGTCCATTGCAAGTTCGTTTACAGGTCGAAAAGTGAAGAAACAATTAGCGATGACAGGTGAGATCACGCTGCGTGGCGAGGTGTTGCCGGTAGGAGGGATCAAAGAAAAGATCCTGGCTGCCAAACGCGCAAATATCAAAGAGATCATTTTGTGTGAACGCAATCGCAAAGACGTAGAAGATATTACGCAGGATTACCTGAAAGGATTAACCTTCCATTACGTGAAGCAAATGCATGAAGTATTGGAGTTGGCTTTGGAAAAATAATCCGAAGTAACAGAATCGAAAAGGCTGTCAATTGTTGACAGCCTTTTTAGTTTGTTCTATTGGCGACTCTTTCGGAAAAGCTTCTTTCCTATTTTTTTATTGGAATTCGGGACATGTTGCGGGGTAAGAGGTTGATTGTTTATGGCCGGTTCCCCTAATTCCAACGGTGCTGGTGGCTCCACATAATCAATAACTGCTCCAGATAAAGGCTCTTCTAATATCGGTTCGATGTATACGTCGCCTTGCAAGGTTGTTTCTTTAATCGTAACAGTTTTCTCACAAGCCACATTTGCTTGCAGCGTTAAACTCAATTTTCTGGCGGAAAGCAATTTGGAAAAACGTTGTTTTCGAAGCGTGTCGCTTTGATGACCGATTGCTGAATAGATCAGATCAAATGTTTCGTTCTTGAGGTCTTTTCCCTGAATTGTGATCGAAAAATTCCCGTTTTCGTCTGTTGTGCTTTTGAGAATGACTTGTCCGTTCTGTTGAATCTCGATAGAAGAAAAAGCAAGCGGTTTTTTAGACTTTGCATCGCGCAGGGAGCCATTGATCGTCATCGGAAATTTTAAATTGTTGAATGCTTTTGCCTTTTGCTCGTGTATCGGCAGGTCCTGTTTTTCACAGGAACTTAGAACCGGGCCTAAAAATCCCAAAATTCCAAGCAAAGAAAGACCTACGGATGACCTCGTAATAGGTATGCTGATTGTGGAGGTTTTGTGCGTGAATTGATCAGGTTCAAATATTCCACAAACTTTATGTGTTGCCGATTGAATGATCGAAACCGTTTCTTCCGTAGTTTTCCCCCTGAAATCGGTAAGTGTTTTATCACATGCATTGCAATGGTAACCATTGTTTCCTTGCTCGAGATCACTCAATCTCATTTTGCACGGAAGGGTCATGATCGGCTTGTTCATGGTCATGGATTTTTAGTGAAACTAAAATAAAATCATCTTCAGTTGAAACAATTCTGACGAAAGGAGCCAGTTATTGATTGAACTGCTTGTGGGTACAACTAAACAATCGAATCGTTCACGCGTTAAATCGAGGTAGGTTTTGTAATTTTAAAGCCAAATTCAATCCCATGAAACTGCGACAAGTACCGCTCGAAAAATTGAACGCATTCAATAAGAATACCTTAATGGAACAATTAGGGATTGAATGCATTGGTTTAGGCGAAGATTTTGTAGTTGCCCGTATGCCGGTTGACCACAGAACGCATCAGCCAATGGGACTTTTGCATGGAGGAGCTAACACAGCTCTGATCGAATCAATCGGATCAATGGGTTCTACGCTTTTATTGGACCTGGAGAAAGAAGCTCCTGTTGGTGTTGAGATCAATGCAAATCATTTGGGAAGTGTGCGTAGCGGTTTTGTGAAAGCGATCGGGAAGATCATTCACGCAGGAAAAAGAACGCATGTTTGGCAAGTGGATATCACTGATGAAACAACCGGGAAATTGGTTTGCACAGGTCGTTTAACAATCATGGTGGTTCCAAAATAATGATGGATTCTCTGATCTATAGATTACCCAATGCAGAGGCTGTTGTAAAGCGTCAAGGTCGTTTTGAATTGCAGTTGAACGGGGCAGAGTCAGTTGGGTTCTTGGTAACGGATTTTTTACACCAACGCATCTATGCATTCAGAGATCAAGGAGAATTGAGCGCCTTTGTTCCTCACGATATTTCAACTAAACCAGTAGTGATCTCTCCGAGAGATTATCAAATTGAAGCTCAGGGAATGTTGCACGCATTTCCGGTATTGGGCGTTCAAAAAGCGGTTTATTCTCGCGTGAAAAACGTTTCCTTTGATTGGCGATCAGCGGAATCTTTGTTTTATGGATTGGTTGAAAAGTACCCGCAGGCATTTGTTTATTTGATTAGTAGTCCGGTATTTGGTACTTGGATCGGTGCGACTCCTGAAGTGCTCATTGATCGAAAAGGACTGGAAATAAAAACGGTGGCGTTAGCTTCAACGAAATCTGTGGACGATGAATCTGAATGGTCTAAAAAGGATCTGGATGAACATCAGTTCGTGGTAGATGCCTTGGATGAGGTATTGAACAGAAACGCTTGTTTTTCCATTGAAAAGGATGGTCCGGTTGAACATCAAGCCGGACCAGTAAAACATTTAATCACCCGATTTTCGGCCTTGTTATCGAAACCAAATGCGTGGCAAATTGCGATGGATCTGCACCCGACTCCTGCTGTTTGCGGAACCCCCCGGATGGCTGCCTTGGATCTGATCACCTCAAGAGAAATGCATGACCGCGAACTTTACACGGGAGTGATCGGCTTGTACGGAGAAGAATCGCGTTTGTTTGTGAATCTGCGCTGCGCTCGTCTGACTGAAAAAATGGCCTACCTGTTTCTGGGAGGTGGTTACACGATCGATTCCATCCCTGATCTGGAATGGGAGGAAACGGAGAAGAAGGCGAAGACCTTACTCCATGTGATGCAGGAAATCTCATCGTGAGGACGTAATTTCTTCCCTTTTTACGCTTATCGAGGCGAGTTTAATTCGTATTTTTAACCCCATGATCTCAAGTGCAAAATTGGAAGTGCAGTTATTGGTTGATGCCTGTAAACGCGTAGGAGTGACACGTGTGGTATTGTCCCCGGGTTCTCGTAATGCGCCACTTTCCATTGCTTTTGATGAAGATGATCATTTTGAGGTCTTTGTGATCCCGGATGAGCGCTGTGCCGCATTTTATGCATTGGGTATGGCTATGCAAAGTGGGTATCCTGTTGTTCTGGCTTGTACTTCAGGTTCTGCACCACTTAATTATTATCCTGCTGTTGTAGAAGCATTCTATCAGCGAATTCCATTAATTGTTCTGACCGCCGATCGCCCGGAAGAATGGGTCGATCAAGGAGATGGACAAACGATTCGTCAGCGAAATGTTTTCGGTGATCACGTTGTGAAGGCTGGTCAATTATTTGAAATTCATACCGATGCACAACGCTGGAATTTGGAACGCATTTTAGCGGAAACCTTGCAAGCGTCTATCGCGAAATCAAAAGGACCTGTTCATATCAATGTGCCTTTGAGCGAACCGCTTTATGAAACAACTACAGAGGTTCATACCCTAAAGTCTTGGATACATGCGGCTCATTTGAATCGTGATTTATCGGATCATGAAAAATCACTGTTACGCATCATGTGGAACAATGCCCACAAGCGTTTAGTGATCGTTGGTCAGCATGGTCCGGATAAACAGTTGCAAGAAGCCCTTCATGAATTAGTCAAAGACAATTCGGTTGCTGTCTTGGTGGAACATACATCCAATGTGCAACATCCTTACTTTGTTTCTTGCATTGATCGTGTTTTAGAAGCGATCCCAGAATCCGACATGATTGCATTCAAACCGGAGTTGATTGTCACGATTGGCGGAGCTGTAGTCTCCAAAAGGATCAAACGTTTTTTGCGTGCGTCAAAAGCACCAGTCGTGCGTTTTGGAACTGATTTCCCCTGGATGGATACCTTTCAGAATCTGGTTTATTCCGGAGAAATTGCTCCAGCTACGGGTATTCGCATGTTGGCGGATTGGGATAAAGAAAAGCCTGTGTATTCTGGTTTTGGTGGAGTATGGAACAAGTTGTCCTATGAAGTTGGGCAACGCCATTCTAGCATTTTACCGGAAATTCCTTATTGCGATCTTAAGGTCATGGAAGCAATCATGGACGTTATTCCAGACGATACGCGCTTACATGTTTCCAATAGTTCGATGATTCGTTACGCGCTTTTATTCGACCCGATCAAGGGACTGATTTATCATTGTAATCGAGGTACAAGCGGTATTGACGGAAGTACTTCAACTGCAAGCGGTGCAGCTTTGGCTGATCCAAAACACGGACATGTATTAATAACAGGTGACCTTTCATTCTTCTACGATTCCAATGCGTTTTGGACATCAAGTTTGCCTAAAAACTTGCGTGTAATTGTGGTGAATAACGGAGGGGGAGATATATTCAGCATTATACCAGGTCCATCCACTACGGCGCAACACAAAAAGATCTTTGTTGCTGAGCAGAACTTCTTTGCGAAAGGAATTTGCGAAACATTTGGTGTGACTTATCTCAGAGCGAACAATTTGGAGGAACTAGACGGACTTTGGGTGGAGTTTTTTGAAGATAGTGAAAATAATCGCCCCAAATTATTGGAGATAAATACCATGAATTGTCAAAACAGTGAACAACTTTCGGCTTATTTCAAAAAGATCAAAGGGATTTAAAAAAGAGAGCCCGAGCTGTAAAAACTACTACGAAAAACAACCCGGAACTCTCTGATTGGTTTGAACGCCGGATATACCGGCAAGGTTTAATCAAACCAATTTAAGCTAAAATCTTTTTTACTCCAAATCAATCCTGACTTTTTTAACGCATTTTTAGATTCTTAATCCAATACTTTTTCGGCTTTTGAATGTATTTTTGTCCGAAATTCAAATCACAGTGGAATACTTTGAAATATTAACTACGGGTACAGGAATCTTTTACTTGGTGGTATTGACCTTACTAGAGATTGTTCTTGGGATCGATAACATTATCTTTATTTCGATCATTACCGATAAGTTGGTAAAAGAAGATCAGCGAAAAGCGCGCGTTTTGGGGCTTAGTTTAGCCTTGATCATCCGTATTTTGATGTTGAGCGTAGTGAGTTGGTTGATGTCTTTGGATGAACATCCTTTCCTGACTGTAGCCGGAATTGAATTTACAGGGCATAGTTTGGTCTTATTGATCGGGGGATTGTTCTTGATCTATAAATCCGTGACAGAAATGCATTCCAGTGTGAAGGGTCACGAAGAGCATGCTACAAAGACTCGAAAGAAAGGACGATTGAGCGGAGTGATTTTTCAAATCGTTATGGTTGACTTCATTTTTAGCTTTGACTCAGTGATTTCGGCCATTGGTATGACTAACGATATTTCGCATGAAACACACGGAAATCCATTGGTGATCATTGTTGCTGCCGTAATTATTTCCATGTTGGTAATGTTGGCCTTTGCGAAACCAATCAGTGAGTTTATCAATGCACGTCCAACGATCAAGATGATTGCATTGGGCTTCTTGGTAACCATTGGCGTTTTATTGATCGCAGAGTCCTTTGGCCAGCATATTCCAAAAGGTTACATTTACTTCGCTATGTGTTACGCATTGGTTGTGGAATTCCTAAACATCCGCATGCGTAAAAACAAAGGGGTTGAAGAATAATGATCGTTGCAGAGGCTTTAGAGTTCTTAGGGGTTGATCATATCGATGATGCCTCAGAAGCATTTGAGGAAAAGCTGTTCGTACTGAAGAAAGAGATTTTGCAAAAGCCGTTGCTAACGCCCTTGCTTCGATCACGTTTAAAGAAGTTGCATGTAATGGCGCAACTGGAAATAGAAGTTCTTGAGGTGAAAGCTGAAAAAGTATCCTTCTCAAATGATCTTGTCTTGACAGAGAATGTCATAGAAAATTGGAAACGATACGCGCAATCCATGTATCGTTGGAGACAAGCGTTTATGGTTGCGGATTCGGCGAGATCGGTTGTGGAGTTGCTCTCTATAGGTCAAGATATTGATCGCAGATTTGCAGAAAGTGTACCGCAGCTCAACTTTAGTGACGAGGAACCTGTTTATGGAAAGGAACCGGATCCGATGGTCTTAGAAAATGGTTTCCGCAAAATGGAGCAGGAACAAATGAATAATTTTCAAGAAGTGAAGAATAATGAGAAGCTGTTCGATAAAGCGTTTTTAGTAAGTCTGGATCGCTTGTCGCAGTTGTCAAAATATATGTAAAGATGAATAGTGAATCTTTTGCACGTTTACGTGAGCAATTAGCATTACAAGAATGGCCCGATGTTTATTTCTTTAAATTCATTGTACCAAATGACCCGCAGTCATTGGCACAAGCAACGGCTTTGTTTACAGAGACTGCAGAAGTAAGTTTTCACCAATCGAGCACAGGGAAATATATCAGTGTAAGCGCTAAAGAATTGATGTTGGATGTGGATTCAATCATTGAAGTTTATGTTCGCGCAAGTACCATTAAAGGAGTCGTTTCGCTATGAAAAAGAAAGCAATTATTACTTTGTTGAGCTTAAGTTTGATCTTGAGTGTGTTAATTTTAATACGAATCAATTTCGTTAAAGGGATCCGGACTTGGGAATCACATGTCTTTGGTGTATTAATCGTGATCGTCGCAATTGCCTTATTGGTTGTAGCCTACAGAACACTGTTGAAACGTTTACAAAAAGGGAAGGTCGATCAAAAGAAATTTGCCTTGCTTTTCGATCTGGAAAATAACCGGGTTTCCGGCGAGGTTGAGTTCTATTTTACGGTAGAAGAAGATAAGCCAGTGCGCTTCGTGATCTTGGATAACAACATGCAAGAGATCAAAGAAGTGGTCTCAAAAAACTTTGATAAAGGGGGGCACATTGTTCGCTTTGACGTCAGTACCTTGACACCTGGTGTTTATTTTTATTCAATCGTTACGGATAACCAACGTTCGATGAAAAAGATCTTTGTTCAGCATGACAATCTGACAGCATAATTTGGATTGGCAAGGGGTTTGACAAGTGAAAACAAATATTAACTTTATACCGACTTAGAAGTCGAATTAAATTGAACAGATTATGGCATTAGAAATTACAGATGCAAACTTCGAAGAAGTTGTATTGAAATCAGACAAACCGGTAATGGTTGATTTTTGGGCAGAATGGTGTGGACCTT
>CAYLJB010000027.1:0-26439 GCA_964383785.1 uncultured Fluviicola sp.
ACCAATTTGAAGGACATTGCTCCGATGGTCATTCATTTTTTCCGAAATGGAAATTTTGGCCCCCAAGCAGATCGAACACCGTGTTCTGAGGACCCTTTCAAACCGTATCGTAAAACATGATCCACCTAAATAGATCGGTTGTGTTGTTTATTATTGCCACACTGTCTTTGTTGGCAGGAGGTATGTTTTTGCGTAACTCCTGGAGTTGGGAGGAATATGCAGCGATTGCTTACATAGGTACCTGCGGAACGATCTTAGTCTATGGGATCAATTTGGCGAAGTTTACCTATGCTCATTATTTAGAAATACTGAAAGCCAGTATTCGCAATCCACTTCAAGGGCTTTTCCTGTTACAAATGATTCCCGTTGTGCCATGGGCGGTGAAGCATACCTCCACTTTTGGGATCAAGGTTTTCTTAGTCATCTTTGCCGCCGGATTGCTCTATGCCTTGCAAGTGAAATTCTTCGGCAAACAGCTTCAGGTAAAAAGATTTGCCCTTTTGAAGAATACCTTTATTGGTTTTGCGTGGGGAGCGCTGATCTTGGTTGGTTCAGGTACTTGGGAGGATGAATTTACCCAAATGATCTTCTTGTTTGTTTCCTTACAAGTTGTTAACGGAAGTGTTATCCGGGATGTATCCGACATTGAGCAAGATCGAAACAACGGCATACAAACCTTACCGGTACTTTTTGGGGCAAAAAGAACATTTGTGATCTTACACGTATTTAATGTGCTCACCGCTCTGTGCTTTTTTTTAGTTCCTATGTATCAGAAAATATTGATCTTCTTAGGGATAGTAGTGATTTGGAAAGCAATCATCTTGTGGATGTCACAAAACCACCCGTCGCGGTTGTGGAAACAAGATTTGAATATACTCACGTGTAGTCTGATCGCAGGACTACTTTATTTATTGGAACTATGACAATCGATCCGGTATTTTTTGCCACGGCTATTTTAGGCACGGCAACGGTTTTTACGGCCACTTGGTTTTTGGATGCTATCACACATGCCCGTTTGGTAAAAGTGGACATCAGCGATAAAGAATTGCACACACACCGAATTCTGATCCTAACTTCCGGGTTAATGGAGTTCTGCTTGTTATTGATGTATTGGCTAGACATCGAAATTTTGCCTTTGTTCATCGCTGCTTTGGTAACGCGCACGGCCCATGAATTCATTGACGAGTTGAAATACCACACAGACCGTTGTACGTTTTATGAAACGATCCTTCATTTGATCATGTGGATCATGGTGATCACCAAAACCAGTTTGCTCTTTATTTGGGGATTCTTCACACATTATCGCGGTTTAGAAGAATTGCATCCCGCCTTTTATGTTTGGGGAGCCTTGGTGGTTTTCGCCATGGGCTTGGTCAGCTGGAAAGAATGGTTCCAGGGCAAGTAAGGGATTTCCTGAATTCTCTCCAAGTACTAAAATCATTGGAGCAAGATAAGATCGTTAGATGCAACAATAAAGTTTGTTGTATGTCACTTACGGTCAACTTTCGAACAAAGGCGCCACAGTCAACATAAACGTTACGATTGCCGTGGTTACAGAGCCACCTAGGATTGCAGCATTTATTGCACCATTCGAGAAATAAGCTTGTTGCATTAAATCTATTTGCCTCAGGTCGTTTAGAGAAAAAACAATTTTATTCGAATCAATAATAGTATAGCTATCAATAAACAAATGCATTTGCTGAGCATTTTCAATTGGTATTTTTATTGGACGATATGCTCTATTGTTTCTTTTGGAAAGTACTTTCATATAAAGATTCAAGGGTTCTCCTTTGAAATCATCGATAAAAGCCACAATTGAATCAGCGCTTTCATTGTATTTAACATGTCGAAGTGTTTTCATTTCGGCTCCAACATGCATGACGATATGGTTTTTTTGTTCGTAAGCATTTATACGCATCTCGTTGGGATTTACCCATTTCTGTTTGGTATATTTATTATCTAATTGATGACTGTAAAAACCTCTAAAACAGCCAGATAGTAAAAATACAACAAGACAATAGGCACATGTTCTAATTAGAGTTCGTTGATTTTCCATTTGTTTTCTTATTTATCTGATACATAAATTTAATTCTAAAATGTACTGATGGTGCATCATACCAGGGGTTGTATCGATCCTCAAATACTTTATTGTAGTCTGAATTATCTAAACTCATAAATACAATATCTTTTTTCGAGCCGTTGTTTCTCGGATTCTTTAAATATGTCAGATCGGTTGAAATCTTAAGAGATTTGGTTAAATGAAACACATATCCCAACCCCAATTCCGGAACAATAAAAAAATAGGGGTCTTTTTCAATAATGAACGTTTGTTCAATCAACTTGGCATTAATGTACCAAGGCGCAGTATATGTAACAAACCGGTCGTAAACTGTAATTGCATGAAAATCCGCAATACCCGAAACGAAACCAATTTGCAAAAAAAACCGGTTTTCTTGCCTCAATGGTGGCCAGTATTTTATGCTAACCCCCCCCTGAAAAGGAATGTATCTTTCCTTATATCGTCGGCCTTGTTCTACGCCCAAAAATATCAGGTTGTTAGATTGATCCGTTACCCAGTTATAATTTACTACCTGATTGTACGAATCGAATGAACCGCTTTTATTTTTTGGCTTTGAATCAACATTTCGATATGGAATACCAAAATCAAAAGTGGTGCGAAGACTAATTCTTGAATTTTTCAACCTAAACTCGGGTTCGATTGTCAGCAACGGACGAATTGAAGAAGTTAAATTTATTCGATCACTCGTATTTATTCCAAAGATTAACGATGTTAAATTGGTTCCGATTGACCACCCAGATCTGGGTTTTATGTCAATTTTTTCACGTCTCACTTTTGGTTGTACCGGATGGTACGTTGTTTCAGTGATGGTATCCATGACGACCCATTTTTCCGCTATTTTATAACGCTCAATTTGATTAAAAGAAACAACGGAGATCTTTCCATTATTGTCGTATTTGAGGGTTTTGTGAAGGGTTGACGCATCAAGAATTCTGACTGCAAGAACATCGCCTTTTTTGAATACAATGGTGTCTTGTCCAAAGCATAGTTTTGAAGTAAAAAAAACTATAAAAAGGGCTAAAAATAATTTCATTTATGATGATTTAGGTCTGATGTTCACGAAGTTATAAAAAATTAAATATAAGACTGGAGGTTGACAATAATTTGATAAATGAAATTTGATACGATTCAAACAGATACTTTCGTTCCAACCTACATCCAATTAATTTACTTGTTTCAGTTAATTCCTAGGTATATATTTGATTCATGTATCATACACGCAAAAGCTGTGATTTGTATTTAATTAAACTCTCTTTTGATTTAAAAAGTTCTTTAGTGATACTTTTCTTTCTAGTTAGCTGACGAAGTCCAATCAAAAAATACAACATGTAAAATCCTGCGCTAAGCGCCATCGAGAAAACGCCTATTGACTGCACTTTATCCAAGTCGTTTGATGTGTTTGAGGCTAGATTTCCACTATAGGCCGCCGGCTTTACACTAGACAAATATCCGCTGATGAAAAAGAGGATAATAGCCAGCAAACACAGGATTCGAATGAATGTATAGATGTTGTTGTTTTTGCTATTCTTGGTACGTAATCCAATAAGTGATCTCACAATGATCTGCCCAGTACCGATTGAGTTTTCTTCATTGAGATTGGACTCAACCTGATTGATTAATGAGTCAATATAATTGATGTGTAAGGATTTGATCTTGTGGTAATTCGCCGCATTAATGGTGTCCAACTGATCTAGTTTTGGAGCGTATTCAGACGATAAATGTGTTTTGCAGAATTCGATTTTGTTGTCTATTTCATAGAATAGCTCCTGCCAATCGAAATCTTCCGGATCAGCGTGCTCGGCTCTTTCAACGAGGTTGGCCAAACGACGGAAAGTTTCGTCTTCTGTTGCTCGTAGCTCAAAATGAATCACTTCATCGTAAATCGAATTATCAGTAAATGGCGAAAAAAAATCATCGTTATTTTTTAATTTCTTGGATACAAGCGAACGATAGGTGTCTCTCCCTATTTCACGACCAATTTGATTGATAAAAGACGTTACTAGCCCCATAGCTGTTTTAAAGGTGATTAAAAATACGCACTATTCTTGATTTTCCTTGTTCATTTAAATGATGTCTAAATGCGTGTTAAGATTCCGATCTCAAGAACAATAAGCAGAAGGTGAATCGTTTAAAACAAAAGCGAGAATGAAGCTCTCGCACTCATTCTCGCTTTATTTTCGTGACACATAAAGTTGAAAAATCTAACTTTTATAAGGATATAAACGAAATATTAGAATCGAACGAGTCATTCAAAATACCAGATTAAGAGAGAGAATGAGTGTGAGAATGAAGAAAAACAGAGTGAAGTAAATCGCTCTCGCTCTTCACTCTCACTCTGTTTTGTGACCCCGGAGGGATTCTAACCCCCGACCGCTGGAGCCGAAATCCAGTGCTCTATACAGCTGAGCTACGGAGCCATTGTATGTCGCAAATTTAGCTTTAATTGTCAATTAGAAAAGTAAATTGGCTGATGATGCTCATTATTAAGGTAAAAATTAAAAACAAAGAGATTCGTTTAGATGTTACTGTCACTTTTTCCAATAATTTTGAGAGTTCTCCGTTATTGAAGACAAAATTCAAACTACATGCAGCGATTACTGTTCTTATTGCTTCCTCTAATCCCCATTTTTTCATTGGCTCAAATTGGAACGGGTCAATGGAGAATGCATGTTGCAACGAGTAAGGCAACAGATGTGGCAGCAGGAAACGGTCTCGTAATGACTACAGTTGGTAGTGGCTTGGTCCAATATGATCACGCGGCCGGGGAGTCAAAAGTTTATGACATGGTAAACGGACTGTCGGATATCGGATTAACTACCGTATGTTATGATTCCGGAACTGCTTCGTTTTTTGTGGGCTACGAAAATGGAAACGTTGATCAAATCCTTTCCAGTGGAAATGTGATCAATATTCCAGGGATTAAATTGGCGCAAATTCTAGGAGATAAACGCATTTATGATTTGGTTCCATACAATGGTAAAGTGTATGTGGCTTGTGGAATTGGTATTGTTGTCATCGATCCTGCAAAAAATGAGATCAAGGATACCTATTATCCGGGTTCAGGAACTGAATCGGTTACAGATGTGACTTTTGCCAACGACAGTATTTATGGAATTACAGAAACAAAATTGTACCGAGCTGCACTGAGTAATCCTTTTTTGACTGATGCGAATCAATGGCAAATTGATACCCGGGTGCCTACACCAGTTAATGGTAAATATTGGAAAGTTGATGCGTTAAATGATGAGCTTTTTGTTGTATTTCAACATGATAACCCGGGAGAGGATACCTTATTTAAAGTAACTGCTAGTGCTTTTCAACCAATTATTGGACAGGCATTTAGTGCTGAAATCGTCGATTTTGAAGTGAGCGGTGGCGAACTGATGGTGAGTATGAGTGGTGGAGCTGTTGCTTATGATGCATCCGGTAATGTCCTGTTTAACTTCACAAGTTATGGTGCAGTTGCTTCGAATCCGAAGGCAATGATCAAAGGGAGCGGCAATTATTGGGTAGCCGACAATTCCTCTGGTCTTGTAAGAATGGCCAATTCATGGAGTTATCAATTTGTTCGACAAGATGGTCCGGGGAACAACACGGCTTTTGCAGTTAATGGAAATAAAGGCAAAATGGTAGTGAGTTCTGGCGTGCTTGATCGCGTAGTTTTCAATTTCCGAAGTGACGGCTCTTACATCATGGAGGAGGAAAGCTGGACCAACTATAATCGATTTAATCAAACCAACTGGCAAAGCGCTAATGTATGGGATTTTGGAACAGCTGCAGTGAATGCCGAAAATCCGGATCAAGTTGCATTTGGATGTTATTGTATTGATGGAGTAAGCGTGAGTAATAGCGGAACGGTTACCAATGTGTACAATCCGTCCAATTCGGGTTTGGAAGCAACCACTTTGGGGAATACTTATGCGTGTATTTCCTCTATGGAATATGACGATGAGGGGAATTTATGGATCGCCAACTGCTATTCGAACAAACCACTAAAAGTGTTGAAAGCTGACGGAAATTGGGTGAGCTTTGAAACCGGTACAACCCCAAAAGGTGTTTTCACCTCGAAATTGGTGATCGATAATGCCGGAAATAAATGGATGGGCTTGTACGAACGGGGTCTTTTGGCCTATAACAACAACGGCACCATTGATAATTTAAGCGACGACAGTTATAAAGTTTTGCAAACGGGTACCGGAAATGGAAACCTGCCTTCAAACAATGTCACAGCAGTTGCAGTGGATTTTGATGATGAGATCTGGATCGGAACGGAAGATGGGTTTGTGGTCCTATACAACAGTGCAGGCGTTTTTGGTTCAACGAATGTAGATGCCTCAAGGATACTCGTGAATTTTGAGGGTAACGTAGAACAATTGCTGGACGACACACCGATCAGTGACATTGAAATTGACGGTGGAAATAGAAAATGGATCGCAACTGCAAGCACGGGTATTTTCTTGTTGAGTGCGGATGGTCAGGAGGTGATCACCCATTTTACAAAAGAGAATTCTCCATTGATCTCGGATAACATTTTGGACATGGAATTCGACTATCAAACCGGCGAATTGTTCATCGTTACCGATATTGGTTTGGTGTCTTATCGCTCAGATGCCACCCAAGGAGATCCGGAGTATAGCAATGTTACGGTTTTCCCAAATCCTGTAAAGCCTGACTACTTTGGGCCGATTACGATCCAGGGAATTCGTTACGATAGTGATGTAAAAATTACCGATGTAGCGGGAAATTTAGTATATCAGACAACATCAAACGGTGGAACAGCAACCTGGAATGGAAAAACGTTGACAGGTGAGAATGTACCGGGTGGAATATACATGATCTGGACCGCCACGAATGAAAAGAAAGACGGACAGAATAAGAAAGTAGCTAAAGTGGCTGTTATTCGATGAAACAGAGCATTCGGGGAGTGGTTTTGGGTCGAACGGCCTATTCTGAAACAAGTTTTATAGTTACTTTACTCACCGCTGATTCCGGGTTACAAACCTATTTGTTCCAAGGAGCACGAAAGAAGAAAGGGGTTGTTCTTTTTCCTCTTGCACCTGTAGAATGCGAGATCTATCAAAGATCAGATAGCTCCATGCCCAAAATGACGAGTTGTGAGTTAGCAGAATCTATCACGGATCTTCCCTTTCATCCAGTAAAATCTAGTATTGCTTTTTTTCTGGCAGAGATTATTCAGAAAACGGTTCAAAAAGGCCATCCGGAACCGGGTTTGTTGGAATTTTTATGGGCAGAAATAGCATTTTTGGAACATAGCGAGGAACTGGCGAATTATATTTTGTGGTATCTGGCTGCCTACACCAAATTCATGGGAATCACTCCTTCCGTAGAGACAGCGGAACCGCGTGTGTTCGATGTGCTGGGTGGAAAATTACAAGACCTAAGACCCGCGCATCCGGCCTATTATGAAGGGGAAGAGCTGCATTGGCTCGAAACCTTTTTGCTGGCGGATAAATCATTGGCTTTGGCTGCAAAAATTCCTACAGCCGCCCGTGCTCGTTTACTCGATATATGGTTGTCTTATTACGGACAACACTTGCAGGGCTTGAATCAATTGAAGTCCCTGGATGTGATACGGACTGTATTACACGGCTAGTTCTTTTCGCCATTTCAAGTATGCTCGGAAAGCAATAATGGTGTATACAAGGAATAAAATGGAGGTGAGTAAGTAACCACGGAAGAAGTATACATAACACATTCCCAGATCAATAACAACGAAGTACAACCAGTTTTCAACTATTTTCTTCGTTATCATCCAGGTGGCAATCAAACTTGCAAAGAATGCCAACGCATCCAAGTAAGGATAAGCTTGATCCGTAAAGTTGTCCAGTATAACCCCTAAACCAAGCCCCAATAGTCCGATACTTGCGATTACGATTCCATGCCATTTCCAGTTCCGGGTGGTCAAGCATACTTTTGATTCGCCTTCTTTCTGCCATTGAATCCAACCCAACACGGCCATTCCTGCATAAAAGGCATTCAAGACCATATCTGGATACAATTTTGCTTCAAAACTGATAAAAATGTAAAGGATGGAGCTGGAAAATGCGAAATACCAGCACGAACGCTTTTGATTTGCAGCAAGAATAACGTAACACAAACTCGTAATGATGGCTAGCCACTCGGTATTGCTCGTTTGCCACAAGGCAAATTGAAGTGCATGAAGGGCTGCTTTCATGTTTTTACTGCTTTTTTGCGTTCTCTCCTCGTGCTTCTATAGATCCAAATGCTTGATCTGCTCAATCCGATTTCGCTCCAAGAACTCGTCGATCGTTTCAAAATGCTCGATTACCCGCTGGTCCTTAAACTCAAATACCTTGTTAGACAATCCCTCCAAAAACGCGCGGTCATGGGAAACGAGGATCAAGGTGCCATCAAATTTCATTAACGCATCTTTCAAGACGTCCTTCGATTTCAAATCGAGGTGGTTGGTCGGCTCATCGAGAATTAACACATTCACCGGTTCCAGTAAGAGTTTTACCATTGCCAATCGAGTGCGCTCTCCACCAGAAAGAAAAGCCACTTTCTTATCGATCGCGTCTCCCGAAAACATAAAGGCGCCAAGAATATTCTTGATGTCTTTGCGGATCTCGCCTTCAGCCACGTTATCCACTGTTTCGAACACGGTAAGTTCCGGATCTAACAATGAAGCTTGGTTCTGCGCGAAATATCCCACCTTGGCATTGTGTCCCAATTCGCAAAAACCGTCGAAGTCGATCTCACCCATGATCGCTTTGATCATTGTGGATTTCCCTTCTCCGTTACGACCAACAAAACAAACCTTTTCACCGCGAGCAATAGACATGTTGGCGTTTTTGAATACAACCTTGTCGCCATAGGATTTGCTCAGATCTCTGGCCGTAACCGGAAAATCACCTGAACGCTGAGAAGGAGGGAAGCGCAGTGAGATTGCCGAGTTGTCGATCTCGTCCACTTCAATGATCTCTAGTTTTTCCAACATGCGCTGACGTGAACTCACCTGATTCGTTTTGGAATAAGTTCCTTTGAATTGCTCAATAAAACGCTTGGTTTCGTTGATCATTTTTTGCTGTTCCTGATACGCTTTTTGCTGTTGCGTGCGTCGTTCTTCACGCAAAACCAGGTAATGTGAATAATTGGCTTTGTAATCGTAGATACGACCCATCGTCACTTCGATCGTGCGGTTGGTGATGTTGTCAATGAAGGTTTTATCGTGGGAAATTACGATTACCGCCTTGGCTTTGTTCTTCAAGAAATCTTCCAGCCAGATGACCGATTCAATATCGATGTGGTTCGTCGGCTCATCCAGCAATACAAGATCCGGTTTTTGAAGTAAGATCTTCGCCAATTCGATGCGCATACGCCATCCACCACTGAATTCCTTTGTGTTTCTGGTGAAATCAGAGCGTTTGAAACCCAGTCCCAATAGAGCTTTTTCTACCTCTGCATCAAAGTTCGTTTCTTCGATCGCATAGTATTTTTCACCCAACTCCGCCACGCGTTCGATCACCTTCATGTACGAATCGGATTCGTAGTCGGTGCGCGTTTCTAGTTCTTTGTTGAGTTGCTCGATTTCGTTCTTCATGTGAATGATCTCACCAAAAGCCTTTGCCGTTTCCTCGAATACGGTACAATTGTCTTCGGTCAACAGGTGCTGTGGCAAGTAGGCGATCTTGGTATCCGGTGCACATTGAATACTTCCTCTGTTAGGTTTTTGTACCCCGGCAATGATTTTCATCATCGTAGATTTTCCGGCGCCGTTCTTTCCCATCAGGGCAATTTTGTCGTTCGGATTGATAACGAAACTAACATCTTTGAAAAGTGTTCGGGCACTAAATTCGACCGTAAGGCCATTAACTGAGATCATGCGAATTTGAAATGAATGGCAAAGGTAGCGATTGCTTGTGGACTACCCAAATAAGGTTTGATCGCTTACAAGAATGGGTTGAGGAAGGTTCAATCGCGCTTTTGCATTCAGTTGTTCGATGAAATAGCGGATCAATAGCGGCGTAAGGTTTTCTTCAGCTTGGTGAATAAAGAAATAGACACTTTCAAGTCCATGCTCGATCCAACATGCGAGTCGGTCGGTCCAATCATCGATGCGTTGATAGTCAGTAGGATGTAAATTGTAGCCCGCAAAACGAACCATCGCATGGGGAGTAGTGAGGTGCATGTGCAATGCATCGCGTCGTCCTGCAGTATCGGTAATGAGTGCCGATTGCTGACGTTTTTGCAATTCATCAAAAAAGCCTTCGTGATTTGTACCCATGAACCAATCAGGATGTCGCAATTCGATCTGTAAGTTGATCCAATCCGGCAACTGATCCATAAAACTCAAAAGCTTTGCTTGATCTTTTGGTCCCAGTGAGGGGTGTGGCATAAATAGGATGGGGCCTAATTTTTCTCCCAAACCGGAAATGCAATCTAAGTAAAGCTCTAAGTATTCCGAAACATTAATCAGCCTGTTGGTATGGGTGATCTGTTGCGGGAACTTCGGGCAGAAGCGAAAATCCGGCGGAGTCTGATCGCACCAGCGTTTGATCTGTTCAGGGGCGGGTAAACCGTAAAACAAAGCACTTAACTCAACCGTATTATAGGCCAGACTATAATGGGTCAAGTATTGATTGGACTTCAAAGTTCGGGGATAGAGTACACCAGAGAGTTCTTTCATTCCCCAACCGGAAGCTCCAACGTAAACGGATGGCCGTGGTAAACGTTTACCTGAAAGAATGTCTTTATTTTTAGGATGATCAGCAGGCAGTTTGAATGGGATCGAGTCGATGTGTGCGATATCTATTTTTCCGAAGTCCATAAATTCATTTTACCAAATAGCGGTTGATGATCTTGTTGCAATTAGTTAAGATAGCCTAGTAAATACAAAAATAGAGGAACGAGAATGATCCATCCGAAAATCTCAATGATCAGGATTGTCATTCCGTATTTCGATTCTCCAAGATCAGCCATTATGAGCTCTCTACGAGCTATTTTTCCGAGTAGTGGGTAGATCCAGAGAAAATCCATTAAAAAGGAGGCGCCGAGAATAGACAGATCCAAGAAATTTAGATTTTCAAAATAGGGAGAATGTTCCGTCCAAGCTAGTATAAATTCATAAAAACTTCCTAGTACGATTGCTCCAAGAATCACCGGTATTCCGATGCCGATGTCCTGAGACATTTTCCGCCCCTGATCGTTTTTACCGAAGAAACTAAAAGTTAGAAATGCCAAGCAAATGGCGCCAACTTCCAAAATGGTCTTTTCGGTGACGAATAACCAGAAATTTTGATGCACTTTGATGTAACCATATGCAACCAAGGCAAAGGATAGTAATACTGAAAATGAACTGAACTTGTTTTTCTCCGTGTTACTTTTCCAGAAAGAAAAGGCAAAAAATTGAAACAGGATGAGAGGGGCAATACCTAAAAGCGGCAGCACTCGATAGCCGCCGTTTAGAATTCCAACACCAATGTAGCCAAATATTGGCAGAAGGAACAGGCATACGAATTCAAGAAATAATATTCCGTTTAAGAAGCGCTTCATGCCTACAATTTAGGGAATATTTTTTAGAGGTGTGATGTGGAAGTTTGGTGTTAGATTGTAGAGGTTTGTTTTAGGATTTTTCAGTTTTCAAATTTTTGAGTGATTTTGCCATTTTGCAAAATGGCAATATTGCAATATTGTTTGAAAAATCAGAGTTTCTCGAAAAAAACTCACAAAAAAACCCTGACAAATCTGCCAGGGTCCAATGAATGAATGCGCTACATTACTAGATATGAACGAGCAAAATAACCAGTAAATCAACCACCACAGAAAGTGCTAGCGCATTCAGTATCCATTTCATCGGTGCTACCGCTAATAGTAAACTTAGTGTCAACATAGTAGGAATAATTACAATGATCATAGACCATAACTCATTAACAGCGCCCATTTGCATTGTTACTCCTCCTAGACAACCAACTACTAGCAATGCTACCGCAATAACTCCAAATCGGTTCTCTTCAGCCCAAACACCCAGATTCCCCCAGATGCCGGTATTTAATTTTTGTTGCGTGCTCATATCACATGTTTTGATAAGTCAAAGTTGATGTATTTCAACTATGAGCAAAATGAGCCGTGTCAGGTAAAAAACTGATTTTGATTAGGTTTTTGAGCCTTTTGCCCTTATTCCGGGAAAGAATATGGAAATGATGCCTGTTTCCAAGCCTTGAATTTATCGAAGGGGATGGTAAAGCTCTCTGTTTCACAGGCCCTTGCCGCTCGTGCAACGGAACAAGAAAAACGCAATCCATCTTCGGTAAACTCCCAGTTCGCAAAAGTCCAACTCTCTGGGTCGGTGTATAATTCCATGCATGGATCTTCTTCTGAATTAAAGTCTGCATAAACACTTCCTTGTTTTTTCAAGAGCGCCAAAATATTAGGTGCAAAAAAGTCTCTTTTATAGGCCACATATTCCGTGAAGTTATCGGCTTTTTCATCGTATATCAAAGCGCTTTTATCAAATGCAACGAGTTCTTCGAATGCATATTCTTTTCCGGTATTCAGATCCAATAAATACGAATCATAGCCAAAATCAGGATGCGCACCGCCACAAAACCACGACTTCCAAATGGAAAAGCTGAATAGGTTCTTATCCAGGTAGTTGAGGGAAAAAGAAATTTCAACACCACCGCCATCACTATAATCCCATTGTGTAGCACATGTCAATTGACCCATAGCGTTTTCAAAGTTGATGACCTCTAATTTGGGGTTGATCAGCTGCCTTGTGGCTGCAGAGAATGAAGAATCCAAATAAAAACCTGCGCATTTTCCATGCTTTTCACTGACCCAACGAATAGTTTGCCCCTTAAATGTGCGGATTGAATCTGTTCGAAACATCAGCTTGCTCGAGCGCATATATTCAAATGGATCCGTGTTTTTGTAAGCGCTAATGAACGGGATGTGTTTGTAAGGATTTTTTATGGCTGTAACCAGGATAGGCTTTAGAACGACAGCCAACTTTTTGCCGGATTTATGGAACCAATTTCCTTTGAATACACCTGTCGCATCTTTCGCCAACACGAATTTCTCATCAAATTTTCCTTCGTTTTCGTTGAAATAAAAGGTGAATTGATTTTTATTGCGAGTTCCTTCCAGTACGATGTCTTTCAGTGAGGATAAATAAAAGTATCTGACATCGGTGATGCGCGGTTCTTCGTTCGGGTAGCTTTCAGTGAAATCTTCGAAACGCATACAAATTCGCGACTTTCCAATTGTTCCTTCTAGATAATAAGTGGTGGATGCTTTCAGCCCGAAAACGGAAAAGAAGGCCATAATGAATAGTAAGTGTCCTTTTGTCATGCCCTAAAAATAAAAAAACCGTTCTCAACTGGTGAGAACGGTTCGTCATATTGTGATGGAATTTAAACCAGATCTACTGTCAGGCTGTCCTCCACTTTAGTAACTTTCAATAATCCGTGTTTTGTCAAGCCCTTGATGCTCACATCCCACTGTTTGTTGCTTAGATTTGCTTGAGTTTTCAAAGCATTCAAATCCATTGTCTTCTCGGCTTGCATGATGTCGTAGATCAACTGCTCGTTTTCACTTAACACCACCTTCACTGTTTTTTCCGGGCGCATTTGCGGGAAGAACAGGACTTCTTGAATGGATTGGTTATTCGTTAGGTACATGATCAAACGGTCCATTCCAATACCCAAACCAGATGTAGGAGGCATTCCATATTCTAATGCACGTAAGAAATCCTGATCAATGAACATGGCTTCATCATCTCCGCGCTCTTGCAATTTCAACTGCTCCTCAAAGCGCTCGCGCTGATCGATCGGATCATTCAACTCTGAATAAGCATTTGCAACCTCTTTACCACAAACCATCAATTCGAATCGTTCCGTAAGTTCAGGATTGTCTCGGTGAACTTTACATAGCGGCGACATCTCTTTCGGATAATCGGTAATGAATGTTGGTTGGATGTAATTGCCTTCGCACTTTTCTCCAAAGATCTCGTCGATCAATTTTCCTTTACCCATCGTCTCATCCACTTCGATTCCCATGCCTTTTGCAGCGACACGTAACTCGTCTTCTGACTTGCCATCAATATCGAAACCGGTGAAATCAATGATCGCCTGACGCATGGTTACACGCTTATACGGTGCTTTGAAATCGATGGTGTGATCACCAAACGTACACGTCGTGGTTCCGTTCACGGCAAGAGCACAATATTCCAACAAGCGCTCCGTAAAGTCCATCATCCAGTTGTAATCTTTGTAAGCTACATAGATCTCCATGGCTGTAAACTCCGGATTGTGTGTGCGATCCATTCCTTCGTTGCGGAAGTTTTTGGAGAATTCATACACTCCGTCAAATCCACCTACGATCAAACGCTTCAAATACAACTCATTCGCAATTCGCATGTACAACGGAATGTCCAAGGCATTGTGGTGCGTAATGAACGGACGAGCACTTGCTCCACCCGGGATTGCTTGTAAAACCGGTGTTTCTACTTCCATGTAACCCGCTTCATTGAAGAACTGGCGCATGGCATTAAACAATTTGGTGCGCTTCACGAAGATCTCTTTCACTTGTGGATTTACCACCAGGTCAACATAACGTTGACGGTAACGCATTTCAGGATCCGTAAAAGCATCGTGTACTTTTCCTTCGGCATCTGTTTTAGGCAAGGGAAGTGGCTTCAAGGATTTGCTTAACAACGAGAATTCTCTCACATTCACGGAAACTTCTCCCACTTGCGTCTTGAACAACTCTCCTTTTACACCAATGAAGTCGCCTAAGTCCAAAAACTTCTTGAAAACATCGTTGTAAAGCGTCTTGTCCTCACCCGGACATAATTCATCGCGGTTGAAATATACTTGAATGCGACCTTGAGCATCTTGCAACTCTGCAAAGGATGCTTTACCCATAACGCGTTGACTCATCATACGTCCGGCCAAACAAACCGTTTTTCCTTCTACATAATTCGCCTTCAGGTCGGCAGAAAGATCACTCACCGGGTACAAAGCCGCCGGATAAGGTTCGATTCCCGCAGCACGCAATTGCTGCAAAGTTTGTCTGCGTTGAACTTCCTGCTCAGATAAATCGTGTATCATCTTATTTTTTATTGCTTTAATTATTCAAATTACCACTGCGGACAGCTGTCGCAGCCGTTTTTAGGACGTAAGTAGAAAATTCCACCTATAGCGGCGAATCCACTCACAAATCCCAATCGTTGTTTTGCGTATTGATTGCGGTCGTCTGGTCTGGTGCGAACATGCGTTAAATGCACGAACCCGGTACCTGTTTCCAATTGAAAGAAGAAGTGACGGAAGAATTCCATGCGCAAACTTCCATTCAATCCGATACCGTAACCGGAGATCGATGGTGTAGCGAAAGTGTGCTCACCCGCAAAATTCAAGTCGTTGTATGTCAACATCGGACCAATTCCTGCGCCTAAATTTCCTGTCAGCGCAAACTGTCTGGCACTTCCAGCCTCCCATATATTGAAAGAGCGCATCAACTCAACACGTAAAAAATTCAAACCATTCGTGTTTTCATAATGGAAATTATCCGAATTGGTTGTAACTGGTTCATCATTGTAATTCCCCGACCAATTGGCATCAACACCCTGAGCGATGAAGCCATCCAACAACACTTTGTTATTGTTTTGCATCACATACTTGTAATGGTCGTTTCCAAAACTAATCGCCCATTTGTCTTTGAAATAATAACCAATGCGCGCGTTAAACTGAGGAACCGTGATCGTTGTTGGATTCAAATAAACTTTGGTGTCAAAGGGATCCTGGCGGTCAACTGCCGTTACATCTTTCAAGGTAAAATCGTAATTCGAACCCACAAAACGGATGTCGGATTTTGTGTAACCCGAATGGTTGTAACCCCAATAGAAGAACAAGGTACCAGCAGCGGTACTGTTTTTCTTTTTGTGCTTTTTTACTTGTCCAAAAACAGGGAAAAGTAGAAAGATAGCCAGCAGTCCTGTTAGTAAACGATTCATGATCAGACGGATTTGGTCATTTTTAAATAAGCCACCTCTTGCTCTGTCAAATGGCGGTAGAAGCCTCGTGGCAGATCCTTTTTCGTTAATCCGGCGAATTGAACGCGGTCTAGTTTCACAACCACGTAACCCAGCTTTTCGAACATACGACGCACGATGCGGTTCTTCCCACTGTGGATCTCAACACCAACTTCGCGAGAAGATTTCCCATCTTTCACATATTCTACGTGATCACAGGCAATTCTACCATCTTCCAGATCGATACCTTTTCGCAATTGCTCCAAATGATCCATCGAAACCGGTTTGTCTGTTTCTACCTGATAGATCTTTTTTGCTTCGTAACGCGGGTGGGTCAACTTTTTAGCTAGATCGCCATCATTGGTAAACAACAACAAGCCTGTTGTGTCGCGGTCAAGACGGCCAACCGGATAAATACGTTCTTTACAAGCCTTGAAAACCAAACGCATCACAGTTTTACGTCCCCAAGGATCGTCCATCGTGGTGATGAAGTCTTTTGGTTTGTTCAACAAGACATAACGTTTTGTTTCCGCATTGATGGTTTCGCCATCATACTGGACTTTATCTTCTTTTTTGATCTTATATCCCAATTCCGTTACAACTTTTCCATTCACGGTTACTACACCTGACTGGATCAATACATCAGCTTCACGACGCGAGCAAACGCCTGCATTCGATAAGAATTTGTTCAAGCGCACCTCGTCTTCGTTGAAAGTTGGAAGCGGATCTCCTTTACGTACTTTTGGACGGAATGATGGACCTTTGTCCGGAGCGGGTTTACCGGCAGGCTTTGCTCCCGGTTTGGTTGAAGCTTTGAAAGGTGCTTTTCCTTTTGGAGAACCTGAATTTCCTGTGGTTCTTCCCGGTTTTCTTGTGTTCATCACGAGCAGAATTTTATTGCTACTATCTCAGTAGTGGCGCAAAGATAGGTGTTTTTGCGTTCTTACACACGATTTCGCTGTTTTTTCACGAATTCAACTCGGTAATTTAGAATAGGTTACAAGTTGAAGTCTCAAATGGAACGAATGCATGTGATTCGGTTGTATTTTTGCGAAAAATTCCGAGATGTCGAAAGCACGTGTCCAACAAACATCTATTCAGCAATTTACTTACGAATTGCCGGATGAGCGCATTGCCAAATATCCGGTTGAACCCCGTGATAGCAGTAAGTTATTGGTATACCGTGATGGTGTCATTCTGGACAAACAGTACACGGGACTTGCCGAAGAGATCCCAAGTGGTTCGTTTCTGGTAATGAATAACACGAAAGTAGTTGAAGCGCGTTTGCTTTTTACCAAATCAACCGGTGGAAAAATCGAGGTCTTTTGCCTGGAGCCATCTGAAATGTATGCTGAAATTCAGTCGGCGATGCTTCAGAAGGACCGCGTTCTGTGGAAATGTTTGGTAGGAGGTGCCAAAAAATGGAAAGAGCCAATCTTGACGATGTCGTTCCAAGCGGGGAATGAATCATTTACCTTGTCGGCTGCTATTGCAGAGCGACGCGGGGATCATTACCTGATCGATTTCAGTTGGGATAAACCACAGACCAGTTTTGCGGAAGTACTTCATTTGGCCGGTGTCATTCCCTTACCGCCTTATTTGAATCGGGAATCAGAAGAAGCAGATGAAACGCGTTATCAAACGATCTATGCGCGACATGATGGATCGGTGGCTGCTCCCACTGCAGGGTTGCATTTTACAGATCGCGTGCTGGACAGTTTGGTAAAAAAAGACATCATCCATGACTTTGTTACCCTACATGTTGGTGCAGGAACCTTTGCACCAGTGAAATCTGAAAAATTAGCAGATCATCCCATGCATGCTGAGTTTATTGATGTTTCATTCACGTTTCTTGATCATTGGCTGGAACGCATGGACGCACCTTTGATCCCTGTTGGAACGACGTCATTGCGTACGCTCGAAAGTTTGTATTGGATCGGGGTGAAGGCTTTGGAAAAACAACCACTAAACTGGGAAGATGTTGGTTTAACGCAATGGGAAGCTTACGAATTGCCGCAACAAGTTTCTGTTCGGGATGCCATTACTGCTTTGAACCATGAATTGAAAAGTAAAGGGATGGACCGTTTGATCACGAAAACGCAGTTGCTGATCGGTCCGGGTTACGCGATCCGAACCGCTGATGGAATCCTGACAAATTTTCACCAACCTCAATCCACGTTGCTGCTTTTGATCCATGCGTTTGTGGGTGAATCCTGGAAAACAATTTATGAGCACGCTTTGAAGAACGATTACCGTTTCCTCAGTTTTGGCGATGGTTCCTTGCTTTGGAAAAACGCAGAATAAATTCGTTTGAACGTACAATTTAGTTACGTGCTGAATGCATCTTCAATGTGTTCTAGCTTCGTGCGAAACTGATTGTGTACAATGGATACGATGTCAAATCGCACTTCTTTGGAGATATCGCGACTTTGAATGTATTCATTGGCGCAAGCAATTATCTGACGTTGTTTTTTGCGGGTAACGGCCATCCAAGGTTCTCCAATTTCTGCCGTTTGTCGGGTTTTCACTTCAACTACAACGATCTTTCCATCTTTTTCGGCCACAATATCGATCTCGTATTTCAAGTAGCGGTAGTTCGTTTGACGGATTGCAAAGCCCTTTTCAAGTAAATGTTTCTGCGCGAGGATCTCCCCGTAAATGCCTAATTCTTGGTCAGTCATGTTTGATCGATTTCTATTGAAGATACAAAAAAAGTCCGGCTCAAAAAACCGGACTTGCTAGAAATTTGTCATTTTGTTAGTTCGGATTGAACTGGATGCTCTTGTTTTCGGTGCGAATGATCTGTTGTCCGAACTCGAATTCCAATTCTTTGACAACTTTACCTTTCTTGTCGTAAACGCGCATTTTACCATGTTTTAAACCATCCTTGTAATCACAATCCGAGATCACATTTCCGCGCCGATCCAATTCGGTCATTTTTCCGTCGAGTTTTCCGTTTTTATAAGTCGTAGTAACACACGGAATCTTTCCTCCCGGGAAGTAAGCATACCATACACCGTCTTTTTCACCGTTCTTGTAATTTCCTTCTTCAATGCGTTTGTAATCTTTTTGCGAGTAGGATGTCCAAAGACCATCTTTTACGCTTTCCATCGATTCCATATCCTTCAATGGACCGTAATCGATCTTCACTTTCTTCTTGAGAATCTTGTAGGAACCTACGTCTTTTGGCTTACCATTCTCGAAATAATCGATCCATTCACCGGTTTTCAAGCCGTCTTTATATTTTCCGGTCAATTTTGGTTTTCCACTTGGATAGTAAGACAACCATTCGCCTTCCAATAAGCCCTTTTTGAAGGTGGTTTTGTTCTTCAATTTCCCGTTTTCCCAGTAGTTGAGCCATTCACCTTCTTCTTTGCCATTTTCATATGAGCCTGACATCAACAAGGTACCGTCTTCGTACCACGTTTCCCATTTCCCGTGTTTTTGGTCCTCCGCGAAATTTCCTTTCTTGAAAACTGTCCCGTCTTTGAAGTAATAGGTCCAGGTTCCCGTTTTCAAACCTGTTTTATATTCGGCATGATAGGAAACTTCACCTGTTGGATACCAGTAAGTCCATTTTCCGTCTTGTTGGTCGTTCACAAAAGTTCCTTCCATGTCCTTGGTTCCCTTGTTGGTGTACCAAGTCCAAGTACCGGTTTTCTTGCCTTCGCTGTAGTTTCCTTCAACATTCAAACGGTTTTTATCGTAGTAATACTTGTATGGCCCGTCCAGTTTGCCTGCCTTGTAATTGGAAACTTTTTCCAAATCTCCGGTGTAGTACCAATAATTCCAGGTACTGTCTTTTTCCCCTTCCAGGAATTTTCCTTGGATCAATCGGAAGCCATAAATGGAATATTCTTCAAATTCTCCGTTTCTAAGACCGTTCTTGTAATTGTACCACTCTTTCGGTGCGCCTGTAGTATAGAAAGTGGTTAAGGTCCCGTTTCCATCCTTGATCGTTTGGGTGTGCAAGCTGTCTGGTAACCAAAACGCACGCAGATAATTGGTAGAATCAATGATTTCTTCTACTGATTTTTCTTTTCCATCCAAGTAGAAGTAACGCCAAATTCCGGCCGGACTTCCCTTTGTGTAATTACCTTCGACCTGAAGTTTACCACTTTCAGTCCATTCACGGTAAACGCTATCCGGAACATCGAATTTAAAGTAGCCTTCCTGACGTAATTTTCCATTGCTGTAAAAGGCTTTAACCACTCCGTACAATTTCCCGCGGTAGTAATTGCGCTCTTCAATCACTACACCCTCTTTGTCGTAATAAATCCACTTTCCGTGTTTGTCGCGCGTTTCTCCGAGGGGATCTTTGTAGTAAGCTCCCATGGATTCCGGATGCTTCTTTTCAAAATCGTAGTAAACCGTTTCCTTTTTCGTAAGATTTTCCTTGCGAATCGTTTGTGCGCCTAGATTGAGCGCTACCAATAGAAAACTGAAGATGAAAAGGAATTTCATGAGACAACTTGTTTGAAGCAATAATTGAAAACGGAGACAAAGTTACAGCAATTAGCTGACTTCATACCACATTTTGGCGCCTTTAAAGATCATGTACAAACCGGCACATACGATCACAATTCCTGTAAGTCGGTTCAGTCCAATCAACACATTATTGGTTATAAAAGGGCGAAGCTTTTTTGCGCCGAAGATCTTCAGGATGTCCAGAGAAAAAAACGTGATGATGATCACGCCAACGTACATGAGTACGTTTTGTCCCATTTCATCCGAATCCGTTTGTTTGATCCCAAATGCGATGACTGTAAACCAGTAGAAGATTACCGCCGGGTTTGCAAAATTCAAAAAGAAACCTTTAAGAGCCAACCAAATGTAATCTTTTCGGTGATTGATGATCTCGGCCTCTTCATCTACAGGATCCTTTGGTTTTTTGATCAATGTGACAACACCAAATCCAATGAAAACAATGCCTCCGAAAAATTGAAACAAATACGATTTATCACCGGATGTCAAACTAGCAACCTGCGCATAGAAAAAATAGGCAATCGCAATGTAGATGAGGTCAGAGATTAATACTCCAAGATCAAAGGCCAGAGCTGAACGTACTCCCTTCCGGATGCTTGTTTCCAGCAAAATAAAGAACACGGGTCCAATCATGATACTGAGCAGGAAACCGGTAAAGATTGCTTTTGCAATTAGATCAAGCAAGGGATTCTGTTTTTTGGTTCTTTCACAAATATAATGTTTTGACGCTATTTTGGGCTTGGAATTCCAAGAAGACGACCGAAATTCAACAATTTTGTTGGAAAATGGCAAAATCTATAAAAATCAAATCCGGAATAGTCATAAACTCATTTGAAGTCATTACATTTGCACGTCCTGTTGTAATGATTTATTCAGGACCAACAAATTGAGATCGGTATGAAAACGGCCATTGCCAACAAGAAATTAGAAACTATCATTGCGAAAGTTGAAAAAGACGGTGTTCTTTACAACGGAATTGTGGAGGATTTGAAAGAATTGCGCGAACAAGCGCTGAAAGAACAAGATCCTTTGGTAGTAAAAGTGTTGCGTTTGACCTACGAGTACTTGCAAGATCGCGATGCATTTGACGTGCAGGCTCAGTTTGAAGAGGATGAAGAAGGAAATGAGTACCCTATCGAGATCGATGATCAAGAGAATTTATTGTACTTGTTGAATTTGTTGAAGAATGCAGATCACAAGATCAACCGCGAGGAGATCAAAGATTACCGTTCGTCTTTGAAAATGGAATTGTACTAAGCGAATTAGTTCACACATATTGGTCCCTGACATTACTTGTTAATCGTCAGGGATTTTTTTATCCGAAAACTTTCAGAAAAGTGAGAAGTATACGATCGGATTAACTGAAAAAGCGGTATTTGAAAATACAGTAGATCGCACGAAATCCGTCTTTCCAACCAATCTTCTTACCTTCTTCATAGGTTCTGCCGTAGTAAGAAATTCCCACTTCGTAAATACGGATTGGTCTCATCTTCGCCAACTTCGCGGTGATCTCCGGCTCGATTCCAAAACGTCGTTCTTTAATAACTATCTTTTTTGCCAGCTCCGAACGGATCAATTTGTAACATGTTTCCATATCCGTTAAGTTCAGATTGGTCATCATGTTGGAAAGGTTTGTCAGGAATTTGTTCCCGATCGAGTGCCAGAAGAACAAAATACGGTGCGGGTGGTGACCCATGAAACGACTTCCGTAAACTACGTCTGCATTGTCAACAAAAACTGGCTTTAACAACAAATTATATTCGGCTGGATCGTATTCCAGATCGGCATCTTGAATGATCAAATATTCACCTGTACATTCCTTGATCGCACGTTGAATAGCAGCACCTTTCCCCATATTCACCGGTTGTGAATACAAACGTATGTCCAAGTCCGGATTCGCAGCCATGTATGCCTCCACGCGAGCAACAGTATCATCCTTGGAACAATCGTTTACGATCACGATCTCTTTTTCAATGTTGTTATCCAGCACTACCGCCTTTACTTTGTCCAGTATTAGGTGAATAGTTGCTCCTTCATTGTATGCAGGAATGAGTATCGATAGTTTTTGAATCATAGTTTCTGTTGCAGTACGGTAATCAACGCTAATTCTCGTTGTTTATTGGCAGCAAATATAGGGTTTTTACAGTTGTTGAATTCCGAAGTCCCTGTATTGTTGCCATTTTACCACTCCGATCGTCATGTGATATTCCCCTTTATTGGGATTGTGGATGTACAATTTTCCGCTTGTTTTCCCGATTACGAATGGCAACTTGATCACGTGTTCACCGGCTGAAAGCGCTTGTGAAACATAATGCCCCTTGCCATCATCAAAGACGAGATAAAGATCTGTTTGGGTTGTAAGCTTGTAATTGACCTCCAATTCTTGCTTGGAACCCAAAAATGCTGGAATCACCAAACTTGTGTCTATTTCATAAAACTCTTTCTTGCAGTGAATATTACGAGACAATCGTACCACTTGTTCAGTGAGCAGGGTTTTTTTAATGAATTCCAGTTTCTTTGGATCAACCACCTGATAAATGATTACAGATTTGCTTTCACCAGTAATCTCCGGGTTATAATCCGAGGAATAGAAGTGTTTCACCGCTACCAGGTTCGGGTATTTCTGTATTTCTTCAAAGGACAAGCCCTGTTCGGTTGCACCAAATTTAGAATCTCTGAATAGAACGTCACCGGGATTAAATACCTGCTTCATGTCGTCTTCCAGATGAATAAAACGCTGTTCGTAGTAACGATGGCGATCCTTAGTACCAATTCCATTGAAGTAGGCAACCATGGGATGCATGTAGTAAACTTTTCCTTGGATGTGAGCGTGGTTGATATAGTTCACGGCTCTACGGATCAACTCGTGATAACTATTTTCTCTTGTTGGAACCTCCAATTCGGGCAATTCTTTATACAAACCGGCCAGACCCAATAAACTGAAAAGACTGAGTCCAACGAAGTGGATTTCACGCAAAACACTGGCTATTCCAATGAAACAGAGTGCTAAAAATGCGGGCAGTCCTTGCAGCGCTATCCGTGTTAGGCCCATTGAACCACGCAATCCGTTTGCCCATAAATAGCTATGTATGACAATAATCCCCAAAAAAATTCCGGTGAAGAAAAGGATGATCAAGGTGCGTTGTTTTTTATCGTGTTGTCGCCATACAAGCATTCCAAATACCGAAAGTGGCAATAATAGCAGCGGCAAGATCCCAAAAAAAGCATCGAAATGTATGAGGTATTGGGCCCAAGAACCCGAGCCGTAAGGACTGAGCTCAGGATACGGGTCGTTCTCGAAGTACCAAAAGGCTTGTCCCAGTAACAAGTATCCTGCTATCACACTTGTGATTGGTCCAACAGATAACCAAACAAGCGCCTTCCATTGCTTCACAAGCAACAACATAGCTCCCGCCGCTGCAAGGACCATCATACCCTCGCTTCGTGCAAAAGGAGTGAACGAGGCTACCAATGCGAACAGCCACCATTTTTTGCGGATGGCGGCATAAAGCATGATCGTCAATAACAATCCGAAGAATGGTTCAGTGAGCCCACTAACCACTGAATAGGTATAATCCGGAATGGAAATGAAGATCCAAGGAATGAAAAGCATCCATACAACAGGACCTTTTTCCCGCTGTACCAAACGATAGATCAGAGAAATGGTAATCAGGAATACCAGCACATTAAAGGATGTGAATGCCTGAAAACCGAAGTGTGCGAAGAATGAACTAAATAACGTAAAAAGTGGTTTCCCCCAATGATCTAAGAATAAGTGGTTATCCACCCAAGCCCCTTTGGCAATGGAAAAATGTTGCAAGCCATCCCCATCATCCTTTGGAACTTCATTCATGGCAATGATCAACAACAAGTAAGTACAAGCTGCTGCTAGACTTAACCAAGGAAGTATGGATAGGATTTTTTTACGCATAAATAAAAATGTCCGCACTTAAATGCGGACATGGGTTAAAGGTTCATTTCAGGAACGAAATCCGGCACTACCAGATCTCCTTCTGTTTTGGATACGATCTCTTCTACAGAAACACCTGGAGCACGCTCGATCAAATGGAATTTGTTGTCTTTGATCTCAAGCACCGCAAGATCCGTAACTACTTTTTTTACGCAACCTACACCGGTTAGTGGCAAGGTACATTGCTTTAAGATCTTTGATTCACCTGCTTTGTTCGCATGAAGCATGGCAACGATGATGTTCTGAGCAGAAGCAACTAGGTCCATTGCTCCACCCATTCCTTTCACCATTTTTCCTGGAATTTTCCAGTTAGCGATGTCTCCGTTCTGTGCCACTTCCATAGCTCCGAGTACTGTCAATTGTACGTGCTGACCGCGGATCATTGCAAAAGAGGTTGCGGAATCAAAAATAGAAGCGCCTGGACGCAAGGTTACAGTTTGTTTTCCGGCATTGATCAAGTCGGCATCCTCCTCACCCTCAAATGGAAATGGTCCCATGCCCAAAATGCCATTCTCAGATTGAAATTCTACTTCGATTCCTTCAGGAATGTAGTTCGCAACCAATGTTGGAATTCCAATTCCCAAATTCACATACCATCCATCTTGTAATTCCTGTGCAATGCGCTTTGCAATGCCGTTTTTATCCAATGCCATAGTTCTAATTTAATGCATTTATTCGTACGCGGCCGTTCTGAACGCGAATTGTTCTTTTTTCTGGGTTCCAAAGATACACTTTGAGCACCTTATCACCATCGTTAAAGTTATTTTCTGCTATCGGAAAATGTAGCTTGTAGCTCTGAGCATTCTCACCTACATACCAACGCACATTCTGATAATGGAAACGAGTTGGTTTGCCATTTGCATCTTCGGTGGTGCAGACAATATTTAGCGTATTCATGTTTCTTGGAGAAAACAATTGAGCATCAATATCGATAGCGATCATACGGTTTTTCCAGTTTCCGTGAACGCTGTCTTGAAGTAACACTATATATTCATCTGCTCCGCCGTATGATTGTGTTGTTTTTTCAAACAAGAAGGTTTTTTTTAGTGATTTTGTTCGTTTCAGCGCAATGTAGGTGCTGGCCGGGTCTGTAGCAAAAACTTCATATCCCGCATAGTCCTTGCTGTTCTGCAAAATGGTGTTCTTAGAAAGAATGATGTTGAATTGTGGCGAAAATCCGCGCATGGGTTGACCTATGTGATGTGTTCCCTCGTTGCGTTCGTGGAGTGCCCATGTTAATTGCATGATCGGATAAACAGCTACGGCATCGTTCGGATCCAATTTCGCGATCACTTGCCGATAAAAATCAGTGGTCATGCGGTCATCAGGTGAAAACACGGAGGTGTGCAGATTGATTTTAAACAAAAATACGATTGGAAAGAACAGGAAAATATAGGCGCCAAACCTGCCAAATGAAAAATGACTTAGCAAGTAACCAGAAGCAAGCAAACAAAGAGGCACAAAATACATTGCAGCACGATCTTCCGGGTAATTCACGTGCATCACCTTGGCCAAGAATAGGATGGCAGCCAGATTTCCGGCTATCAGAAAGCTCCATTGTATTAATGGATTTTTAACCCATTCCTTGAAGGGAAGTTTGCGCATGATCCACCACGATCCTGTAAGTGCAAGTAAACCCAAACCAAGGTAAACAAAGCGCAACCAATCTGCATCGAAAAAGAGTACAAAGCGTGAAAGGGTTTTTCCGGTTACCCACCACAAACCGTCCAAACTGCCGTAGTAAAGGGCGCCTGCTTCCTTCAGATCAAAACTGTAATTGATGAATGGAACGAGAGATAGAAGGAAAAGGATGAAGAGCAAAAATTGTATGGCCACCTGACGCTTCGTCAGTTTTTTCCAGGAAACAAGCCAAGAGATTCCAGCGAAACCGGC